>JBAVDD010000239.1:0-3404 GCA_049587035.1 Acidobacteriaceae bacterium | reverse complement strand
ATTTACCGGACTTCTTGGACTTTCTGTGTTCGTTGGCCTCGCCTACGTGTTTTCGACCAACCGGCGGGCGATTCGATGGAAGACGGTGGCGTGGGGGTTGGGGCTGCAGATCCTTTTCGCCATTGCGGTGATCAAGTGGACGTTTGGACAGGAGATGCTGGCCAAGGTGTCCGGTGTGATTACGGGGATGCTGGCGCACTCGGCGGATGGATCGGGGCTGGTGTTTGGGTACCTGGGTATACCGTCGAACCGGCTGAGCGTGTTTGCGTTTTCGGTGTTGCCGACGATTATCTTTGTGAGCGCGTTCTTCGCCATCATGTACCACATTGGGCTGATGCAGAAGATTATCAAGGTGGTGGCGTGGCTGATGCAGCGGACGATGGGGACCTCTGGCGCGGAGTCTACCAACGTGGCGGCGTCGATCTTCATGGGGCAGACGGAGGCTCCGCTGACGATTCGTCCGTTTTTGGATGGAGCGACGCGGAGTGAGTTGATGACGATCATGACGTCGGGGATGGCGCATGTTTCGGGCGGAATTATGGCCGCTTATATTCTGTTCGGGATCAATGCCAAGGACCTGCTGAGCGCGGTGATCATGACGGCGCCGGGGACGATTCTTGTAGCGAAGATGCTGGTTCCGGAGACGGAGGTGGCAGCTACGGCAGGCACGGTGAATATGCCGCCCAGCGAGGAACATTCGGACGACAACTTCGTGGGTGCGATCGCGCGCGGGACGATCGATGGCGGGCAGCTGGCGTTCAATGTGGCGATTATGCTGATCAGCTTTGTGGCGCTGGTGGGACTGGCGAATGGGATTATGCTGGGGATTTCGAACTTTGCCTGGGCGCATGGGCATGTTCCCTTCCCTCACTCGTTGAACAATGTACTGGGAGTGATAGGAGCGCCGGTGGCGTGGCTGATCGGGATTCCTTGGCACGAGTGCAAGGTGATTGGGAACCTGCTGGGAACGCGGACGATGATCAATGAGTTTCTGGCGTTCGATATGCTGGGCAAGATTAAGACTACGCTGTCGCCACGGACGTTTTCGATTGCGACGTTTGCGCTGTGCGGGTTTGCGAATGTGGGTTCGATTGGGATGCAGATTGGCGGCATTGGAGCCCTGGCGCCGACGCGGAGAGGCGATCTGGCAAGGCTCGGCGTGAGGGCGATGCTGGCAGGGACGATGGCGAATTTGATGTCGGCGAGCATTGTGAGCATGCTGATTAAGTAGGAACGAGGTAGGACGATGTCTGACCATTACACGCGTGCGTTTGCGGCTGCGGCGTATGTTCGCTCGATGCACAAGCCGGAGCCGAGGCTGGCGATTATTTTGGGTTCGGGGCTGGGGAACTTTGCGCGGCAGGTGGAGGACGCGACGACGATTGATTATGGAGAGATTCCCGGGTGGCCGGTGTCGACGGTGGAGGGACACAGCGGGAAGCTGGTGCTGGGTACAATTGGCGGCGTGAATGTGGTGGTGATGCAGGGGCGCGTGCATGCTTATGAGGGCTACTCGATGAACGAGGTGACCTTCCCGATGCGCGTGCTGGGACTGCTGGGATGTACGGCGCTGATTGTGACCAATGCTGCGGGGGGTATCAACAAGAGCTACGGTGAGGGGGCGCTGGTGGCGATCAGCGATCACATTAATTTGACGGGAACGAATGCGGCGCTGGGGCGGAATGAGCCTCGGTTTGGGCTGCGGAAGGGGGCGGGACAGAGGTTCTTTGATATGACGGCGGCTTATTCGCCGCGGCTGAGAAAGCTGGCGCATGCGGAGGCGGAGCGGCAGGGGATTTCGCTGCCGGAGGGTGTGTACCTGGCGGTGCTGGGGCCGAGCTACGAGACGCCGGCGGAGATTCGCGCGTTTCGTGTGCTGGGCGCGGACCTGGTGGGGATGAGTACGGTGCATGAGGTGATTGTGGCTCGGCATATGGAGATTGAGGTGCTGGGGATTTCGCTGGTGACGAACATGGCGGCGGGTGTGCTCGACCAGCCGATTCATCACGCAGAGGTGATGGAGATCGGGCACCGGATGGAGGCGCAGTTTACGTCGCTGGTGAAGGCTCTGGTGCCGCAGGTGGCGGCGATGACGGCTTAGGACGAATGATGGATGAACGACGTGGGGAGAAGCAACCGGAACAGATGAGCTTGCCGCGGCAGACCGTGGTGGTGGGGATTGGGGGATGCTCCGGCAGCGGCAAGACGACGCTGGCGCGGGAGTTGGCGACACAGCTGGACGCTACGCTGTTTCCGCTGGATCTTTATTATCGGGACCTGTCGCAGTTCCCTCTCGATGCGCGGCACAAGCAGAACTTCGATCATCCGAATTCGCTGGAGAGCGAGTTGTTTGTGGAGCATATTCGCGAGCTGGCGGAGGGGCGGGCGATTCGGCGGCCGGTGTATGACTTTGCGTGTCATGCGCGGGTGGCAGGGGTTTTTGAGGCAGTGGAGCCGGCGGCGTACCTGGTGGTGGAAGGGATTATGGCGCTGCATTACGACGAGCTTTGGCCGCTGTATGACTTCAGCGTGTATGTGGATGCGCCGGACGAGGTTTGTTTGAACCGGAGGATCTATCGGGATGTGCGCGAGCGCGGGCGGACCGAGGAGAGCGTGCGGGAGCAGTTTGAGGCAGCGGTGAGGCCGATGGCGGAGTTGTATGTGCTGCCCTCGCAGGCACGCGCTTCGATTACAGTCACGGGCACGGAGGCGCTGGACTGGTCGATTGAGCGGGTGCTGCGAGGGCTGCGAGATCGCGGGCTGTTGCGCTAGGGCCGTTTGGTAGGGCTGCCGGCTATTTGCCGAAGTCTACCGTGGGAACGGCGCTGTTGTTGGGATTGCCCTTGAAGTACTCGTCGCGATAGTGGTAACCGGCCATGTTGGCCCAGATGCTGTTGGGGAACTGGCGGATGTCGACGTTGTAGGCTTCGAGCGCCTTGTTGTAGCGCTGGCGCTCGACGGCGATGCGGTTCTCGGAGCCGGCAAGTTCGTCTTCGAGGCGCATGAACTGCTGGTTGCCCTTGAGGTCGGGGTACTCCTCCTGGAGACGATAGAGGGGGAGGATGGCGGCGTCGAGCTTGGTGTTGGCCTGGATGCTGGCGGCGCGGTTGGAAGAGGCGGCGAGGACGCCGGCGCGCGCGTTGGCGATGTTGGTGAGCACAGCCTCTTCTTCGCCGACGTAGCCTTTGACGCTGGCTACGAGGTTGGGAATGAGGTCGAGGCGGCGCTGCTGCACGATGCTCACCTGGGAGTAGGTCTGGTCGACGTCCTCATTGAGCTGCACCATTTGATTTTTGGCCGAGACGTAGCTGCCGAAGGTGAGGATGACCACCAGTACCACCAGGCCAAGCACACCAAGCACAATCCAGAGAGCCTTCATCGATGTATTCCCTTTCGCGTCTATC
>JBAVDD010000238.1:0-2689 GCA_049587035.1 Acidobacteriaceae bacterium | reverse complement strand
CGTCCCGGAATCCGCGCCCCAAACCAATGCGGATCGTCCCTCTGCCGCCAGGTCACCAAGCCCAACACGGTCCCCGCCGGATAAGCACTCCCCGCGCGCGCCGCACTCACCGCCGCATCATTCCCAAATAAAGTCGAAGTCGTCTCATCCCCGCGATCCACCGAAGTAGTAATCGCCTTCCACTCCAACACCGGATAAGGCAACCCCGCCCCCAACCCAGCCTGCACGTTATACAAATCGGCATCCGCAATCTTCTTACGACCGCACCCGCACACCAACACCAACACCACACAACCAACCAAACGCAACTTCATCGTCCCACCCCCTGCGACTGAACAGCCGCACGCGGCAACGGCAGCGTGTAAACATAATCATTCCCCCGCACCGGTTCATGACAACCCAAACACTCATTATCAAAATGAGCGCCTTTCCCATAAGGCTTCAAATCATCACCCTTGAACCGCGCAAACCCCCACCCGCCTGTGCCCGCATACTGCACGCGATGCTTCTCCATAAACTCCACCTGCACAAACTTCCCCGGCACCACATGTCCATGCCCATCATCGACGGCCTGCCACGTAATCTTCGCAAACGCCGCACCCTCCGGCCACGACGGCAACGTATGCTGCTCAATCGCACGCATCGCCACATCATTCGCCGTAATAATTCGCAGCGTGTGATTGTCTCCGCGATCCGTAGTGCTCATCACCCGCCAATCCGCAAACCCCGGCAGAAACGGCACCCCATTCAACGAAGGCTCCGCCGGCTCCATCAAATGCTTCGGCACCACACTCGCCGCCACACCACCAGCCTTCCCCGTCGGAGCAAACGGAACCAGATAAATTTTTAACACCGCCAACTCCTCCGCCGTAACCCCGGCATGCGGATGCCCCAACAAATAAAGTCGTAGCGGCATCGCCCCCAGCGCAATCTGGTTCACCGACTCATACAGCTCCGCGCGCTGCACCCCCGCCGGCTTCGTCCCCAGCTCCGAAAAATTCAACACCGCCCGCGCCCTCTTCACATCCGACGCCACCACCCACCGCATCGGCGCCACCTCATCCCACCACACCAGTTGCGGCTCATCCGAGTGGCACGCATAGCACCGCCGCACCAGAATCTCTCTCACCTGCGGCGGCACAGCCACCTCCACCTGCGGCCCCGCAGGCTCACCCAGCGAAGGCCGAATCGCCTGCGCCACAAGCCCCACCGCAACCACCACCACCGCCAACCCACCGACCGTTCGCCACGCACCAGCCATATACCTAGAGTGTAGAGCGTAGAGCAGAGTCTAGATCGAGCGATGGAACTCCGCGCAAACTTCAAACCGCAGCAAGCGCCTCAAAACACGAAAGCCCCAGCAACCATCAGCCAGGGCCTTCGCCTCTCTCTACTTCCTACTTCCTGCCCTACTCAAACCGGTCAAGGTCCATCACCTTGGCCCATGCCGCAACAAACTCCCGCACAAACATCTCCGCCGCGTCGCTGCTTGCATACACCTCCGCCAGCGCACGCAGTTGCGCGTTCGAACCAAACACCAGGTCGACCACAGTGGCCGTCCACTTCGGATCGCCCGTCGTCCGGTCCGTGCCCTCCAGCACGCCGTCCGCAGTAGCCGACTTTGACCACTTCGTCCGCATGTCCAGCAGGTTCACAAAGAAGTCGTTCGTCAGCGTGCCTGGCCGCTTCGTGAACACGCCATACGCGGTGCCCCCGAAGTTCGCACCCAGCACCCGCAGCCCGCCAATCAGCGCCGTCATCTCCGGCCCGGTCAGCGTCAGCAGGTTCGCCTTGTCCAGCAACAGCTCCGCCGCAATCTCAGTGTGTCCCGTCTTCACAAAGTTTCGGAACCCATCCGCCGCCGGCTCCAGTGGAGCAAACGAAGCCACATCCGTCTGCTCCTGCGACGCATCCGCGCGCCCCGGCGAGAACGGCACCTTCACCTCATACCCGCCCTTCTTCGCCGCCGCTTCCACCGCCGCGCAGCCGCCGAGCACAATCACGTCCGCCAAGGAAACTGCCTTCCCTCCCTTTAGCCCGCCATTGAACTCTTTCTGAATCCCTTCCAGCTTATCCAGCACCTTCCCCAGCTCCGCCGGCTCATTCACCGCCCAGTACTTCTGCGGAGCCAGCCGAACCCGTGCACCATTCGCCCCGCCGCGCTTATCGCCGCCGCGGAACGTAGCCGCCGAAGCCCAGGCCGTCTTCACCAACTCCGCCGTCGATAGCCCCGAAGCCAGAATCTTCGCCTTCAGCGCCGCAATCTCCGCCTCGCCAATCAGCGCATAATCCACTGCCGGAATCGGATCCTGCCAACCCAGCGGCTCCTTCGGAACCAGCGGCCCCAAATAGCGCGCCACCGGCCCCATATCGCGATGCGTCAGCTTGAACCACGCCTTCGCGAACGCCTCCGTCAGCTCCTCCGGATGCTCCAGCCAACGCCGCGTGATCTTCTCATACACCGGGTCAAGCCTTAGCGCCAGGTCCGAAGTAAACATCATCGGCGCATGCTTTTTCGATGCATCATGCGCATCCGGCACCGTACCCTGCGCCGCCGCTTCCTTGGGAGTCCACTGGTGCGCCCCCGCCGGACTCTTCGTCAACACCCACTCATACTTGTAAAGGTTCTCCAAATAAGCGTTGTCCCACTTCGTCGGAGTCGCCGTCCACGCACCCTCCAACCCGCTCG
>JBAVDD010000237.1:0-4254 GCA_049587035.1 Acidobacteriaceae bacterium | reverse complement strand
GTGTGGGCCGGAGCTGGCAACACTCTATCGCATTTTGGCGAGAAAGGCGAAGAATGAGATTGGAGGTTTGGGGTTATACGGGGTTTTGGAAGAGTTGAAAAGGCTTAATCGGGAAATGAAAAAGCCTACTCGCGGAGGAGTAGGCTGCTGAGTTTCGATTAGACAACAAATGTGCTGAGGCCGGCCGTTGGTGTGGCGGGCTGCAGATCTGAACCAAACTAAACTTAAGAGCGCGACTGAGCGATCAACCCTGCGACCCAGACGCTGAAGAAAATCAGGCTCGACAAGGCGGCTACTCCGCAAGCTCCGGCGCAATAGGGCTGGATAAAATTAACGCGACGGATGATCTCTTCGTTCTCTTCCTGAACATCGGGAAGAGCGGCTTCGCTGAGGAAAAGCTGATCCGTTTCGTGCTGCGTGAGCGTGGCACGGTAGATCATCAGGCCACCAAACGCAGTACAGCAAATACCCCAGATTATGGCAACTATGTGAAGTGTAGTCATAACGTTCCCCAGAAATAAAGTGATGTCCTGGTCCGAGATACCACACAGGATCACAGACGCGTGAGCCCGATGGCAGGCGGGGCCGGCAACCAAAGAATACGCCCAAAAGTGCTTTGCAGCTAACCTTTTATGGTAACCTTCCTTGGTTCATCGGGCTTATACACTTTAGTTTATAACTTGCGGAAAAGTATGGTACCTGCGGTAACGAAGGCGAGCACAAGAAGGGACAAAATTCCGAAGAGGAACCAGGAAGCGCGGCGGCGTTTGTGCTCGCTGGGCTGGGTGATGCCGAAGGTGTTAAAGAATGCGGTTGCAAGTGCTTCCAGGAGTCGCATGGCGTTAATTGGACGTGGTTGGAGCGATGTGGATGCTCGTTTTTCGGAGGCTGGGCCGAGGGAAGGTTCCTGGGGAAGAATCCCGGGGTGTGTTGGAGCATCGAATGTGCAGGCGTTGGTACGGTTGTCGCTTGCTGCGACGGACACCGGCGACTAGACTGATAGGAGGCCTTGTCTGGGAGTAGGAACAGACGAGCCTGTGCTTTCCAAGGAGAAACAAGACCTATGGCTACGACTGCTGTGAATCCCACCGTAGAAGTTGTGAATGCGCCTGCTCCCCCGTCGTCGCCTGTTGTGCTGACGCCCGCGGCGATCGCGAAGGTGAAGGAGATTATGGCTACACAGGACCCGGTGCCTGCGGGGCTGCGAATTGGTGTGGCTGGCGGCGGATGCTCGGGGTTTCAGTACTCGATGTCGTTTGAGAATGCCGCCGGAATGATGGACAAGATTGCGCGCTTCGACGATCTGAAGGTGTTTGTGGATGCGACGAGCGCGATGTACCTGAACGGCTGCACGGTGGACTATGTGGAGACGCTGGAGGCTGCCGGGTTCAAG
Organism: Acidobacteriaceae bacterium; assembly: GCA_049587035.1. Lineage (GTDB taxonomy): Bacteria > Acidobacteriota > Terriglobia > Terriglobales > Acidobacteriaceae > Granulicella. The sequence goes on along the minus strand of JBAVDD010000237.1, from coordinate 2,861 downwards.
TTCGAAAATCCGCAGGTGAAGTCGACGTGCGGGTGTGGATCGAGCTTCAGCGTGTAAGTATGCGCGTTTGCTGATTGTGAAGATTGGCTCGAAGTAGGCCTCGCCGAGTTGGCGGGGCCTACTTGCGTGTGGGGAAGAGTGGTTCATCGCCGGTTTACGGACGAGGTGCGGTCTCCGAGGATTGAGCGAAAGGGCGGGGGGAACGTCTAAGATGTCAGATAGTCCACCAGGGTAGAGCCCAAGCGTACGCATGAACGAATTCATCGTAAAACTCGCCGACGAACGCGGCCGTGTGCAGGAGCAGACGCATGCTGCGGCGACGGCGGAGGAGTTGCGGGCGCGGTTTACGCAGGCGGGGTACCTGGTGTATTCGGTGAAGCCGCGGTCGACGCTGGGGCGGTCGGCGAAGAAGAAGATCAAGCTGGATATGTTTCTGATCTTCAACCAGCAGTTTTTGACGTTGGTCAAGGCGGGGTTGCCGATTTTGAGCTCGCTGGACCTGCTGGCCAAGCGGCAGAAGGATCTTGGCTTCAGGGCGCAGCTGGAGGACGTTGCGGCGCGAGTGAAGACGGGCGAGTCGATCTCGTCGGCGTTTGAGGCCCAGGGAACGATGCCGCTGGTGTATACGACGACGCTGTTGGCGGGCGAGCGGTCGGGCAACCTGGAGGAAGTGTTGCAGCGGTACCTGAACTTTCAGCGGGTGTCGCTGACGTTCCGGAAGAAGCTGCGCGCGAGCTTGATCTATCCGGCGTTCCTGGTGGTGATGGTGGCGGGGCTGTTTACCTTCCTGATTACGTTTGTGGTGCCGCGGTTTGCGCAGCTCTATAGCCAGCTGGGGACGAAGCTGCCGGGGCTGACGGTGTTCATGCTGGAGCTGGGGAAAGACTCGCAGCACTATGGGCTCTATGTGTTGGCGGTTGTGGGGCTGGTGGTCTGGCTGGTGTTGCGGTGGACCAAGACCGAGGCCGGCGGAACGTTTGTGGACAAGGTGAGGATTGGGACGCCGGTGGTGGGCGGGGTTTGGCTGAAGTACCAGGTGGGACTGTTTTCGCGGACGCTGGCGACGCTGCTGACGGGTGGGTTGCCGCTGGTTCCGAGCCTGGAGACGGCGGCGCGGTCGATTGAGTCCAAACAGATTGCGAAGGCCGTATATATGTCAGTGGATACGGTGCGTGAGGGCAAGGGATTGTCGGCGAGCCTGGAGAGAACGGGCGTGTTTCCGGAGCTTTCGATCGAGATGATTGAAGTGGGAGAGAGCACGGGTGCGCTGCCGCAGATGTTGAACTCGGTGGCGGAGTTTTTTGAGGAAGATGTGCAGACGAGCCTGGCGGCGATTATGAGTTTGATTGAGCCGGCGATTTTGATTGTGATGGGCGGGGTGGTGGTGATTGTGCTGATTGCGCTGTACTACCCGATTATTAGTTTGAGCAGCGTGGGGACTTAGGTCTCGGCGAAGGTTTCGGAAACGAGTGTGAAGTCTATGACAACGATCCCGGTTGCAATTCCGTATGGCAACGAAGCGCTTTCCGAGGTGGAGAGGGCGCAGATGCTGGCGCGCCGCTACCACGCGGAGTTCGTGGATCTGAAGAACTTCAAGATCCAGGTGGAGCTGTTCAAGAGCGTGCCGGTCGACATGATGTTTCGGTACAACTTTGTGCCGCTGGAGCAGAGCGAGGGGCGGCTGGCGATTGCGGTGGCGGACCCTTCGAAGCTGATGGTAATCGACGAGATTGCAGGGTTGCTGGGAGCGCGCATTGTGACGCGGGTAGCCACGCTTAGCCAGATTACGGACCTGCTGAAGAAGAATGAGCAGTCGCAGCGCGTGCTGGATGAGGCTAGCGAGGGGCTGGCGTTTGATGTGCTCTCGAATGAGGAGAACGCGGAAGAGAACATCTCGATTGAGAAGCTAACGGCGGATGACGATATTTCGCCGATTATCCGATTGGTGGATACAACGATTTTTACGGCGCTGGAGCGGCGCGCTTCGGATATTCATCTGGAGACGTTCGACGACTGCCTGCAGGTGAAGTACCGCATCGATGGCGTGCTGCAGCAGGCGATGGCTCCGATAGCACGGGAACATCACCAGACGATTCTTTCGCGCATCAAGGTGATGAGCGAGCTGGACATTGCGGAGCGGCGCGTGCCTCAGGATGGACGTTTCCGGGTGCGGTACAAGGGGCGGTTGATTGACTTCCGCGTGAGCATCATGCCTACGGTGCATGGCGAAAATGCTGTGCTGCGCGTGTTGGATAAAGAGTCGATGTCGGAGAAGTTCAAGCAGCTTTCGCTGGATGTGGTGGGGTTTGCCGAGAAGGACCTGACGCGGTTCCGGCGGTACATCAAGGAGCCGTACGGGATGGTGCTGGTGACGGGGCCTACCGGTTCGGGTAAGACGACCACGCTATATGCGGCGCTGAACGAGATCAAGAGTGAAGAAGACAAGATCATCACGATCGAGGACCCGGTGGAGTACCAGATTCGCGGGATCACGCAGATTCCGGTGAATGAGAAGAAGGGGCTGACGTTTGCGCGCGGGTTGCGGTCGATTCTGCGGCATGACCCGGACAAGATTCTGGTGGGCGAGATCCGCGATGCGGAGACGGCGCAGATTGCGATTAACTCTGCTTTGACGGGGCATTTGGTGTTTACTACCGTGCACGCGAACAACGTAGTGGATGTGCTGGGGCGGTTTTTGAATATGGGCGTGGAGCCTTATAACTTTGTGTCCGCCTTGAACTGCATTCTGGCGCAGCGGCTGGTGCGGACGGTGTGTGAGTTCTGCGTGCGCGATGTGATCTATTCCGACGAGGAACTGGTGGCGAGTGGACTTGATCCGGTCGAGTGGCGCGGGTTCAAGT
>JBAVDD010000236.1:0-4779 GCA_049587035.1 Acidobacteriaceae bacterium | reverse complement strand
AGAACACCGGTTGCGCTTTTGGACGCGGCATCAAAAGCTCGATGTAGTAGATCGTAGCGCCGGTCCGTTGCGCTACGCCTGGCACGGACGTCGCCTGCGCGGCCCACCCTTGCAATTCCGCGAGCTGGACGATCCAATCGGCCAGCACGCCTCCGCCTTGACCTCCTATAGCAAATATGGCGATTGAAATTGGCTTATCGACCGACAGCTGCACTTCGCTGGAAACCATGGTGTTAACTCGCGAAGGAAGTTCGCTGATGGTCTACACGGCGCTGTAAAAGCCCGATGATAGTGGAGCGAATGGCGAACAGAATGCGGTCAATCACCGTCGGATTGTGGATGATATCCGCTCTGTAGAACGAAGGGCACAACACCGCTGCCTCGGCAACTTCGCCGCAATTTCCGCATCCAACGCAGGAGTTGTCTATCACTGCGACAGGGTCGTCTTTCAGGGGATCGCTTGTATACCTCACCGAGAGAGACGGGCAGCCTGACAAGCGAATGCACGCATGATCGCCCGAACAGATGTCTTCGTCCACGCCGAATCGCTCCTTGACTACCCGTTTTCCTTCACGTACGGCTCTGTCAAAAAGCGGCTTTACGCGGCGCTGTTTGTTCAACATGCATTCGGACGACGCAACAATGACCTTCGGGCCCGGCTCGCGCGTAGTGAGGGCTTCCCTTAAAGTCGTGCGCAGCTTGGCGACATCGTAGGTATGCTCCGTCTGGCGCACCCACTTGACTCCAACGCCCTTAACTGCTTCTACAATGGTGTGATTAGTAGAGCGCTGCGGCAGCGTCGCGCGCGAAGAAGGAAGGTCCTGGCCGCCTGTGGCTGCAGCGTAATGGTTATCGACAATAAGAGTCACTCCTTCGTGCTTATTGAAGACAGCATTACCTATGCTAGAGGTGAGGCCGTTATGCCAGAACCCGCCATCCCCCATTACGGCAATCGACGGCCTGTCGGCCGTCACGTTGAAGGCGGACATTCCCGCACCGGCCAGGCCATATCCCATGGTGTTGCCGCCAACGTTAAACGGCGGCAGGACAGAGAAGATATGGCAGCCTATGTCACCTGATATGTGGTGCTGTCCCAGCTCCTTCTCGGCGAGCTTCAACGCCGCGAACACGGGTCGTTCCGGGCATCCTGTGCAGAAGCCAGCGGGCCGGGGCGGCACCACGGTAGCAAGCGCCTTTACCTTTTCATGGGCGAGCACGGTCATAGCGTCGCACGTGGCAGTCTCGGTGACAGGACGGGGCTGCGAGTACACCTCAAGGAACTTGCCGAGACCCGCCCCTAGAACATCTGCCGTGTAATCTCCGCCCATAGGGAGGAAGTCCTTGCCGTGGACACGCGTGCCAATACTCCGATGATGGAGTGCGCTGATGAGCGCCTGCTCGAGGTAAGCTGGATGACCCTCTTCAACCATTAGGACGGCCTTCTTATGCAGGCAGAATTCCGCGATCTCCTCGTCCACCATGGGATAAGTTACGTTCATCACGTAAAGCGGAACGGCGGTGTCGCCGTAAACATCCGCAAGGCCCATGAGGCGCAGCCCTCGCATAACCGTGTTGTACATTCCGCCCTGCAGGATGACACCGACCTCCGCCTCGGCGGGTCCGAAGACCTCGTTCAGCTTACGGGTACGAATGAATTCCACCGCACGCGGCCAGCGGCTTTCCAGCTTTTCCTTGTCGTGAGCGAGGCAGATCGGTGGAAGAACGACACGCTCCACCAAATGCCGAGGACTCTCGAGCGCGTTGCGGAGGGTAAACGGCGGCTTCCGATTATTCTTGGCGATGAACTGTCCGTGGACGTGGCAGGCCCGGATTCGCACTTGCAGCATGACCGGTGTATTGGACGCCTCCGATAGCTCGAAGCCATCCTCAACAGCTCTCACCATCGATTCCAGGTTGGGCCTTGGATCGAGCAGCCAAATCTGTGACTTCATGGCGAAGGGATGACTGCGCTCCTGCGGGATCGAAGAGCCCTCGCCGAAGTCCTCACCCAGAATGATGAGTGCCCCACCCATAACACCGCTGGAAGCAAGATTGCTTAGCGCGTCCGAGGCAACGTTTGTTCCAACTGTCGACTTCCACGCCACAGCTCCCCGCACGGGGTACATCACGGACGCCGAGAGCATCGCTGCCGCTGCGGCCTCAGAGGCCGACGATTCAAAATGAACCCCCGCCTCCTTGAGTATCTCGCGAGCATCTCCCATCACGTCCAACAGATGGGAAATCGGAGAGCCCTGATACCCACCAACGTAGCTGACGCCGGATTGCAACAACGCCTTTGCGATCGCAAGGATCCCTTCCCCGCGGAAGACTTCGCCCTCACTAGCAAGCAACTGCTGGACCTCGCGCGCAAAAGACCGCTCTGCCATGCTGTCCCTCCACTCAGACGTTAGAACTCTAAACTTGCCGTATATATATGAGTTCTCATGTACAAATCTAGCTGCTTAGGGTCAATGGGATCTACATCCGCACGCCTTTCTTATGAGATCTCAGCAACCAGCGACCACGCGTTGTGACCGGCTGTGACGCAGGAGTCTCCCGCCTGTCCGAGGATCCACAACTGACGCCAAGCGCACATCTCATTGGAGAATACCTGGGAATCGGAAGGAGTAACTTTATTGGGCCCGGTACGTGAGCCGTACGCCATAAGTACGCGGCGGCGCAAGCGCGTAACTATAATAATTGAAGTTCGTGTTGGCCGCAGTTATGACGACGGCATTCTCCAAATTACGTACGTACGACTCGACGGACCACTTGCCGTCTGCAGATGTGTAAGTTAGATATGCATCGCTTCGTGTGTAGGGGGCGATACGCGAATTGACATAGTCTTGAACGACCAAATAAGACTGCGTTTCGATATGAGTCTGAATGCGCGCGCCAAGCACCGCGCCTCCAGCCAACTGGAAGTCATGCTCATAACCAGCGTTTACCTGGACAGTCGGGGCTTGAACCGGCGCCCGCCCCACAAAACTCTGTGTGCATCCGCCGTTTGCGGAATACGCCGAACAGAATGCCGTGAAATAAGCGTGTAGCCAGGAGATTGACGCATTCAAGCGATCTGCTGCGGTAAGTCTGACCACAGGCTCTATTTCCGCACCCCAATACTGGGAGCGACCTGCATTTGCGGTCACAGTAAACCCAGCGAGCGGGCCCGAGGGAACTGCTTCGTTCACCTGTTGATCGGTGTAGTCATAGTGATAAGCGGTGAGATTAACTTCACCCCTGCCCCCCAGAATCACATTTTTGCTTCCGAGTTCCTCGGCCTTAACATACTCCGGGCCGAAACTGACAAACGTTGTCAGTACGTTACCAAAGCCACCCGGCTTGAAGCCCGTATCGTACTTTGCATACAGCAGATTCCGGGGAGTAAATTGCCAGTCGATACCTGCATGGTACGTCCTGATATTGCTCGAGATGTGGCCGTAATCGTTGTTCGTTCCCGTTGGCGTGACTGTGCTGCCCTTCTGAGTCTTTGTGTCGGACGAGTCTCGTGCACCTACTTCGATAGTTACATCCTTCATGACTTTGTATCCGACCTGCCCATAGACGGCGGCCGAGGAAACAAACTGAGACGTCAGGCCAATTTGGCGAAATAGAGTCGGCACCGATGCATAACTTTGGTAGGTGTTGTATTGGTTGTTGAACTCTTGGAAGTCATATACACCTCCCTGCCACGTTAGGCGTCCATTGCCGTTAGAGGAAACGCGGAGCTCATGGCTGTGATCTCGAGGATGTTCCTGATACGTAAAATAATAGGTGTCCTGGTCGGTCCCATTTAGATCGCGGAGGTTCATGTACTCCGTATCACGGAGTCCGCCGATATATTGGATCGTTGCAAGCGGCATTTCATAACTTACATTCCATTGAGTAGACCGAAGCAGCATATCCAGCTGCTGATTTGGAAAGCCATGCGGGACACCGCCAGGGTTCAGTGGAGGCTCATAGCTGTAGTCGATACCACCATTTACCATTCTTATGGGGGCGAAACCCTCCGTCGTGGGTCCGATACCACCCTCATGGGTGCTATCGGCCCGGAGCAGAATATGGAGACGCTCCGTCGGTTTGAACAGAAACTCAACCCGGCCCGAGGCGGCGTCCGCATCATCACCCGGTGTCGCTCCGCCAATTCCTTCGTTTTGACGGTAGCCCGCGTGATTGTCAGTCGCAAAGGCAGCACGAGCATCAACCGTCTCTGCCAGGGGGATGTTCAACATTCCCTCCGTGATCAGTGTATTGTAGTTGCCGTATTCGATGCTCGCCATATCGTCAAACCGATCGCCAGGCCTGTTGGATACAAAATTAATTGCTCCACCGGTCGCGCTCCGACCGTAGAGCGTCGACTGCGGTCCCCGGATGACCTCTACGCGATTGAGGTCATAGATTTCGTCGGCGAGGCCGTACGGGCGTTGGATTGTAAAGTCATCCTGCGATACGGCGATAGCTGGGTCCGCCGTCGTGCCAGTATCTCGGCTCGAAACGCCTCGGATCGTGATAATCGTAGTCGTGTAGTTCTGTGACATCTCCACACTGGGTGCGACTTCGGCGACGTCTTGAAGTTGCGTTATTCCGGATTGCCGCAGTTGCGGCCCCGACAGGGCCGTTATCGCGACGGGCGTGTTTTCCAATATGGTTGCTCGCCTTTCAGCAGTCACGATTACTGGCTTAAGGCTTTCGGACGAGTTTCCCAGGTTCCCGCTGGAACTCGCGTCAGCCGCAATTACCGGTGACGAAAGCAACGCCACCGTCGCCACTCCGTTTGCC
>JBAVDD010000235.1:0-4517 GCA_049587035.1 Acidobacteriaceae bacterium | reverse complement strand
GGTGAGGTCAGTGCCGTGCTTGGCCTTGAACCACTGACGGTCGCGATCGATGAGATTGACCATGGAGATCGGCGTGTCGCAGATGATCGCAGCGAGTGCGGAGGCGTCATCGAACTCGGGCTCGGAGAGCGTGTCGAGGATTGAGTAACGCCGCAGCGTGGCCAGGCGCGATGACTCGTTCTGCGGGATGGGAGCTGGTGGCATGGCGTCCGAAGTGGCTTGTGGTTCACAGTTCAACACGAGGCCGCAGATCGATCGTTGCGACTTAGGCTTGAGTCGTCAAGCATGATTTCAGGGTGCTTGCGTTCTCTCGATAGTACAAGCAAACGTGTCTATGCGATAGAGACGACGCGCGGGGGCGGGAGGACGCATAAGACCCTTTGTTTTCGGGTGCTTCGTGGGAAGCGATGGCTCGGATTACGACCGTTGCCTGGGGTGCTTGTGTGGGTTTGTGGGGCGGAGGGTTTTGGTCAGGCAAAGCGGGCGTGGAGGAGGAACTCGCGGTTGCCTTCCATGCCGAGGATGGGCGAGTCGATGAGGGCGAGTGCCTGGCCGCCGAGATCGCGGACGGCTGCTTCTACTCGGTGGACGGCTAGCTGGTGGGCGGCGGGGTCGCGGACGATGCCGCCTTTGCCTACGTGCTCACGGCCGGCTTCGAACTGGGGTTTGACGAGGATGACGGCTTCGCCTTGCCAGCGGGTTTCGGGCGAGGCGAGCGCGGAGATTACGGCGGGGAGGACGAGGGTGGCGGAGATGAAGCTTACGTCCATGGCGAAGAAACGGACGGGGGTGGGGCTAAGTGGGAGAAGTTGGCCCGAGGTTAGGAGGCGGGCGTTGGTGCGCTCGAGGAGGGTTACGCGGGGGTCGGAGCGGAGCTTGTTGTGGATCTGGCCGTAGCCTGTGTCAATAGCCATGACAGACTGTGCGCCGGCTTGAAGGAGGCAGTCGGTGAAGCCGCCGGTGGAGGTTCCAATGTCGGCGGTGGCGAGGTTTTCTACGGAGATCTGCCAGGTTTTGAGAGCGGCTTCGAGCTTGAGACCGCCGCGGGAGACGTAGCGGAGGTCATCGCCGAGGAGACGGATGGTGGCATCGTCGGGTACGGAGGCGCCGGATTTGTCGATGCGCTGCTCGTTGACCAGGACGCGGCCGGCGAGGATCATGGCCTGCGCTCGCTCGCGAGAGGCGGCCAGGGAGCGGTCAACGAGGAGCTTGTCGAGACGAAGTTTCATGGATGCGGGCGCCTGAGAACAGGATAGCGGACGTGGTGAGCGGCAGGCGGGTTGGCGGAAGCTGCGTGGTGCCTGTGGAAAAAACAGGAGAGGCCTGGGGGAGCAGCGCAATACGTACGGGAGGTATAGAGATCGGCACCTCTTGTGGATGACACATGGGGTACGTCGCGTGGGATCGCCTAAGGAATGACGTACACTGGGTTTTCCCGGGTGATCGCTGCCCTGTAGGGATGCTGGAAGGGTGCTCGGATTCCAGTTGCGAGATAAAGGTTGCCTGCTTCCCAGCCCCGGCGGCAATCCATTCGACCTGCGAGTGCGTTCTATGAACAGTGGCATGGAAGAGTCGACAGGAGCAGCCAGGCCGACGCCAGAGGAAGATGGCGAGCTGCTCACACGGGTCCTGCGGGGCGATGAAAGGGCCATGGCGGTTCTATTCGACCGCTATTCAAAAATTGTGTACTCGGTAGCGCTGCGAGTGTTGCGTGATACTGCGTCCGCTGAAGATGTGATGCAAGAGATTTTCATGCAGATTTGGAGAAATCCGAACAGCTTTGTAGCTACCAAAGGAAGTTTGGGCGGTTGGCTGGCAGTGGTAGCAAGGAATCGGTCGATCGACACGCTGAGAAGGAAGCGGCCTAGTGAACAGGTAGAAGAGATGAATTTAGCGTCCGCATGCAATCTGGCGGATGAAGCAGAACGTTCAATACTTATGGAACGCGCCCGGGCCGCAGTGAAGTTGTTGCCCACTGAACAACGTAAGACCCTGGAGATGGCGTTTTTCGATGGGCTCACCCACTCCGAAATTGCAGAGATGACCGGCGATCCGCTGGGCACAGTGAAGACTCGTATCCGCAGCGCGTTGTTGACGCTGAGAAAGGCGTTCCAGGCATGAATACTTCTAATCACATTTCGCCCGATGATCTGTATCTATTCGCGCTGCAGCTGCTGCCTGACGCCGATATGAGAGATGCAGCTACCCATTTGAAAGAGTGTGCGGAGTGCCGCGCGCAGCTGGGCCAGGTGCAGGGTGACCTGGTGACCTATGCGCTGACGGCCGAGATGCACACGCCTCCTACGCAGGCGCGCGAACGGCTGCTGCGGCAGGTGGCCGAAGAAAAAAAAGTGATTCCGATGGATCCCGTGGAGCAACATGTTGAGCCGGTACTCTATCCGCGCAACAGCCGGGTGTACCAGATGGATGCTCCGGAGGAGCGGGAGCGGCGGCGGTTTGCGCCGATCATGGCGTGGGCTGGATGGGGCGTTGCTGCTTGCCTGGCTGTGATGACCGGAATGCAGGTTGACCAGCGGAAGGCCGTGCAGCAGGACCTTTCTGTAGCGTCGGCACAGCTGAGCCAGAGCATGCAGCAGAGCGAGAAGGCCAAGGCAGTGGCGCAGACGCTACGCGATGCCACTGCGATGCAAGTGGCGCTGCACGTGCCACTGAATGCAGGCGCTGTGCCGAAGCTCGATCCCGAGGCACATGCGACGTATGTTCCGGAGACGGGCGCGCTGGTATTCGTGGCCGACCACCTGGATCCACTGCAGCCGCAGAAGACTTATGAGCTTTGGCTGCTGCCGGCGCAGGCCGGACAGGCCCCGATCCCTGCCGGGCTGTTCAAGCCGGATGTGAACGGGAATGCTACGGTGGTGATGCCGGCGCTGCCCAAGGGTGTTACGGCCAAAGGATTTGGCGTGACAGTGGAAAATAATGGCGGGTCGCAGACGCCTACTGCACCGATTGTGCTTGCGGGGATGTAAGGACTAGAAGCAACTAACAGGAGATCGAGGCCAGCTGGCTGCGAAGTTTGCAGCGGCTGGCCTCTTCTCTGTTGCCTGGGATGTTCTCGGTTCTTACTGCCGGGTGACCAAAACGCGGAGGCCATTGCCCTGGAGAGGGATGTGGGTCGCGACGGTGTTGGTGTCGGTGTAGATGACACTCATGTACTTGCTGTCCGCCGAGGTAATGTAAACCTTGCCGGTGGGCTGGCCGCTGGTGGCGGAGACAGAGTTGGGGTGGCCAAAGATGAGATTGGAGGTGTCATTGGCGGCGGCGGTGGCGGTACTGCCGGAGATGCCGCAGATGGTAGCGGCAACCTGATTGGTCTGGAGGTTGACCACCGTGACGGAGCCTTCGCCGCTGGCGCAGGCGCCTGTGCTGTCGTACTCGTTGATGACGTAGGCAGCGGGCGCGTTGTTGTCAGTTCCCTGCAATACAGAAACCATGGAAGGGTTGATGCCTACGGGAACGTTCGCAAGGACAGTGCCGAAGCCGGTGGCGTCGACGGGGTTGGTGGCGCTGCAATTGGGGTTGGTGGGCTGCGCCGCAGCACTGCAAAGCGGAATCTCGATGACGCTGAGGCTGCCGGCGTGCGTGCCGTCGCCCTGGTTGAGGACGACGAGTTCGTTGTCGACGGAGTCGAGGTCGGCCCAGACAGGATTGCTGCCGACGGTGATCGAAGGTTTGTTGACGTCGAGCTGGTCGCTGGGGACGTTGAGGACGTTGACGGTACCAGAGCCCTCATTGAGGATAAAGGCGCGGCGCGTGTCAGCGGTCATGACGCCGTAGACAGGCTTGATGCCGACTGGGATCTGCGCGGAGTCAGAGAGCGAAATCGTGGAGACGGTCTCGATGGAGTCCACCTGGCCGTTGGCGCCGGCGGCGTTCTGGCTGATGGCATAGACGCGCGGGGTGCCGGTGGTGCCGACGACGTAGACTGGGTTGCTGCCGCCGGCCTGGACGCCGACGGTGTCGTAGAGGGCAGCTGTGGAGGCGTTGATCGCCGCGATGGTGTTGTTAGATGCCTGCGGAACGAAGATGGTGGAGAGGCCGCTGGCGGGCGCGAAGGCCGAGATACTGACGGGCTCGGCGCCGATGGGGAGCGTCGTTTGAACAACGTCGCTGGTCAACAGCGCGCCAGGATTGGAGAGTGGGAAGGTATCGAGTGAGCCCTGCGCGTTAATGGTGTAGGCCTGCGACCCATTGGTGTTGATCTGGAAGTAGCTGGGGTTACTTAGGATCTGCGGCGTGGCGAGCACGGTATCGCCGGCAAAGTCGACGATGGTGGCCAGACCTGGCGAAGTGGTGCTGGGGCTGGAGATCGCGACCGCGAATTTCTCCGGTTGGCCGGCGGGGCCGACAGGGCCGATGGCGCTGACGACGGGGCGATACTGGTTGCCGCAGCCAACGGTTGAGAGAACGGCGGCGAAGCTAATCGTGAGAACGGCAATGCCCGCAAGGTTGGTGCGGCGGAGACGGTTCCCTGCTGATTGGTGCATGTGGCGCAACAT
>JBAVDD010000234.1:0-17222 GCA_049587035.1 Acidobacteriaceae bacterium | reverse complement strand
CGGCGCGGTCGTAGAAGCTGAAGCCTCCGACCATGTGGTACTGGATCTGGTAGCGGCGCAGGGCTTCTTCTACGAGGCGGGACTGGGAGTTGGTGCGGTAGAGGACGGCACAGCGCGGCATCTCGACGGGATTGTCCGTGCCGGCGGCAGCTTCACGAAAGTATTTAGCGATGCGATCGGCGATGAAGAGGGCTTCGTTTTCGCCGTCGGGGGCTTCGTAGTAGCCGATGAGCGAGCCACCCTCGCGCGTGGTGAAGAGATTCTTGCCTTTGCGCTGAGTATTTTGCGCGACCACGGCGGATGCGCCTTCGAGGATCATCTGCGTGGAGCGGTAGTTCTGCTCGAGGCGGATGGTGCGAGTTTCGGGGAAGTCTTTTTCGAACTCGAGGATGTTGCGGATGTCCGCGCCGCGCCAACTGTAGATGGACTGGTCCTCGTCGCCTACTACGCAGACGTTGCCGTGCTTACCGAGAAGCTTCATTAGCTCGTACTGGGGGCGGTTGGTGTCTTGATATTCGTCGATTAAGAGGTACTTGTAGCGGCGGTTATAGCGCTCGCGGACCTCTGCGGAGGATTTGAGGAGACGGACGGTTTCGAGTAGTAAGTCGTCGAAGTCGAGCGCGTTCGCCTTATCGAGCTCCTCTTTGTAGATCTTGAAGATGTGGGCGATCTTCTCCTCCATGGGGTTGGTGGAGGCCAGGAAATACTCCTGGGGGTCGATCATGTGATTCTTGGCCCAGGAGATGCGACCGAGAGCAACGCGCGGCTTAAGTTGTTTGTCATCAAGATGTAGGCGCTTAATGGCCTGTTTGACCACGGCCTGCTGATCGGTTTCGTCGTAGATGGCGAAGGTGTGGGTAAGCCCTTTGTTGCCAATCCTTAGAGCTTCGATATCGCGGCGGAGGACGCGCACGCAGAAGCTGTGGAAGGTGGCGATGGTGGGTTGGGCGAGAGTGGTGTGGCCCAGGATTTTTTCTACGCGCTCGCCCATCTCCTTGGCGGCCTTGTTGGTGAAGGTTACGGCCAGGATGTTGTCGGGGGAGACACCGCGCTCTTCGATCAGGTAGGCGATGCGATGAGTAATGACGCGGGTCTTGCCGCTGCCGGTGCCGGCGAGGAGAAGGACGGGGCCGTCGACGGCAAGGATTCCCTCGCGCTGCTGGGGGTTCATGTTGGCGAGGAGATCAGGCACAGAGTCCATTTTAGCTAGTTGGGAGTGGAACAGTTTCGGCGCGCAATGGAACCATGGTGCGCAAGGAAACGTAATGATGATTGTGATGAACTTCCTGAACCATGGCAGGGGGTTTCAACGTTCGTAAATTTTTGAAAAAGAGGAATTTAAGATGAAGCGTACTTTTGTAGTAACAGCCATGGTTTTAAGTGCTTCGATGCTGACAAGCGGAGCAATGTTTGCGGCCCCGTTGGCGGCGCACACCCCCACACATGCCAAGTACAGCGGCGAAAAGGTTGTTAAGTTCAGCTTCCGCAATGCAACGCAGGCACCGATTAAGGTGAAGGCCGGGGATGCGGAGGTGACGCTGCCGCCGGGTGAAGTTGTGCCGATAAAGTTGCCTGTTGGAGCGAAGGTGGTGGTGCAGGAGGCTAGCACTCATTACTCTGAAGGAGCCATTCTCGCGGTTGCCACCACTGGTATTAACGGTGAGACGTTTGTCTTGAATTAGACAGCGGCGGTGGTTGGAGAGAAGCGCGTCCGAGAACCTTGCAGGAGAGCTGAAGAGGCATTCTGTGTGAGTTTGACTACATCCTGAACCCGGTTTCGGGTTACGCGATGGGGTCTTGAGCTAGGTTTTGGGACGCGCGGGTTTTTCGGGGTCCGGAGGCTGGGGATTCTGGTGTTCGTGCCAGAGGACCTGGCGGAGGATTCCCATCAGAGTCATGGCCTGACGGTGGGTCATGGCTTCGCGGTGCGATGTTCCGAGCTGCTGGACGAGTTGGCGGACGAGAGGCTCGGAGGCGTTGGCCGGGAAGCGGCGGGTGTAGCCGGTGAGGTGGAGGACGTCGAGGAGGAGCTGGGTCAGGCGCTCGCGGTCGTCAGCGGTTGCCGGGGGTTCGTTGGTGGGTGGGATCTCGATGGAGGACTCGAAGCCGGAGCGGGTGAGCTCGTAGAGGCAGACGGCTACGGACTGACCAAGGTTCATGGACAGGTGGCGCGCGGCTGTTTCCGGGGCTGCGGCGCTGGGCGAGAACATGGGGATGGTGGTTAAGAGGGAGCAGTGGGAGAGCTGGTCGTTGGTCAGGCCGGTTTTTTCGGAGCCGAAGAGTAGGGCTACACGGGACTCGGGAGTGATTTGAGAGTAGGGCTCGCCGGGCTTGTGTGCGGACCCCACCCATGACGATGGAACCGTCATGAATGGGCCACCCGGATGGGTGGCGGTATTGAGGGCTTCGAAGATTTTTGGGGTGGTTTGGTGGAGGGGAAGGATGGGTTGGGTGAGCTGGCGCTCGCCGATGGCGGTGGTGCCGAGGATGAGGGTGCAGTCGGCGATGGCGGCGGCCAGGGTGTCGTAGCGGCGGGCGGATTGCATTACGTGGTGGGCGGCTACGGCGGACTTGGCTTCAAGTGGGGCTGCTTCTAATTGGGCGGCTTCGAAGGGGGCGGCGAAGTCGTTGACGATGCGTAGGTCGGAGAAGCCGAAGTCCTGCATGGCGCGGGCGGCGGCACCGATGTTGGAGGGGTTGCGTGCGCCTACGAGGACGACGGTCAGGCGGGCTCGGGCGGCGGTGGAGAGCATAGAGAGAGTGTAGAGGGTCTTGGTGAGGGTAGAGAGTTGCGGTGGAGAAGGCGACGGAGCGGCTGGGCTATGATGGGCGGCATGATCAAGGGGCGCGCGTTCCGTTTGCTGGTTGTTGTGCTGATTTGTGGGCCCGCGCTGGGGTATTGCTCTGAGACTGCGATGGAGCCTGTGCGGGAGATTCATCTTCCAGTTTTGTCTTCACGTGGATCCTTTGACCATGCGCTCTTCACGGACCTGTCCGTTCGCGATCATTTCGCGATGACGGTTGCATCCGATCAGAGTGTTTTGATTTTGGATTCTGATACTAGTGGCCAGTGGCCATTGATTCGCGTGCGGAGATGGTGGACTGATGATCCGGTTCAGGAGGTGCTGAAGGTTCCTGGCTGGAGCTCCGCGGATGCGAAGTATCTGGATCGAGTTCTGGTGAATGTTCAGGTGACGCCGGACGGACGTTATGCGATTGCGTTCAGCGAAGCGGTGTGGAAGGCCAAGACCGATTTTCTGTTTCACGTTCCCCATGGATTTGTCTTCCGCAAGCCGGATGCGATTGTCACGGTGATCGATCTGAAACGGTGGCAAGTATTGAAGAGCATGCATACTGCGAGCATCGAGGAAGGTGGTATTGAGTTCGCGCGCGTGGTTAGCAACAGATGGATCGCATTCGATGGCTGGGGGGCCGTGTCTATTTCGAAAGATGGTGACTTTAGCCGGCTGAATCAACTGCTCTCGATACCAGATTTGAAGGTGGGTCCTGGATGCATGTCGGGGGCGTTTGCACATGTTGGGCTTGCTCCTCCGGAGGCGGTTGTTCGATCCACGCAGATGAAAAACGATGCGGCTTGCAGCGAGGTTTTGAAGGCCGTGGGAGTTAGCTCAGCCGAGGCTTTCGATGCTCTCTTGTTGAGGGGCGGCGGGATGGAGCCGATCGACATGAAGCTTCGCGATGTACGTTGGGTGGAGGATTACTCGAACCGAGAGTCGCATCACCCGTATAACGAGCGGCAGAGGCTGTGGGATGCAGATGGTGATGCTGATGCGCATTTCAGGAATTGGGGCGGGTGGCCGTATGACCTCATCGTTGGCCAGAATCCTCCGTTCGAATCTTCCACGCGGCTTTGGTATGGGCTCTATGGAGCGGACGAGCGAGGACTGTATGAGTTGACGAGGTATGACGCGGAGGGCAAGGAGCAGGCTTCGCAGACGGAGCGGCAGTTGCTTTGTGGTGATGCTTCGTTTGGCAACCCGAAGTCGGCGTGCGGATGTGAGGTGATTGATGTATCGGAGCCGCAACGGGCGCTGCTTACTTACTGCAGGCAACAGCGGGGAGACTTTGATGGGATGGTGCAGAAGGAGTGGCTCTCTGTCTTCCATTCGGATGATTTGAGTGGGGTGGGATTTGTTGCGCTGCCTAAGAGCGGTGAGCTTCTGGAGGCGCTTGCGGTTGGTGGAGGTGGGGTCTACGTCGTGACGCTGGAACACGGGGACATGTTGCGTGTTTATGCGGTTCCTCGCCGGCATTGAGGGGGGTTGGTCGCTGCGGTGGTGTCGTGGCTTGAGCAAATGCAAGAGCAACTGCAAAGGCAAGAGCAACAGCAGATCCCTACGGGATGACAAACCAATAGTGCGAGTGCAAAGGGAACGGCTGGCTTGTTGGCCAGCCGTTCTTTTTGGTGTTGGTTCTTTGTTGGTGTTCGATGTTGCGTTGGGTTGGGGTTTAGCGTTTGTCGTGTGGGGCTTTGTTGTCGTTGTGCTTCTCGTTGTTGATCTGCTTGCTGGCGTGGTTTTGCTCTTTGTTGACTTGCTGGCGTTGCTGGTTGGTTAGTCTGCCGTTGTTGGCCTGGCGGTCGTTGTGGACCTGCTGGTCGATGTTGGATTGAGTGCGGTCGGCGCGGGCGGCTTCGCCGGAGGTCATCTGGCCGGAGCGTTCGCCGTTGGTGATGCGCTGTTGCTGGTTGGCTTCGCGGTTGTTGACCGTGTTGCCGCGGTTGGTTGCGGCGGAGTCGCGACGCTGTAGCTGTTCGCCGGTGGGCTGGAGGTGGTTCTCGTGCATGGCGGCCATCTCCTGTGCGGAGGCGTGGGCCTGGATGCCGTCGCGGCCTCCGTTGAAGGAGACGGTGGAGTGGCTGGAGTAGGAGACGGGGCGGCTGTAGCCGTAGGCGATGTGGGCTCCGCGGAAGTTGCCGGCGGCGCGATTGTAGTAGAAGTGGCCACCGTTCCAGTAGCCGCCGTCATAGCCTGTGCCGCCGTAGCCGAAGCCGTAGTTGATGCCTCCGTAGAAGCCTACGTGCTCGCCCCAGTAGCCGGCGTGGAAGAGATAGACGCCGTTGTCCCAGCCCCAGTAGGCGGGGGTCCAGAGATAGCCGGGTTCGGGAGCGAGGACCCAGGCGCCGGGGACCCAGAAGTAGCCGTCGTCACCGTAGGCCCAGTAGCCGGGGGTCCAGATGTAGCCGTCGCCGGGGCAGAGGGGTTGGGCGTAGACGGGGAGCATGGGTGGGGCGATGTTGACGGAGAGAATGAGTTGAGCGTGGGCCTGCGCGGTGGGCAGGGTGAGCATGGGTACCGCAACTGCGGCGGCGATGAGAAGGGTGCGAATGTTTGAGCGGACGTTCATGGTCGTTCTCCTTGCAGCAACTGGCCTGTCGGTGGGTCGTGTTCCGCGCGGCCTTGTTGCGCTCCCGATGGACTGGGTTCGCTGGTGGAAACACGGAGGTGCGCAGGTTGTTGCTATGCTCCATCGTATTTTGGATGATGCAGGAGAAGACTCGGAGAAAGCGCAGGGTTACTTGATGAGTACAACGAGGGCGAGGACGAAGAGAAGGATCGCAGAAAGATAGATCCAGGAGGCGGTGCGGGAAAGGTTTAAGGTCCATCCAAAGCTGTGGTGGTGGGGAACGAGGACGGCGCCGTCGTATGAGTCATAGGAGCTGTAGTGGTGGACGCCGCTGTGCGAACCGGCGTCGGGCGCGCTGTGGTGAGGGAGCTCGGTGGGCCTGGAGGTGAGGCCGCTGCGGTGAAGGAGCCAGAGGGTGATACCGAGGGCGAGGGCGAGATAGATGGCGATGATGAGCATGAGGCGGTCGGGCGCGGCGTGGGTGATGGGAAGCAGGCCGATGAAGCAGAAGAGGACGGCGATGAGCCAGGAGAGTGCGGCGAAGGGAGCTAGAGCTCGGCGGCGCTGTAGCGATTGTGGAGCGGAGGTGCGGGCCATGAAGAGGGAAGTTCCGAAGAAGAGAAGGATGATGGCTGCGCCGATGACGATGGGGCCGAAGACTCCAGGGAGGGTGCGGGTGGACCAGCCGGTGGCTACGCCGTCGAGGGTCCAGTGGATGGGCCAGCGGAGAGGGAGCTGGTCGAAGTGGAGATGAAGGAAGAGGGCGGTGAGGGCGAGGGGGGTGAGGCTGAGGAGCGTGGCGATGAGGGGGAGCGTGGTGGAGGGAGGGACTAGTTCGGGGTCGTGGTCGAGGGGGGCGATGGAGGCGTGGGGCGCGACGAGACGGCTGTGGTAACGCCAGAGGAACCAGGCTCCGAGGAGCTCGGCGGGGACGGCGAAGAGAGCGACGAGGATGCGTGGGCTTAGGAGGCGGGTGGGTGTCCAGGCGAGGAGGGCGGAGATGAGGAGGTCGGCGAAGACGACGGCGAGGACCTGGAGGCGGTAGTTGCGGAGGGAGGCGCGGGCGATGTGGGAGCGGGCGAAGTCCGGCGAGACGGGGACGCCGAAGACGATGCCGCGGCGAGTTTGGCCGTAGAACGTGAGCAGAACTCCAACCATGGCGATGGGAAAGAGCAGCAGAAGACGCAGCGCTAGCGGCGAAGAGAAGTCCATGAGGTGTATGACGCGCTTTTGGGGTGGGAGGGCAGCGGGATTTGGTCTCGACGCGGATTTATTGCTGCGGAGCTGGGGGTGAGAGGGATTTTCTCGGTGGGGGATTGACCGCCTACACTGGAGGGAGCGCTATGGCGGACAACTTTGCTCAGACCGTGAAACAGCAGGCCGACATCGTCCGCATTGTGGGCGAGTATGTGAAGCTGCGTAAGAGTGGGGCGAACTGGTCGGCGCTTTGTCCGTTTCATAAGGAGAAGTCGGGGTCGTTTTATCTTTATCCGGGGACGGCCAGCTACTACTGCTTTGGATGCCATGAGCATGGGGACGTGTTCAGCTTCGTGATGAAGATGGAGACGCTTAGCTTTCCCGAGGCTGTGCGAGCGGTTGCTACGAAGATGGGGATTGCGCTGCCGAAGCGGGATTTTAATTCTCCGGAAGAGGCTCGCGAGGCTGGGCTGCGGCGGCAGTTGATGGATGCGCATGAGGCGGCTACGCAGTATTTTGAGCAGAGCTTGAAGTCTCCCGAGGCGGCGCGGGCGCGGGAGTATCTGACGCTGCGCGGTGTGACTGCGGAGACGATTGCCAAGTTTCGGATTGGGTATGCGCCGGAGAGTTTTAATGACATGCGCGATCGGCTAGGGAAGTTTTTCTCGGAAGAGGCGCTGCGGGCGTCGGGGTTGTTTAGTTGGAAGGAACAAGAAGATGGAAGTCCGGGGCCGATGTATGCGCGGTTTCGGAAGCGGATTACGTTTCCGATTGCGAATGAGCAGGGAAAGACGATTGCGTTTACGGCGCGGGCGCTGGATAGTGCGGAACAGGATGCCAAGGCGGGGCCTAAGTATTTGAACTCGCCTGAGACGGCGCTGTATACGAAGGGGCAGGTGCTGTTCAACCTGGATAAGGCTAAGGGGTCGATACGCGAGCTGGACATTGCGCTGCTGGTGGAAGGGCAGATGGATTGCATCAGTGTGTATATGGGTGGGATTGCGAATGTGATTGCTACTAGCGGGACCGCGTTTACCGAGCACCAGGTAAGGCTGCTGTCGCGGTTTACCAAGCGCGTGGTGTTGAACTTTGATCCGGACCAGGCGGGCGCGAATGCCGCGGAGAAGACGGTGGCGCTGCTGGTGGAGGAGGGATTTGAGGTTCGGGTGGTGACGCTGGAAGGCGGGTTGGATCCGGATCGGTACATCAAGGAGCGGGGGATTGCGGCGTACTCGACTGCGGTGCGAGGGGCGGTGCGGTATGCGGATTATTTGATTGAGCGGGCGCAGGTGATGTTTCCGGCGCGGACTTCGGAGAGTAAGGTGAAGGCGCTGAATATGCTGCTGCCACATATCCGGCGGGTCCCGAATGCGATTGCGCGGAGTGACTTCGCGGAGAATGCGGCGCAGAAGCTGGGGATTGAGAGCTCGCTGATGCGGCAGGAGTTGAAGCATGCGGCACAGCAGCGGTTGGAGAGTGTGAAGGCTGCTCAGCCTCGGGCGGTGACGGAAGTGGAGAAGATTTTGTTGTGCGCGCTGGTGTTGCCGGATGCGGACTCGGCGCGGGCTCTGGCGGTGGAACGGTTGGTGGAAAATCCGGAGTGGTTTTCAGGGTTGGGGAGTGCGGCGGCGATTGAGGTGCTGGTGAATGGGCCGGCTCCGGAGAATCCGTTTGAGGCGGCGCCGGATGATGCGTCGCGGATGCTGTTGGCGAGTGCGCTGCAGAGCGCAGGGGAGGAAGAGGTGACTGCGGCGAAGGTGGAGGGTGCGTTGGAGACGCTGCGGAGAGGGTATCTGGAACGGCGGTCGCGGGAGGTAAGAGTGCAGATGACTGAGGCGCAGCGGCGGGGGGATAACGAGATGCTGCTGCGGTTGGCGCAGGAGAAGGTGCGGCTGGATGGGGAGCTGAAGAGGTAGGTCCTGCGCGGGGGGGGAAGAACGGGCGCGCGCTTCGCGCGCGAGAAGCAGGTTCCTCGCTTCGCTCGGAATGACAGCTAGAAAGGCAAGTGCAAAAGCAAGTGCAAAAGCAAGTGCAAAAGCAAGTGCAGAAGCAAGTGCAGAAGCAAGTGCAGAAGCAAGTGCAAAAGCAACGGCAACGACAAAAGCAACTGCAGATCCCTGCGAGATGACAAACCAAAAAGGCAAACGCAAACCTTGGGGTTAAGGTCCTTTCTCTTGCCAGGCCATGAGACCCGAAGCTAAAGCATCGGACTACCAGCCTCGGGGTGCATGAATGGTGGTTGACCTTGAATGGTGGGGGTGGTTGATAGAATGATGGAAATGCTTCTTTCACGGCCGGGTGGTTGCTAATGGATGAACGCACCAAGCGGCGGCTGTTTGTTGGGTTTGCTACGACGCTGGTTAGCAAAGCCGCGTCTACTGTTATTCAGGCGGTCCAGGTGCCGGTGCTGATGCACTACTGGGGCCTGTCGATGTTTGGTGCCTGGGGCATCCTTACGGCTACGCCTACCTATTTGAGTTTTTCGAATGTGGGGTTCGGGTCGGTTGCCGGTAATGAGATGACGATGTTGATGGCGCGCGGGGAGCAGGACGCGGCGCTGGGGGTGTTTCAGAGTTGCTGGTGGCTGATCTCACTGGTGATTGGCGCGACGATGGCCGTGGCGTGCGTGGTGCTGTACTATCTGCCGGTGGCGCGGATGCTCAATGTGGAGCTGCTGGGTGAGCATGATGTGAAGTGGGTGCTGTTTTGGCTGGGGCTGTCGATTATGTTTGGGCAGCTGGAGCAGTTGTTGCAGGCGTCGTATCGGAGCATTACGCGGTACTCGTATGGGAACTTTGCGAAGAGCTGCATCTCGCTGGCGGCGTTTGCGACGATGCTGGTGCCGATCATCGAGGGGTATGGGCCGCGCACTACGGCTAAGGTGTTTGCGCTGGCAAACATTACGGGCACGCTGATTCTGTGCGCGATGGTGAAGCATGATATTCCGTGGATCAGCTATGGATGGAGCCATGCTTCGTTCAAGGAGATCAAGCGGTTGACGCGGCCGTCACTGGCGTTCATGGGATTTCCGCTGGGCAACGCGCTGAACATTCAGGGGACGCAGCTGGCGGTGAACTATGCGTTGGGCAATGAATTGGTGGGAGTGTGGATTGCGGCGCGGACGGTGTCGCGGCTGGCGCTGCAGGTAGTGGAGATGGTGAAGAACACGGTTTGGCCGGAGCTTTCGATTGCGTTTGGCGCGGGAGACATGGGGGTGGTGCGACAGCTGCATCGGCGGGCGGTGCAGATTGCGATGTTCGTGAGTTTGAGTGTGGTGGTGATTGTGGCGGTGTTTGGGCCGACGTTCCTGCATAAGTGGACGCTGGGGAGGGTGCCATCGAGCCAGGGGCTGGTGGGGCTGCTGCTGGTGGTGGTGGTGTTCTATTCGCTGTGGTCGACGAGTTCGGTGCTGGTGGCTTCGATTAATTTGCATGAGCGACTGGCTATGGTGTACTCGTTTGCAACGGGGACTACGGTGGTGGTGACGTACTTTGCGGCGCGGCGGTATGGGCTGTATGGGGCGGCGGCGTCGCTGCTGCTGAGCGAGATGATTATGGATGCGTATGTGCTGCCGTCGTCGCTGAGGATTGCACATGATTCGTGGAGCGGGTTCCTGAGGGCGATGGTGCATTATCCGAATTCGTTGCGGCCGAAGGAGCTGGCGGCAAGGCTGCGGCGCAGGACGCATGAGGTGGAGGCAGAGTTGGAATCGGAGAAGTAAGAAGGGGCAAAGAGGAAGAAGGGCGGGGCTCGCTGCTGCTTACTACTTGGGTGTGTTGCGGCGGCGGGTGCATACTGGCTTCGAGGGAATCATGCCGGGGTTGACGATCAAGGTTAATCGATGGGTGCGGGTTGGTTGTGTGGCGGCACTGCTCTGCTTGATGGCTCTGCAGTTAGTGCATGTGGCGAATAAGACCTCGTCCAGCTGGGATGAGGCGCATCATCTTTTTGATGGGTACACCATCTGGAAGCACCATGATTACAGACTTAATCCGGAGGTGCCACCGTTTATTAAATTGACGGCGGCGCTGCCTTTGCTGCGGATGCATTTGAAGGTTCCGCCGAATCTGGGACGGTCGGATCCGACGGAGGCGTTTCTGGATGGGAAGGCGTTTGTTTGGGGGAATGGTGGGGATCGGGTGCTGTTTCCGGCGCGGATGATGTGTGCGGGATTTACGTTGGGGCTGGGGTTGCTGATCTTTTTGTGGGCGCAGGAGATGTTCGGTTTTTTTGCGGGGATTTTTGCGCTGGCGATGTTTGTGGTCGATCCGAATATGCTGGCCAATGGCGCGATGGTGACTACGGATGTGGGGGCTGCGTTCTGTTTTGTTGCTTCGATGTATAGCTTCTATCGGTACTGCAGGAAGCCAGGATGGGGGCGGCTGGTGGTGGCGGGAGTGGCGCTGGGGCTGGCGCTTTCGGCGAAGTATACGGGGATTTTTTTGCTGCCGATTCTGATGCTGGTGGTGGTGTTGGAGGGGCTGCTCGCACGGGAGTGGCGCGTGTTTTGGCGGCGGGCGGGTGCGCTCGCGGTGGTGGGGTTGGTGGCGTGGGTGGTGGTGTGGAGTTTTTATGGGTTCCGGTATAAGGCTGCGCCGGATGGGTTGGATATCAATCCGCCGCTGGCGAAGTATTTGACGAAGATGTATGACCAGCGCGATGCGCGGATGCTGCGCGTGATGGCCAAGGTGAAGGTGCTTCCGGAGGGATATATATGGGGGCTCGAGAATACGAAGCAGACGGAGTTTGAGGATACGAGCTACTTCTGGGGGAAGGTGTATCCGCATGGGAACTGGGAGTATTTTCCGGTGGCGTTGCTGATCAAGTCGACGCTGGCGTTTTTGATTTTGATTTGCCTGGCGCCGCTGGCGTTGATGTGGGGGTTGCGGTGGCGCGGGCGGGAGATGGTGTTTTTGCTGGCGCCGGTGGCGGTGTACCTGGGAATCTCGATGAGCGCGAGCATGGATATTGGGGCGCGGCATCTGCTGCCGGTTTGGGCGCTGCTATATGTGCTGGTGGGTGGCGTGGCTACGGTGCTGCTTGATCGTGACTTGCGCTGGGGATGGGTGCTGGCGGGGTTGTTGTGTTGGCAGGTGGTGACGTCGGTAAGAGTTTCGCCGGCTTATATGGCCTATGGGAATGAGGCTTGGGGTGGGCCGTCGAAGGTGGATCGGTATCTCGGCGATGCGAATACGGATTGGGGTCAGCAGTTGAAGGCCGTGAAGATTTATTTAGATCAGCGGCATATTACGAATTGCTGGTTCGCTTATTTCCCGGATGGGTCGGTTGATCCTTCGGACTATGGGATCAACTGCAAGCGGCTGGTTACTACGGACACGCTGTGGTGGCTGAATATGCCGATGAAGGTGCCGCCGGTGATCAGTGGGACGGTGCTGATTAGCGCGGGGGATCTGGAGGGGATTGAGTTTGGGGATGGGAAGCTGAATCCTTATGAGCAGTTCAGGACGTTGAAGCCTACGGCTGTGATTCAGCACAGTGTGTATGTGTTTGATGGAACGTTTGCGATTCCGCTGGCGGCGGCGCTAGTGGAGGCTAATGATGCGTCGAAGCTTTCCGATGCGGGGAATTCCGCTGCGGCGCTGGTGAAGGCCGAGGATGCGGAGCGGTTGGCGCCGGGGTCGGGACAGGTGGTGGATACGCTGGGGGATGTGTTGGCTGCCGATGGTCAGAAGGCGGCTGCGTTGGCGAAGTATGAGAGGGCATTGCAGATTGAGGAGACCGTGAGACCGGATTTGCAGGCGGCGGATGCGGCGGCTATTCGGGAGAAGATTGCGGCGTTGAAGGCGGCGGGGGTTTAGGTTTAATTAGCTTCTAGCTTCTAGCTTCTAGCTTCTAGCAAGGCAAGGCAAGGCAAGGCAAAGCGTGAACAGCGCTCGCTGCGCGAGCGGGAAGCAGGTTCCTCGCTTCGCTCGGAATGACAGCCAGAAAGGCAAAAGCAAGAACCAGAACCTGAGCCAGAACCGGAACCAGAGCCAGAACCTGAGCCAGAGCCAGAACCTGAGCAATTGCAACTACAGGTCTCTCCACTGCGCTGCGCTTCGGTCGAGATGACAGAGTTGTTGCTGAAGAAGCGTTACGCCCGCGAGGATGATTGAGTTAGTAGGCGGGGATGCCGGTTATGCTTTGGCCGATGATCAGGGTGTGGATGTCTTGGGTGCCTTCGTAGGTTTTTACGGATTCGAGGTTCATCATGTGGCGCATGATGGGGTAGTCGTCGGCTATGCCGTTGGCGCCCAGTATGTCGCGGGAGAGGCGGGCGCATTCGAGGGCCATCCAGACGTTGTTGCGCTTGATCATGGAGATGTGCTGGAACTCGGCTTTGCCTTTGTCCTTGAGGCGGCCTACTTGCAGGGCTAAGAGTTGGGCTTTGGTGATTTCGGTGATCATCCAGGCTAGTTTTTCCTGGACTAGCTGGTGGCTGGCGATGGGTTGGTTGCGGAATTGTTTGCGCTGTTTGGAATATTGGAGCGCGGTGTCGTAGCAGGACATGGCTGCGCCGATGACGCCCCAGCCGATGCCGTAGCGGGCCTGACTGAGACAGCTTAGCGGGGACTTGAGGCCGTCGGTGCCGGGGAGGATGTTGGCGGCGGGGACGCGCACGTTTTGCAGTGAGAGGCCGGAGGTTACGGAGGCTCGGAGGGACCACTTGCCGTGGACGTCTTGCGCGGAGAAGCCGGGGCGGTCGGTCTCTACTAAGAAGCCACGGATTCTGGGTTCCTTCCCGTCTGCCGCGGCGCTGCTGGAGTCGGCGGCGGGGTCTTCTACCTTGGCCCAGATGACGGCTACGTCGGCGATGCTGCCGGAGGTGATCCACATCTTTTCGCCGTTGAGGATGTAGTCGTCGCCGTCTTTGCGGGCGCGGGTGCGCATGCCGCTGGGGTTGGAGCCGAAGTCGGGTTCTGTTAGGCCGAAGCAGCCTAACTTTTCGCCGGTGGCTAGCTTCGGCAGCCATTGCTGTTTTTGCTCGGGCGAGCCGAAGGTGTGGATGGGGTACATGACGAGCGCGGATTGCACGCTGACGAAGCTGCGAATGCCGGAGTCGCCGCGCTCCAGCTCCTGGTAGAGGAGGCCGGCTTCTACGTTGTTCATGCCGGCGCAACCGTAGTCGGGGAGGGTTGCTCCGTAGAAGCCTAGCTCGCCCATGGGGCGGATGAGCTCTTTGGGGAAGCGGCCGTCGCGGTTGCAGGACTCGATGACGGGGACGAGCTTGTCTTCGATGAAAGAGCGGGTGTTGGTGCGGACGAGGAGCTCGTCTTCGGAGAGGAGGGAGTCGAACTCGAGGAAATCTGCGCCTTGAAATTTGAATGACATAGCCCAGCCATTTTAGATGACTGGGCTATGTGGTCGTGTGCGATTAGTGGATGGCTACCAGACGTAGGTACCTACGGAGCCGGCGTCCAGTGAGGTGGAGAAGTTGTGGGGGCCGGTGTGGACGTTGAAGGTTTGCGTGGTTCCGGTGGTGTTGGAGACTACCAGGACGCGTTTGCCGTCGGGGGTGCGGAAGGCAACGTTGGGTAGGGTGTCGAGGTCGTTGGAGCCGATGCGAACGGAGCCAGGTGGGACGAACTTGGAGAGCTGGGCTACGGTGTAGAAGGCTACGTTGCGGCGAACGTTGTCGCCATCGATGGTGAGAGCGCCGGAGCAGCTATCGCAGCCACCGTTGTCGGTGTGGGGACCGTCGTTGGGGTCGGCGGCGAGGTTCCAGAGCAGGATATTCTTGCTCCAGTTGCGGGAGACGCCGATCATGACGTCTGCGACGGCGCGAGTGATGTGGAGGGGGCCGTCGTTGTCGCGCTGGGTGATGGACTGCTCGGTGAAGTAGATGTTCTTGTTGGGGAAGGCGTTGTGGACTTCGGTCATGGCGTCTACTGTGCCGCCGTAGAGATGGAAGCCGGAGCCGGCGACGTACTGTGCGGCGGCGGGGTCGCGGAGGATGGCGAGCGGATAGAGTGGGTGGTCGAGGTTGTGGTCGTAGAGGACGATGCCGGTTTTGATGTGGGCGCGGCGGAAGGCGGGGCCGAGGTCGTCCTTGATGAACATGTCCTGCTCGGGCGAGAGCATGAGCATGCTGGGGGTGTTCTTTTCGTTGAGGGGTTCGTTCTGGATGGTCATGGTGTCGATGGGGATGCCTTCGGCCTTCATGCCTTCGATGTATTTAACGAAGTAGGTGGCGTAGGCGTGGAAGTACTTGGGTAGAAGGACGCCGCCTTGCGCTGCGTCGTTGGTCTTCATCCAGAGAGGCGCGGACCAGGGGCTGGCCAGGGTTTTGATTTTCGGGTCGATGGCGAGGATCTGCTTCATGATCGGGATGACGGTGTCTTTGTCAGGCGCGAGGGTGAAGTGGGCCATGGGGACGTCGGTTTCGTTGGGGGCGAGGTCGTCGTAGGAGTAGACGCTGGCGTTCATGTCGGAGGCGCCGATGGTGAGGCGGAGGTAGCTGACGCCGATGCCGTCGCCGGTGCCATCCTTGGTTACAGTGAAGAGCTCGTGGAGCAGGGCGTCGCGCTTGGCGGGGTCCATGTGCATGAGGAGTTCGGCGCTGCCGCTGGTGAGGGCGAAGCCGAAGCCGTCGATGGTCTGGTAGGTTTTGGCCGCGTCAACGTCGATGGTCTGGGTTGCGGCGCCGGGCGTGGTGGTGAAGGGGATGGGTGGTTGAAGCTTTAGGAGGTTGGTGCGGTCGGAGGTGGTGAGGTAGAGGGAGACGTCGTGGGTGGGGGATTGGGCTATGGCGAGCGGAGCGACGAGGGTGAGGGCTAGAAGGAGGGGGAGGGTGCGGCGGAGTTTGGCGCGGAGTTTCATTGGTTCTCCTGACTGGAACGAGGGTACACGGTGAAGCGTCGGCGCGGATCATTCTAGACAAACGTTTGTCTGATAGGCAAGGGGGCGGATGTAAAAAGTTGGTGGAGGGGAGGTTGGATGGGAGGGTAATGGGCGAGGGGTAGAATGGTGAAGGCGTCGAGAAGACGCCGCAAGTGGGTGCGTTTATCGCGCCGATGGTTCGATAAGTGGAGTTGCGCGGTAGAAGGACTGTGGTGCATGTGTGCGCGCCGCGAGGGACTTCGAGCAGCGGCCACAGATCTCGATGGATATCTCTGGAGTTGAGGACATTATGCAGACTAGCTACAACGGAATTTCGGTGCCGAAGGACGGCCAGCCTATTGAGTACAGCGACGGGAAGTATGTGGTGCCGGACCATCCGGTGATTCCGTTTATCGAGGGCGATGGGATCGGGCGCGACATCTGGAAGGCTTCGCAGCGGGTGTTTGATGCGGCGGTGGAGAAGGCTTATGGCGGCAAGCGGTCGGTGAAGTGGTTTGAGGTGCTGGCGGGCGAGAAGGCGTTTGCGCAGACGAAGAGCTGGCTGCCGGACGATACGGTGAAGGCTACTGTCGACTTCCGCGTATCGATCAAGGGACCGCTGACGACTCCGGTGGGCGGTGGGATTCGGTCGCTGAACGTTGCCTTGCGGCAGTTGATGGATCTGTATCAGTGCATACGGCCGGTGAAGTATTACGCTGGCGTGCCTAGCCCGGTGAAGCGTCCCGAGCTGGTGAACATTGTGATCTTCCGCGAGAATACAGAGGACATTTATGCCGGCATCGAGTTCCAGGAAGGAACGCCGGAAGCTGCGAAGGTCATTTCGTTCATCAACGATGACATGCTGAAGGGCGGCAAGAAGAAGGTTCGTCTGGACTCGGGCGTTGGGATTAAGCCGATCTCGATTACGGGGTCGAAGCGGTTGGTGCGTGCGGCGATCAAGTTTGCGCTGGAAGACGGGCGCAAGACGGTGACGCTGGTGCACAAGGGCAACATTCAGAAGTTTACCGAGGGCGCGTTCCGCGAGTGGGGTTACGAGGTTGCGACGCAGGAGTTCCGCGACCAGACGGTGACTGAGCGCGAGAGCTGGATCCTGGGGAATCTGGAGTCGAACCCGAATCTAACCGCGGAACAAAATGCCGCGATGATTGAGCCGGGGTTGGATTTTGCTTCGAAGGATTTTCAGGACGCGGTGGTGAAGGAAGTGAAGGACACCATTGCGAGCATTGGTGCTACGCATGGCAATGGGCAGTGGAAGAAGAAGCTGCTGGTGAACGACCGCATTGCGGACTCGATCTTTCAGCAGATCATTATTCGTCCGGCGGACTACAGCGTGCTGGCGACGACGAACCTGAACGGCGACTACATCTCGGATGCAGCCGCGGCGCAGGTTGGCGGGCTGGGCATTGCGCCGGGCGCGAATGTTGGCGACGGGTTTGCGGTGTTCGAGGCTACGCATGGGACGGCTCCGAAGTATGCGGACCTGGATGTGATCAATCCGGGGTCGGTGATTTTGTCGGGCGTGATGCTGTTTGACTTCATTGGATGGCATGAGGCGGCGCGGTTGATTGAGTCGTCGATGGAGAAGACGATTGCGCAGAAGTATGTGACGTATGACTTTGAGCGCCAGATGCAGGGTGCTACGAAGGCTAAGACCAGCGAGTTTGCTGGTCGGATGATTGAGAACATGTAGGTTTGGCGAAGGCCAGTGAAGTGCGCGCTCGACGTTATACGTTGAGCGCGCGTTTGCTTTTGGTTGGCGTGCGTGCGATTCGCGTGAGGGGCTGGTTTTGGGCTAGGCTGATTGCACTAGTTTGTCC
>JBAVDD010000233.1:0-3982 GCA_049587035.1 Acidobacteriaceae bacterium | reverse complement strand
TCCATGAGCTTGTCAATTAGCTCATGCGCCGCCTCCATATCTTTAACGTTCTGTGCGCCCTGATAGTAAAGAATCTCTTCGGACGTTGCTTGATTCCGTGCCATCAGAAGTTCGAGATTGTACGAGTTTCGCGCTGATTCTAGTTCGCTGCTCAAATCCCTGAGGTTTTCCCGGGCACCTTCTTTCGCGAAAAAACCTATGAACACTACAAGCGCACCGAGCCATACGAAGAGCTTGTTGTGTTTTTGGATAAACAGGCCGACCATAGAGTCCTCCGATGAGCTTACCGGCTCACTATCTGGGTTCCTTCAGCTTTCGCGGTTCGAAGAATGCGCTCATCTGTGAGGGGAGCAGCGCCATTGCTCAAATATTTGAGACCTCTTCTGTGGAAACCTCAGAGGATTCAGTTTCGGTGGCTTGGTCGGTGGTGGGATCGAGGCCTTCGGTGCCGCCGTGGGGATGGCGGTTGAAGTTGGTTAGGCGTTCGAAGATGTCTTCGGGTAAGAGGGGGATGGCGGTGAAGCTGATGCCGGTGGCGTTTTCTATGGCGTTCAGGATGGCGGGGGCGGGGCCGTCCATGGGGAGTTCGCCTATGCCTTTGGCGCCGCCGGGGCCGTGGGGGCTGGGGACTTCTTCGAAGTGGACCTGGATGTCGGGCAGGTCCGCAGAGGTGGGCATGATGTAGTTGGTCATCTGGTTGTTCATGAGATGACCGTCCTTGTAGACGCACTTTTCGTAGAGGGCGTAGCCGATGCCTTGCGCGATGCCGCCTTCGATCTGGCCCTTGGCCAGGATGGGGTGAAGGACTCGGCCTACTTCTTGCAGGGCGTCGAAGCGGGTTACGGTGGCCATATAGGTGTCGAGGTCTACGGCTACTTCGGCTACGTAGACGGCCCAGGCGTAGCCGGGGTAGGCGTCGCCGCGGTAGAGGTCGTCGTCCCAATGGATTTTGGTGGCGGGTTCGTAGCGGGCTATGCCGCATAGAGGGCCGTGCTTCGCATTGGGTGCCTGGAGGTGGGTGTGGGTGGTGATGTAGGTCTGCGCGGCGGTGATGAATTGGGCTCGGGTGTGGGGGGTGGGGAGGGCTGCGTGGTGGCGGAGGGTGGTTAGGATTTCGTTGGCGGCGCGCTCGACTAGTTTGCCGATGATCATGGCTGTGCGGCTGGCTACGGTGGGGCCGGAGTTGGGGACTATGGCGGTGTCGGGTTGGTGGATTTGGATGTCGTCGTAGGGGAGTTGGAGGGTTTCGGCGGCTACCTGGCAGAGGATGGTGTTCGTTCCCTGCCCAAACTCTGTCGACGAGACCAAGATCTCGGGGCGGCCGTCGGGAAGGATGTCCAGATGGACTACGGAGTTGAGGCGGTGCTCACCGGAGCCGGTGAAGCCGGTGCCGTGCATGAAGGCAGCGAAGCCTATGCCTCGTTTGATTTGCGAGGTGGGATTTTGTTTGGCGAAGAGGGCTTGCTTCTCGTGGTAGTTGGAGTCGGCCAGGGCTCGGGTTAGCAGGTGCTGCATGTCTGTTTTTTCAACGAGCGGTTGACCCGTGGCTGTTTTGTCTCCGGTGGAGAGGAAGTTGCGGCGGCGGAATGCTTCGGGGGTTAGGCCGATGGTGTGGGCTATCTTGTCCATGTGGCGCTCTAGCGCGAAGAGGGACTGCGGGGCTCCGAAGCCTCGGAAGGCGCCGTGAGGGGGGATGTTGGTGGCCATTGCCTTCGCGCGGACCCTCAGGTGCGGCCACTTGTAGGGGCCGGGAGCGTGGATGGTTGCTCGTGAGAGGACGACGGGGGAGAGCGTGGCGTAGGCACCGCCGTCTATGGCTACGTCGATGGTTCCGCCTAAGAGTTTGCCTTCGCGTGAGACGGCTGTGCGGAGGCGCGTGCGCGAGGGGTGGCGCTTGGTGGTGGCGGCCATGTCTTCGCCGCGGTCGTAGATAATTTTTACGGGGTGGTTGCACTTCATCGCGAGGAGAGCGGCGTGCGAGCCGATGACTGAGGGGAAGTCTTCCTTGCCGCCGAAGGCTCCGCCGGTTTCTAGCTGGATGACGCGGCATTTTTCTTCGGGGAGGTTGAAGACGAGAGTTAGCGCATGGACGAGGTAGTAGGGGCACTGCATGGAGCCGCGGACGGTTACGGAGATGACACGGTTGGTGGCGGGGTCGAGGTCGCATTCGGCGATGACGCCGTTGGGTTCGATGTAGAGCTGCTCTTGTGCGCCGGTGTTGTATTCGCCTTCGATGATAAAGTCGGCGGCTGCGAAGGCTGCGGCTAGGGCGTTTTCGGTGTGGGCTGCTTCGCCGGTGGCTTCGTTTTCCGAAGCTCCGCTTGAGTACATTTCATACTGCTTGAAGCAGTTGGCGGTGCCGCCGTGCTCGGAGCCGGGCCAGATGATGTTGGCGGTGTCGTTGCTGTCTTTTTGGAAAGCGGCAGCGGCGGCTTCGGAGGCTTCGATGGTGAAGACGCCGGGGAGTTCTTCGTAGTCGATGGTGATGGCGGCTTTGGCGGCGAGGAGGGCGGATTTTTCGGGGTGGGCGAGGAGGAGGATGGGTTCGGCTACGTGATTGATCTCGTGCGCGGCCAGGCAGGGGTGGTCTTTGGTGAGGTGGATGATGGTGTTCTCGCCGGGGATGTCGGCGGCGCGGACGATGGCGTACTGGGACCAGTCGATGTCTGGGGAGAAGTGAATGGCGTGGATGTGGCCACGGGCTATCGTGGAGCGGATGGTACAGCCGTGCCACATGTTGGGGAGGGTTAGGTCGTCGGTGTACTGGGCGGTGCCGAGGACTTTGGCCCGGCCCTCCTTGCGGAGAGGAGAGGTGCCGATGATGGGAGAGCTGTGGGACATGAGCCTCGCGCGCACGGGGTTTCGGGTATCGGACGAGGATAGTACGAAAGTGGGGTGTGCGGCTATGGTGTGCGTTCGTGTTAGCGCAGGCGCCGCAGGCTTTCGACCGATGGCACGAAGTAGTAGGAGCCGGTGAGTGGCTGGGTGTAGCGTGTTAGCGCGTCGCGCTTGCCGTTGACCAGGCCTGCCATGCTCCTTAGCATTCTTGCGAGGCGGCGCTGGTCGGCACTGAAGCCGACGAACATGGTGCCGTGGTTCTGGATGTCGCCGTAGGGCATGTTGCGGCGAAAGATGTTGCCGAACTTGGCCTGATCGGTGCGGGCGACATGCGAGTCGGAGGGTTTGTTGTTGAGCTCGATGCTGTCGGGCTTGGTGCGCCCCATGATGTGCTGCTGGCGTTCGACGGATAGAGCTTCCCATGCGGTTACGTCGTGCTTCCACTTTTGCAGGAGCAGGACGGAGCCGGCAGCACCGGGAACGCCTTCAGGCAGGAGTGCGTCGGCGGGAGCGTCCAGCAGCGTGGGGTTCTCGGTGCCGTCGATGAAGCCAGTGAGATCGCGATCGTGCTGGTAGGCCCAGCCAGAGGTTTCTTCCCCAAGCGTGGCCAGGCCTGCGAGGTCCTGGATGACGGCACGGGCCATGGCGAAGATTACGTCGTACGTACTGCCGTTGAGCCAAACCAGCGCATCATGTTGCGTGGATGGCATGACGAAGCCTTCCGTGCCCTGGATCTCCTTGTTGAAGCCTTCGACGCCCTGGGGTGCGTCGTCGGGAACCAGGTCGCGCCAGAGCTCAGGGCGAAAGCCGATGACGAAGTTCACGCCACCGGTGGTGGTTCGTGGTTCACGGATGCAGGAGATGGTGGAGGCAAACTTCCTGCGCTTCTTCGCGTCCTGAAGGTCGAACTCCAGGTAGGCGTGAGACGAGGTTCCTAGAGCGAAGATTGCAGATTGAGGCGTGTACATGCGGTCATTATATCGAGCACGATGCGTTGTCTTTCTTCATGCGCGTTCGGCGTGACGGGCACGCGGAGTGGCGAGGACATGTGAAAACGGCTGCCTGTTTGGGCAGCCGTTTCAAGGTTGTATGTTGTTAAGGCTTAGCGACGTCCGCCGCCGTGGCCTCCGCCACCGCCGTGACC
>JBAVDD010000232.1:0-10778 GCA_049587035.1 Acidobacteriaceae bacterium | reverse complement strand
CCGCGACTCCGCTCCCGCACCACGCGAGTCCCGCGTACAGATGACCATGTTCACCCCCCTCTCGCAGCGTATCGTCGACCGCATCGAGCAGGTAGACATCGACGGCCTAACCCCGCGCGAAGCCCTCCAACTCCTCGCCGAACTACAGCGCGAACTCAAAGGCGGCGCATGAACTCTCCCCAACCCAAAGCCATCCTCGTGGCCGGCGTAATGTCCGGCACCTCCGCCGACGGCATCGACGTAGCCATCTGCCGCATCTCGCCCGCACTTCGCTCCGAGACCACCCCTCGCCTCAAACTCCTCGGCCACCGAGCCTTTCCCTACGACAAGAAACTCCGCGCCACCATTCTCGGCATCGCCGCCGGCAACAAGACCACCGCTGCTGAGCTCAATCAACTCTCCTGGCGTCTCGGCGATCTCTATGCCAACTGCATCGCCACCACCGCGCGCGAGTTCAACCTCAAACCGCAGCTAGCTGCGATTCATGGGCAGACGGTCTATCACCAAGCGACCGCCGCAGAGTTCCTAGGCGCACCCATCCGCTGCACCTCCCAAATCGGCGAGCCCGCACTCATCGCCGAACGCCTGCGCATCCCCGTCGTCAGCGACTTCCGCCCTGCCGACCTCGCCGCCGAAGGCCAAGGCGCACCGCTCGTCCCCATGCTTGACTTCTGCCTCTTCCGCCACGCCACGCGCAACCGCCTGCTGCTCAACCTCGGCGGCATCGCCAACGTCACGGCCCTCCCCGCAGCCTGCGCTGCCGACTGCGTACTAGCGTTCGACACCGGTCCCGCCAATATCCTCATCGACCTCCTCATGCAGCAGCTCTACAACCGCCGCTGCGACAAGAACGGAGCGATCGCCGCGACCGGCCGCATCCTCACACCGGTCCTCGACCGCCTCCTCATCACCCCCTACTTCTCTGCACCAGCGCCCAAATCTTGCGGCCGCGAAGAGTTCGGCGGAGCCTTTGCGCACCATCTGCTCGCACTTTGCACTCGCGCCAAAGCCCGCAACCAGGACGTCATCGCAACGGCCACTGCGCTCACCTCCGCAACCATCCTCGACGCCTACCGCCGCATCGCCTGGCCGCATCTAGGCCAGAACGCTCCACTAGCCCAAGCAACCGACCTCATAGCAGCCGGCGGCGGCACAAAAAATCTCACCCTCATGCGGGCTCTCACCGAAGGCTTCACACAACTAGGCGTCAAAGTCTCCACCACCACAGCGTCCGGCATCCCTGTAGAAGCAAAAGAGGCCGCTGCCTTCGCACTCCTCGGCTGGCTAACCTGGCACCACCTGCCCGGCAACATCCCCACAGCTACAGGCGCCAGCCACGCAAACATCCTCGGGAAAGTGACCTTCGTATGAACTCGATGGACCGATAATGACTGCTGATCGTATTCACAAGTGGCTCGGAGCAATGGGTGTCGGAATTTTGATCGTCTGGCTCGCCTGTGTTTATCTCGGGGCTCAAGGCATCGACATCCATTGGACCGGTTGGGCGCCACTGAAGGACCCACACACCCTCACCTTCATTATCGAGTCCTCCCCCAACAATCTAGACGTCCGCCAGGGCACCGACTCGCAATCCGAGCGCGTAGGCGAACTGATCTACGACGCGTTAGTCCGAAAAGACTCGCACTTCAACCTGCAACCATGGCTAGCCACCAGCTGGGATCGCCCCGACCCGCTCACCTGGGTCTTCCACCTCCGCTCTGACGTCCACTTCACCGACCGCCGCCCCCTCACCTCCTCCGACGTCGCCTGGTCCATCCGCAGCATGACCAACGGCGCAATCATCACGGCCAAAGGCGGCGCCTTCAAAGCCATCACCGCCGTCGACACCCCCGATCCCCTCACCGTCATCGTCCACACCAGCACGCCGCTCCCCAGCCTGCTCTTCAACCTCAGCGACGGCCTCTTCGGCGTCGTAGAAAAAGGCGCGGGCGCAGACGAGGGCCTTCACCCCATCGGTTCCGGCCCCTTCCGCTTCGTCTCGCAGGTGCAGGACAAGGAGGTCATTCTCGACCGCAACCCCAACTACTGGGCCGGCCCTGTAAGCCCTACCATTCAGCGCGTGCGTTTTCAGGTCGTCCCCGACACCATCACCGCCGCACTCGAGATGGAAAATGGCTCAGCCGACGTCGAGAGCAACGTCCTCACCATGGACATGGTGCACGCCCTCAGCGACAAGGCAAGGAGATCCGTACACCCCAACCTCATCGTCACCACCGGTCCCGGCGCGCGCGTCGACTACCTCAACTTCAACGTGCAGGACCCCGCGCTCCGCGACCCACACGTCCGCCAGGCCATCGCCTACGCCATCGACCGCCCCGCACTCATCGCAGCTCTCTGGCGTGGTCACGCCCACCTAGCCGACAGCCTGCTCCCGCCCGGCCACTGGGCCGCCGCTCCCGACTCCGACCTCGCGCAATACTCACACAACATCGCCCGCGCCATCGCTCTGCTCAACGCCGCCGGCTTCAAGCCAGACCACACCGGCATCCGCCTCCACCTCACCATAAAAACCTCCACCGACGAGACCGCGCGCCTCGAAGCCCAGGCCATGCAGGCCGAACTCCGCCAGGCCGGCATCGACCTCACCCTCCGCTCCGCCGAGTTCGGCACCTTCTACTCAGACATCACCAAGGGCGCGTTCCAGCTGTACATCCTCCGCTGGATCGGCTCCAACGAAGACCCCGACATCTTCCACTACTGCTACGCAACGGAGATGTTCCCGCCTAAAGGCGCCAACCGCGGCCACTACTCCAACCCGCGCGTCGACGCGCTGCTAAAGGCTGCCAGTGCCACCACAGACGAGAGCCTCCGCCGCCAGGACTACATCCAGATCCAGCAGATCCTGTCCCAGGATCTCCCCAGCATCCCCCTCTGGTATCCGGACAACGTAGTCGTCCACTCCGCGCGTCTGACAAACATCAAGCTGGACCCCGGTGGAAGTTTCGATTTTCTAAGAACCGCCAACCTGCACTAACAAGGAATAAGCAGCCAGCGGATGCGACGATTGCCTTGGGGAGGCTGACATCGTAACAACTGATGCGAATGTTTTCGAGTTGCTCATCGAACGATTCGGCAGCAATATGGCGCGCGTAGTAACGGGAATATATTCCGAGACCCGCGTGAGATATCCACAATAGATTGTATTGCGGAGTCACCGGACTCTAGATATAGTGGGTTCATTCCACGGTCTCTCCGGCGACGGAGGGTGAAAAGGGAATCCGGTGAAACTCCGGAACTGCCCCGCAGCGGTAAGCAGGTACGAACGCCGAATTTGACACTGGGCATGGCGCCTGGGAAGTCCGGCAAGTAGGGTTGAGCCTGCAAGTCCGAAGACCTGCCATGGAAAAATTCGCTAACGCCTCCGAGGGGAGGCGAGGTGGCAGTGCTTGTGTCTGATTGGGATGCTCCACTGTTTCTTCGCAACACTTTCTGAGGCCTGGGAGACAATCCATGGCCGCATCGACAACACATAACCTTGACGCTGTTTCCCCTATTTCCTCGACCGGCTTTCTCGGCGGTTCCGGTGCGGCTGCCCATGACAAGGCGAGCTTTCAGGTGATTCGGCGGAACGGCTCCTTCTCCGATTTCGATGCGAGCAAGATATCCATCGCCATCACGAAGCCGTTTGTGGCTGTGGAAGGCCCGGGTGCAACTGCGTCAAGGCGCATCCATGAAGCCGTCGAGGCGCTGACTCAACATATTGTTGACAGTTTAAGCCGCCGAGCTGACCCATCCCGAGCGATCCATATTGAAGACATACAAGACCAGGTGGAGCTTGCCTTGATGCGTAGTGGAGAGCACAAGGTCGCTCGTGCCTATGTGCTTTACCGTGAAGAACGCGCGCAGGAGCGCCGCAAGCGGGATGAGCAGATATCACCCGAAGCGCAGCCTCGACTTCATGTGCGGCTAAAGGACGGCCGCATTGAACCGCTTGACGAGGTCGTACTTCAGCAGGAGATTGCTACAGCGTGTGACGGTCTCGAGGGCGTATCGACTGAAGCCGTGATGGCGGAAGTTCGCCGCAATCTTTACGACGGCATCCTGCTTCACGAGATCGGTTTGGCGCAGACTATGGCGGCGCGTTCGCTTGTTGAACAGGAGCCCAATTATGCTTACGTCAGTGCCCGGCTCCTGCTCAACAACCTGCGTGATGAAGCACTGGCATTCGTGCTGCCCAGAACTCTGTCAGCTTCGCAGAAGCACAGCGACCTTCGATACGAAGAATACTTTCCAGAATTCGTACGCCGCGCGATCGATCTGGAAATTCTGGATAAGGAACTCGGAAACTTTGATCTCCGCCGACTCGCCGGCGCCTTGAATCCGGAACGCGACCGGAACTTCCAATTCCTCGGGCTGCAAACACTTTACGATCGCTACTTTCTGCATAAAGACGGAGTCCGCTTTGAGTTGCCACAGGCGTTTTTCATGCGCGTGGCGATGGGTCTTGCCATACGCGAGATTGATCGTGATGGGAGGGCTATCGAATTTTACGAGCTGCTTTCTTCGTTCGACTTCATGTGCTCCACGCCAACATTGTTCAATGCCGGCACGCTTCGCCCACAGCTTTCCTCGTGCTTCCTCACAACAATTTCTGACGATCTGGACGGTATCTTCAAGTCCATCAAGGACAATGCCCTGCTTTCGAAGTATGCGGGAGGGCTCGGGAACGATTGGAGCGGCGTGCGCGGCCTTGGATCGCACATTCGGGGAACGAATGGCGAATCGCAGGGCGTAGTTCCCTTCCTTAAAGTCGCCAACGACACGGCCATCGCAGTGAACCAGGGCGGTAAGCGAAAGGGCGCTGTATGCGGCTATTTGGAGACCTGGCACATCGACATCGAGGAGTTCCTCGACCTGCGAAAGAACACAGGCGACGACCGCCGTCGAACACATGACATGAACACGGCGAACTGGGTGCCAGATCTCTTTATGGAGCGTTTGGAGGAGGACGGAGCGTGGACACTGTTTTCTCCGGACGAGGTTCCAGACCTCCACGACCTTTACGGCAACGCTTTTGCGGACCGCTACGCATTCTATGAGGCCAAAGCACAGCGCGGTGAGATGCAGGTCACTCAGACGTTGCGAGCGCAGGACCTTTGGCGCAAAATGCTCACCATGCTCTTTGAGACGGGACATCCCTGGATCACCTTCAAGGACCCGTGCAATCTACGCTCGCCACAACAACATACGGGTGTTGTACACTCCTCCAACCTCTGCACGGAGATCACGCTCAACACAAATAGCCGCGAAATTGCAGTATGCAATCTTGGCTCCGTGAACCTCGCGAATCACGTCAACACAAGTGGCATCGATGAGGAACACCTCAAGAAAACGGTCAAGACCGCGATGCGGATGCTTGATAACGTCATCGACATCAACTTCTATACCGTACCCGAGGCGCGGTACTCCAATCTGCGCCATCGGCCCGTTGGACTAGGCATCATGGGACACCAGGACGTTCTCTACACCCTACGCATTCCATTTGCCTCGGATGAGGCAGTCCGTTTCGCCGACGAGAGTATGGAGCTCATTAGTTTCCACGCCATCTCCGCTTCGGTCGATCTTGCAGCAGAGCGAGGACCCTATGCATCCTTCGCAGGCTCGTTGTGGAGCCAGGGCATATTGCCGATCGATTCTGTCGAGCTACTCCAGAAGAGCCGAAAGCACACGCTGCAACTCGATCTTTCCAGCAAACTCGACTGGACGGCCCTGCGTGAGCGGGTAAAGTCAGTCGGGATGCGCAATTCAAATACATTGGCTATTGCTCCAACGGCAACCATCTCAAACATATGTGGTGTTACTCAATCGATTGAACCAACCTATCAAAATCTCTACGTGAAATCGAATATGTCCGGCGATTTCACGGTTGCCAACGCGGTTTTGATACATGATCTGAAGCAACGCAACCTTTGGGATGAGGTAATGGTGAGCGATCTGAAGTACTTCGACGGCTCTTTGGGTTCGATCGATCGCGTGCCAGAGGATATGAAGCGCTTGTATGCCACGTCCTTTGAGGTCGAGACGACGTGGCTTATCCAGGCAGCAGCCAGACGCCAGAAGTGGATCGATCAGGCTCAATCACTCAACATATACATCGCCAACGCCAGCGGCAAAAAGCTCGATGCTCTCTATCGTGAAGCATGGCGCTCCGGGCTAAAGACGACGTATTATCTGCGCTCACGCAGTGCGACTCATGTGGAGAAGTCCACCGTAAAGCGCACGGATGGAAAGCTCAATGCCGTCTCTCTTGGAGAGTTTCAAGCTCGGACGTGTGCCATCGACGACCCTACCTGCGAAGCCTGCCAATAAACCGCGATCGACAAAGGAAAGAGGTTCTATGTTCAGTTGGAATGAAGCCGTGGAAGAGATTTCGCCCGCTTTGTCTTTGTCAACATCTGTGCCGTCTGTATCGGTTGTCGAAACAAATGCCACGGGACTGGGAGAGATCACATGTGGAGCTGCCCGGATCCGCGTCGACGACAAAGCCATGATCAATTGCCGCGCCGATGTTAACCAACTGCTCCCACTGAAATATCGCTGGGCGTGGGAGAAGTATCTCTCCGGTTGCAACAACCACTGGATGCCAACGGAAGTGTCCATGCAGGCTGACATAGCACTCTGGAAACGCCCCAATGGCTTGACTTCCGACGAGCGCCGAGCCATCAAACAGAATCTCGGCTTCTTCGCTGCGTCCGAGTCGCTTGTGGCGAACAACATTGTGCTCGCAGTCTATCGGCATCTTAGCAACCCCGAGTGTCGACAGTACCTTCTGCGTCAAGCGTTTGAGGAAGCCGTTCACACGCACACATTCCAGTACATCGTGGAGAGCCTCGGGCTCGACGAGGGCGAACTCTTCAACATGTACCGTGAGGTTCCCTCGATCAACGCGAAAGCTGTTTGGGCCATCAGGTATACAGAGCATCTGAGTGACCCGTTGTTTGTCACTGGCTCACTTGAAGCTGACCAAGCCTTTCTGCGCGACCTGATCGCGTTCTATGTTGTTTTCGAGGGTATGTGGTTCTACACCGGCTTCGCGCAAATTCTATCCCTCGGGCGCCGCAACAAGATGGTCGGCATAGCCGAGCAGTACCAATACATCCTGCGGGACGAGTCAATTCATTTGAACTTCGGAATCGATGTAATCAATCAAATCAAGAATGAGAATCCGAATCTTTGGACCAATCCTTTTCAAGAAGAGGTACGCGAAATGCTTCGCTCCGCTGCAGAGCTTGAAGCTGCTTACGGGCGCGACACAATGCCGAACGGCTTTCTCGGTTTGAGCGCATCACTTTGTGAACAATACATGCACTTCATTGCAAATCGCCGCTGCGGGCAAGTGGGTCTGGAGGCAGTCTTCGAAGATACCGAGAATCCATTTCCCTGGATGTCTGAAGCTATGGATCTAAAGAAAGAGAAAAACTTCTTCGAGACAAGGGTTATCGAGTATCAAAATGGAGGCGCTCTGGCATGGGATCGATAGATTATTGCTCCACAGGATAGTGAGCCCAGTCCCGTGGATTAAGATCACCGCCTCTTCCACAAGGTGATCCGGCAGCCGATTCAACCTGCTCTTTGACGATGGCTTAGTGACCGAGCCTATCGGAGCGGATGTAAGACGCAAATCGAAAACCCCATCGGCGATTCTTATCGTAAATGTAGCTGAAACGCGGTCAAGCCTCTGAGACCGCGGGCAGACTCGCAGCCTCCCAGGCGGCGAGGCCGCCCGCCATTTCGATCAGGTTTGTGATTCCGTACCGATGTAGGATGCTGGCGGCGATCGATGAGCGATATCCACCAGCGCAATGTACCGCAATGCGCCGATCGCGGGGAATTTCGTCGATGCGTTCCTGCAAATGATTGAGCGGAATGTTCACGCTCTCGGCAATATGCTTGGTCGCCCACTCGCGCGGATTTCTTATATCCAGGATTAGAGGCGGATCTGCAGCCGCCAACTCTTCTGCCACCATTTGCGCAGTGATGCGTTCTGTCGGCCACACCAGGTCTGGTCTTTCCGCAAGTGCTTGCATGCCTCCGCGGAGATAGCCTTTGAGATGATCGAATCCGATACGGCCCAGGCGCAAGGCAGCTTCCTGTTCGCGTCCCGGCTCTGCAATGATGAGGATCGGCATGTCGCGATCGAGCACCGTCCCGGCCCAGGTTGCGTATTGGCCACCGAGACCGATGTTGATGCTGCCGGCAAGGTGACCCTTGGCGTATTCAGCCGCGTCCCTTACGTCGAGAATTTGAGTAGCCACGGCACCGGGCCCAATCATTTCGTCGAGCTCGACAGACTTCAGAACCGTTTCCAGATTCTTATCCAATGTGACACGCTCACGAGTGTTCAGTATGGCGTCGTAGGTGAAGTATGGCGGCGCTTCGGGCTGGTCGGCTGTAACCAGACGAATGAATGCGTCCTTGGACATTGGCTGCAGAGCATAATTGAAGCGTCTTTGATCGCCAAGTGAGGAAACCGTATCGGTGGAAAGCTGCTTGCCACAAAGGGATCCTGCGCCGTGGGCCGGGTAAACCAGGGTCTCGTCAGGAAGCGTTAACAACTTGTTGTGCAGCGAGTCGTAAAGATGTGCGCCGAGATCGTGGGCCGTCCACCCAATTGAAGCGCTAAGGTCAGGACGACCAACGTCCCCAATAAACACCGTGTCGCCGGTAAGGACAGCTGCCGGCTTTGCCGAGTCCTTGTCAAGATCGAACACCAGGATCGAGATCGACTCTATGGTGTGGCCGGGTGTTTCGAGGATTTGAAGCCGCACTCCGGGGAAGTTGAGTGTGTCTCCATCCTTCATTGGCACAAAGCCGTACTCGGCTTTTGCGCGGGCACCGAGATGGATCGTTGCGCCGCAGCGGTCGCGCAGCTCCAGATGCCCGGCAATGAAGTCAGCGTGGAAGTGAGTCAGGAAGACGTGGCGAATCCTAAGGCCAAGTTTTTCAGCGTCAGCAACGTACTGGTGAATGTCGCGTTGAGGGTCGACAATAATCGCTGTCGAACTCGCCTCGTCCCCGACCAAGTAGGAGGCATGAGCAAGGCAACCCAGATAGTACTGTTTCAGGACCATGAGAATCTCTTTCGGCCACCACAATGCCCGTAGGCCGCGCATCCTTGGCTAAACCGCTGGCGAAGCCCGCAACTGTATTCTGCGTCACGGGCTTCCTCTATGCAACCAGGGCATCTGTTATCAATCTGCGTTCATTTGACCGACGATTCGACGCAGGTCGTTCGGCTTGCTCGGCGCGGCCCCATCATTTGGGTTGAGCAGCCGTGCGGATATATGGCTTCACTTTCTTGAAACCTCCGGGATGGAGCAGCTGTGCTTCTTCATCAGACACCGTACCGGCGATGATAATGTCATCCCCGACATTCCAGTTCGCAGGTGTGGACACCTTGTGTTTGGTCGTGAGCTGAATGGAATCGAGCGCCCGGAGGATCTCGTTGAAGTTGCGCCCAGTGCTCATCGGATAAATTAGTTGCAGCTTGATCTTCTTATCAGGTCCGATGAGAAAGACTGTGCGAACGGCAGCGTTGTTGGCCGGGGTACGACCTTCCGACGTCTCACCAGCATCCGCGGGCAGCATGTCATAGAGCTTGGCAACCTTCAGCTCCGGATCGCCGATCATCGGGTAGTTCACCTTATGGCCTGTGACATCTTCAATGTCCACAGCCCACTTCGCATGGCTAGCCACAGGATCAACGCTGAGCCCCAGTATCTTGGTACCACGCTTCAAAAATTCACCTTCCAGTCCAGCCATCGTGCCAAGTTCTGTCGTGCAGACGGGCGTAAAGTCCTTTGGATGCGAGAACAAAATCGCCCATCCGTCGCCGATCCATTCGTGAAAGTTGATTGTGCCATGAGTGGTTTGCGCGGTGAAATCCGGCGCAGTGTCATTGATTCGAAGCGACATTTTTATCTCCTCTTGTATCGGATAGGGAAAGGTTCGAGTTCGTCCGTCGTGGATCTTTTCCAACCATCGGCGCCCTGATGAAGGATAGAGTCAGTATTGCGAAAGCCGCATGGTTGGTTTGCGAGGAAGGTCCCAGAGCGAATGCTGGCCTTCATCAAATATCATCGTGCCCGAAGGGGCCTTCACAGAAGAAACATGGCACCGCAGCGCGTCCAGTTCAGAATCAGGCATTGCTGCCAACACGGGATAGAGCTGAAGTACCCGGACTCGAATAATTGACCTGATCACACAAGGACCCATTCGCCAACGCGGACTGCGACACGAGGTCGCTCGACCAGACTATCGCACTTTAACGATCTCTGGGCGAAGTGCAGCTTATGTTTACCGCAGGGATTCGCGCCCCAGCCCTCAACGAAGGATGACGGCCTTAGCCCTTCAAGACGTTCATTATTCAGCGCAAATGCCACCGGCAGCCAGTTCCGTTCTTTCTCAAGCCGCACCAACGAACCTTGAGGGCACTTGAAGACACACTTCAAAACGCGAGTCTGATGTCAACGCTTCTTTTCCAGATATCATTCGTAGTGGAGAGTGAATCTGATACTTGAAGTTCACTTATATCGATTTGCCGCTGAAAAACAGGGAGATTGTTGTGGCAGCAACTTTCGTGCAGATTGAATCCATGGGATCGCCCAAGGTTGCTGCGAGAGCACATGACGCAGATGATCTTGAAGCCCAGCTATGTACTTTTATCGACCCGTTGCGCGTGCTTGCGCGCCCGATTGATCGGATAGCGTTTGCTTCCGATGCAAGCTTGTATCGCCTCATCCCCAGAGCTGTTGTAC
>JBAVDD010000231.1:0-34159 GCA_049587035.1 Acidobacteriaceae bacterium | reverse complement strand
CATAGCAGAGACATCGAAGACGTTCATCTACTACAACGACCTTGGTCCCGGGCTTTCGGCTGGTCGTCGCTACCGGCACGATGTGGACGATGGCAAGGAGATCATTTGGGCTTCCGAGCGTGATGGCTGGGAACATCTGTATCTGTACAACGGTTTGACCGGTCAGGTGGAGAACCAGATCACAAAGGGTAACTGGCTCGTCCGTAACGTTGACTACGTCGACGATAAGAATCGCCAGATCTGGTTTGAAGCCGGTGGCAGCATCCCAGGGCAGGACCCCTACTTCACGCAGTACTAC
Organism: Acidobacteriaceae bacterium; assembly: GCA_049587035.1. Taxonomy (GTDB): domain Bacteria; phylum Acidobacteriota; class Terriglobia; order Terriglobales; family Acidobacteriaceae; genus Granulicella. The sequence goes on along the minus strand of JBAVDD010000231.1, from coordinate 33,861 downwards.
CGTATCAACTTCGACGGCACAGGCCTGACGCGGCTGACGGATGCCAATGGCATGCACACGGCCAGCTTCTCGCGAGATCGTAAGTTCTACGTTGACAGTTGGCAGCGTGTGGACCTCGCGCCTGTCGCACAACTGCGTCGCACCTCGGATCAGAAGGTTGTGCTCGATCTCGACAAGGGTGATACGACCGCACTCCTGGCTGCGGGCTTCCGCTTCCCGGAGGTCTTTGTAGCGAAGGGTCGCGACGGCAAGACCGATATATGGGGCACGATTGTACGGCCGATGCACTTCGATCCGAAGAAGAAGTATCCAGTGCTTGAGAACATCTACGCTGGACCGCAGGGGTCGTTTGTGCCGAAGACGTTCAGTCCGGTCTCGCGGGACCAGGCGCTGGCGGAACTCGGCTTCATTGTGGTGCACATCGATGGCATGGGCACGAGCAATCGCTCCAAGGCCTTCCAGGACGTGGCATTCAAGGATCTGGCGGATGCCGGCTTCCCCGATCGCATTCTATGGCACAAGGCCGTAGCGGCGAAGTATCCCTACTACGACATCTCGCGCGTGGGCATCTTCGGCACGTCTGCCGGCGGGCAGAGCGCGATGGGCGCGATGCTGTTCCATCCGGACTTCTACAAGGTCGCGGTCAGCAACAGCGGCTGCCAGGACAACCGGATGGACAAGATGTGGTGGAACGAGCAGTGGATGGGCTGGCCTATCGGTCCGCAGTATGCCGCGTCATCGAACGTCGACAACGCGTATCGGCTGAAGGGTAAGGTGCTGCTCATCATTGGCGAGATGGATACGAACGTTGATCCTGCATCATCGCTGCAGGTAGTCAACGCATTCGTGAAGGCGCACAAGCACTTCGACATGCTCTATATCCCTGGGCAGAATCATGGTGTCGGCATTTTGCGGGATCAGCACTATCTCGAAGACTACTTCGTGCGCAATCTGCTGGGTGTCGAACCGCCGGATTGGAACAAGGTCTCGCTGAAGGATGATGAAACCTCGAAGTAGCTCGCCGCTGTACGATGCGGTCTGGCTGTGATGTAAGCTAACCTCTTACAGGAGCCGCCAGTGACCGCATCGGAACGTTTTCATGAGATCCGCACAGGATTTGAGAGTCCATTCTGGATCGCCAATCTCAGTGAAATCTTCGAACGGCTTGCATACTACGCGGCATTCGCTTCGCTTGCGCTCTACCTTCAGGGACAACTCAACTTCTCTACCGAGCAAACCGGCACGCTGACGGGCATCTTTGGTGGGATGGTGTGGTTCATGGCCATCTTTGGTGGCGCCGCGGCGGATCGGCTGGGCTTTCGCCGCGCCCTTTCGATCGCGTACTTAATTCTCACCGCAGCCTATTTTCTGGTCGGCTCGATTGGATCTTCATGGCTGGCGCCTGTGCGCCACGCCGTGCCCCTGGGATTATTTGTCGGCTGCATCTTGATGCTTCCTGCGCTGGGTGTTTCGCTGGTGAAGCCCAGCGTGGTTGGGACCACCGCCCGCGCCTCCAAGGAGAATGTTCGCTCCATTGGCTACTCGATCTATTACACGATGGTCAATATTGGAGGAGCAGCTGGGCCTTATTTTGCCTCCTGGAGCCACCGTCATTTGGGGATTGCTAATGTCTATCGCGTAGCCGCGCTCAGCGTCTTCGCAATGTTCTTCCTGATCCTTTTTTTCTTCAAAGAGCCACGCAAAGCCGGAGACATTCCTGTTCCTTCTCTTGCAACCGTGGCGAAAAACTTCTGCGTGGTGCTGGGCAACTATAGGTTGGTCTTATCGGTAGTGTTGGTCGCATTGCTGCTACGCGTCGGCCTCTGGATCTATCCCAGCTACAGCGCGCCCTGGTGGATATGGCTCGTGCTCTTGGCGCTTATGATGACCGGGTTCAGCCGTTTCATGTGGTTCTTGGCGCTCTTCAGTGGCTACTATATTGTTTTTTGGCAGATGTATATCAGCCTGCCGGTATACATTCACGGCTATGTGAACGCCGGTGCGGACGTCGAGATGATCTTGATAACTGAAGGCCTGACCGTGATCTTTCTGACGTTGGCGATGAATTATCTGACGAGAAGTATTCGTGCATTTCACGCGGTCATTCTAGGCACCGTCATCAGCTCCGTTGCATGGCTGATCCTCGCATTTCATCCGACGGTCTGGAGCGCCGTGCTCTCCCTGTTCGTGTTGGCGATCGGCGAAATCATTCAGGCACCACGCTATTACGAATACATCTCGGACCTCGCGCCGCCGGGACAACAGGGGACCTACATGGGTTTTGCGTTCTTACCCATTGGTATCGGCTCGCTGGTCGGCGGGTGGTTTGGGGGCAGACTGCTACATCACTACGGTGAAGTGCTTCATCAACCGGCGCGGATCTGGTGGATCGTAACAGCCGTGGGCATTGCAACGGCCGCGCTGCTCTGGATCTACGATCAGATCATCAAGACAAGAGTCACAGTGGCGAACTCATAAGACTACGGACTTACGAACGCACTGCGCTCGCGGTGCTCTACGGCTCGTCTCTCGGATGAGCGAGAGGGCAGTACCCCTTATGTATCGGACGCTATATTGAATATTGTTTTGTATACAAGACCTGCATGGAAGGTTAAGATGGCACCATGCACTCTCCCCTGATTCGCGCGCTTACATGGGGCTCGTTCGCGCTCTCTGTCTGTGCGGGTGCCCCGCTCCGGTCTCAGCCTACTGCGCAGACGTCAAGCCCTACCGCTGCTCCAACTGCTGCTGCGAAGCACCGCGTTCGGCCCGTCGACGCGGGCGAGCACATTCCAACGCGTGCCGACATGCTGCGCGGCGCCTATGGTCCCTTTCGTGCCAACAATGATCTCCTCTATTACCATCTCGACATCCGCGTCGATCCCGACAAGCAGTTCATCAGCGGCAAGAATACGGTGCGCTTTCGAATGCTCAAGGACGGCACCCGCATTCAACTCGACCTGCGCGATTCGCTTGACATCGACAAGATTCTCTTCGGTACGATACCGCTGAAGTACGAACGCGACACCGGCGCGGTGTTTATCGACTTCCCGGAAACCCTGCACGCAGGGCAGGTCTATTCCATCGATTTCTATTACTCCGGTCATCCTGTCGAGACCGGTCGCTTCGGTGGCATGACATTCAAGAAAGATCCTGCGGGCCATGTATGGATTAATACGGCGTGCGAGGGCATTGGCGCGAGCATGTGGTGGCCGGACAAGGACCAATGGCGCGACGAGGTCCAGAACATGGACATCAGTGTTGCTATCCCGAACGGACTCGTGGATGTATCGAATGGAAAGTTCATCGGCAAGACCGACCTCGGTGACGGCTACACCCGCTGGGACTGGAGGGTCCACTACCCGATCAATAACTACGATGTCTCGTTGAATATCGGCAACTATGCCCACTTTTCTGACAAGGTGGGCGATCTGCCTCTCGACTTCTACGTGTTACCAGAAGACCTGGACAAGGCGAAGCAGCAGTTCGCGCAGGTCAAAGGGATGATGGAGGCATACCAGCATTACTTTGGTCCGTATCCCTTTGCGCGGGATGGCTACAAGTTGATCGAAGCGCCTTACTCCGGCATGGAGCATCAGAGTGCAGTGACTTACGGCAATCTATTCGAGAATGGTTACCTGGGGCGCGACTGGACGGGCGTTGGCATAAGTACGCGTTTCGACTTCATCATCATTCACGAAAGCGCCCATGAGTGGTTTGGCAACAGCATCACAGCTGCTGATCCGTCAGACGAATGGATTCACGAGGGCTGGGCGACCTATATGGAGAGCCTCTACGTGGAGTACCGCTGGGGCACCGCCGACGCCATCAAGTACCTGAACGGCTATAAGCCCAAGGTGCACAATCTGCGGCCGATCATCGCAGAGCGCGGTGTCAATGCAGAGCCGACCGAGGACCAGTACTTCAAAGGCGCCCTGATGATTAACACCCTGCGCAGCGTCGTGAACGACGATACCAAATGGTGGGCGCTGCTGCATGGCTTCTATCAACATTTCAAATATCAGGACATCATGACCGAAGACGTGGTGGGGTACTTCAATCAGCACACGGGGATGAACCTGACACCCATCTTCGACCAGTACCTGCGGCACACTCAGATTCCACGGCTGGAGCTACTGTTCGGCGAAGCTCCGGGAATGGTGATGTACAAGTGGCGTGCGGATGAGGATGATTTTGCGATGCCCGTACGCGTTGGTACGCCGGGGCACTGGCAAGTCATTCGCCCGACGACTCATTGGCAATCGATGCAGACATCGCTGAACAAAGATGAGTTTCAGGTGGATACCGATCATTACTTCGTCGACGTAAACAAGCAATAGATTGTCAGAGCGGCGTTGGGGAAACGAACTCATCTGCCTGCCAGACGCGTGACCTCCGCGCCGCGCCCACCTTCACGTCCGTCAAGATTCTCATTCTGGCATCGGCGCACTCTATCTTCATTCGGGCTTGAAGATAGAGTTATGCAAATAGCGAGATCCGTGGATGCGGTCGGGCGAGAATAGCTCGTCGAGTTCCTTCTTTTCGGTGTCTGTCCACTGAACATCCATTGCCCGTAGATTTTCTTCTAAATGCCGTTGGCGCCTGGTTCCAGGAATGGCAGCAATGCCTTCACCTCTCTGTAGAATCCAGGAAAGCGCAAGCTGCGCCGGAGTGCATTGTTTCCGCTTTGCCAGATCTTCGAGCCCATGAACAAGCTCGAGATTTGCGTTGAGATTATCCGGCTCAAATCGTGGCAGCGTCCGGCGAAAATCGTCGCGTCCCATGTCGAGGTCCCCGATCGTCCTCGAGAACATTCCTCTTCCCAAGGGACAGAAAGCGACAAAGCCTACTCCAAGTTCCTGGCATAACGACATAAGCTCAGCCTCGGGATCGCGCGTCCAAAGTGAGTATTCCGACTGTAGTGCCGCGATCGTATGAATCGCATGTGCGCGTCGAAGCTGCTCCGCAGAGGCCTCGGAGAGTCCGAGATGACGGACTTTCCCAACAGTGATCAGGTCGGCCATTGCGCCTATCGTCTCTTCAATTGGGACGTCTGGATCAACGCGGTGCAGGATATAGAGGTCCACGACGTCAGTTCCCAATCGTCGTAAGCTCGCATCGATTGCCTTGTGGACATAAGCCGGCGCACCGCTCTTACCGACGATGTGACCTTCCGCGTCCCAGACAAATCCGAACTTCGTTGCCAGTACCACCTCGTCCCGGCGCTGCTTGATGGAACGTCCCACGAGTTCTTCGTTTTGACCCGCGCCGTAGCTGTCGGCGGTGTCTAGAAAATTGCATCCCAGATCGAGTGCACGAAGGATCGTCGTAGTTGATTCGGCTGGATCTGCCGCTCCGTATGCATTCGATAAGCCGAAACATCCAAGTCCGATGGGACTAACTTCTGGTCCATTCGAACTTAATGCCCGATGTTGCACCTGGATGCCCTCATATTTTCAGAGCGCACAGCCCTCAAAACAAGCCCCAGTGTTTCCTGGAGCAACCGGGAACGCGGAAGCCGCCGATGCGAGTCCTGTAGCTTTCGCCCGCAGATTGAATGTAGTCACCAACGTACCAGAAGGTGCAGCCATCGGAGGGGTCCATGGCTGTGGTGGTGTAATCCTCCCAACGCAGCGTGTTGGTTTGCGCGGCGTGACCTTCCGCCAGCACGGTCTCCTTGAAGGTAAGAACCCCTCGTGGATCCTTAGCCAATCTCGCAGCGAAACGTTGCCCCGCATAGTCAGGATCGCCCCCGAAGGAATAACCGATTCCAATATCTCCCTTGCGATCGATGCCGATACTGGGCATCCATCGATAGAAGCCGCCAGGCGCGTAGGTGCCCTGCTGGTAGAGCTGTGGATCGCGATGTTTATCGAGCTTGAATTCATACCATCGCACCCCTCCACCGCCGCCCTTCGTGTCGATGGAGTGAAGCCCGGCGATCCACTCGTGGCGGCCAATCTTCCGATACACCAGGCGTTGCATCAACTTGTCCCCCTGTGCATCGAGCCGTATATCTGTCCCCGGTTGCGAAACGCACTTGGTGAGCTGCCCATTGCAGAGATAGTGATACGGTGCGACAGCGATCTTTCTCGGAGGACTGACGCTGGTCTTACTCGGATCGACCCAGTCGACATGCATCTTGTACACGTAAATCCCATCGTCTTCGAAGCGGCCTTTCAACTGCGTACCACCGGCTGCCATCATGATGTTCGGTGCACCCTCCGGAGGCAATGCCTGACCATCGATATCAGAGTTCAACAGAAAGTTGACGCCGTTGATGAGGACACATTGCTCTGTCGCAGGAAGGCCCTGCAGCATCTTGCTGCGATCGGCCACGCAGGCCTGCTTCTCAATCACTGTGTCGCCCACGCTCGTGGGCACGTAATATCCATCAGGCCAGATCGCTGGCCGCGGATAGTCAGGAAACAGCGGCCGCTTGAACTCATAGCGGTAGTAAGGGCCAAGCGGGTCCGGTCCCTTGCTCACGGCATAGCACATCGAGTATGGACCCTTCGGGTCATCCGGAGGCCGCCTGAAGATGGGGAGAACATAGAGCCAGCGCTTTGCCAGTTGATCATAGCGAACCACGGCGTCCCCACTGGTTCGGTGTTCACACTGACCGCCAAAGCCCGCGAAGATGGTGTTCGTCACCACGGGGCCATAAAGTACCTTGCCAGTGGTGTCGTATCGCTCGCCCTTCTTCGTGTAGATAGCCATGCGTGAGTTGACAATCTGAACGATGTTGTTGGGGCCGACGGCAAGACTGTCATCCGATGGATTGCGAGACTTCATTGTCCCTTGCGGACCGGAAAACCCTTCGCCAAGGCCCTCGAAACTATCCACAAGCGGTACCGGTTCGCGAGATCCCTGCACCGTCTGCTCGATCGAGAAGCCTCGAATGGTTGCAGCGGACATGGGAGTTGTTGCAGCGCTCGCAGTGTCGTCGCCTGGGGTATCTTCGTCAGGATCGCCGTCTGCGTTTTCTGGAGAAAGCCCGCAGTGACCCTTGTCTTGGCCGCACTCCGCCTGGGCTGCTGTGTCTGCGGCGTCCTTCAAGGTTGAAAGGGCAGGGGAGAGGTCGTGGGTGGCATTGCTCCGAACAACCGTCTGGCTGCTGGCAGGCTGCACACTCTGGGCATGCGCTTGGGGACTAACGATCAGCACAACGCAAACGCCCAGCAACTGGCAGCCCCGAAAGCGACTCGGTGCGCGAATGGCCCAAGCGGTCCTGCATGCCAGAGCTAACCAAAGCAAGATTTTATTCAAGAGAGCACCACCGAGAGAGGATGACCTTCGAAGAGGACTTGTTTCGTTATGTCTTTTCCCGCCACGCGAACATCAATCGCCATCTTGCCGGGGCGCAACCATTTGGATCCATGGGAGAGTTGTAGTCTGAGCATCTGACGCGCGTCTGTCCATTGCATCTCCAGTCGCATGGAATCGCCGTTACGGAAGTTGAAGGTCTCGCCATCATCCTCATAGAGAAACGCAGTGCCATCGGTGCCTGGATAGACAGTGAGAGTGAGGGGCCCGTCGACCTGCTCGCCGGTGTATTGCTTGAGCGGTCCCATCGGAAGGATCGCGCCAGCGCGAACATAGAGGGGGATCGTGCCTAGGTCCACAGCGCGTGCGATCTCGCGGCCGCCATCGTGCTTCGTGTTGTCCCAGAAGTCATACCACGTGCCGTGTGGTAGGTAGACGCTGCGGCTCGTCGCTCCCTTTTCCACTACCGGTGCCACGAGGATGTCGCGTCCAAAAAGATACTGATCACCGCGCGCGGTCGCAACCGGATCGTCGGGGTAGTGCAACCAGAGCGAACGGATCACGGGTAGCCCCGTCTCAGTAGTTTCCTTCACCGCCGTGTAGAGATACGGCAGCAACCGATAACGCAGCTCAAGATATTTTCTGCAGATTGGTTCGATCGCCGGGTTGTGAAGTTCGGCCTCTGTAGGGTGAAAGCCCGGCGTCTCTGGATATCCAAGTTCGCCGGTATCCCAACCCCACGGCCGGTGCAACTTCCAGTCGCGTCCATGTGAGCGAAACAGAGGACAGAAGGCCGCGAACTGAAACCACCGTGCATACAGTTCGCCGGTGTACTCCTGAGTGGGAATAAAGCCGCCGATGTCGGTACCCCAATACGGAATGCCGCTCAAGCCCGTATTGATGGCATTCGGCACATGCGTCTTCAGCGTCTCCCACTTGGAAAGAACATCACCTGACCACAGGAACGCCGCATAACGTTGCATGCCTGCATACGCATTTCGATGCAGCGCATAGACGCGACGATTAGGTCGATACAGCTGTTGACCTTCGAAGTACATTCGGTTGCGCGCCAATCTCGAAGGCGCATCCAACCCGTCCCCCTGATCAGGCCACCAGCCATCGACGCCTATGTCCACAAGCGGCCTGTGAACTGGCCAATAGCAACTCACCTGCCGGTTGGGAGGCCAATGATGGTCCGGCGTGCGCCCCGAGGGCAGCGGCGCAGCCGTGCAAGGATCGCTCACGGAGCCCGTAAGCTTTCGTCCTTCAAGCACGACGTGAAGCGCAACCTTGAAGTGCTCCGCATGCAGTTGATCGATGGCCTTCTGCGGATCTGGAAACGCAACCTTATTCCATTCAAACTCTCCGTTGTAGGTGTTCCAACCATTCGGACAAAATCCTGTGCCGAGATAAATCATCGTGTCACAAGGCAACTGCTTGTCGCGGAAGGTCTTCGCCTCCTGCATGATCTCTTCCGGTGTGCCCAGCGTGCGGTATGACTGCTGGTAACCGAGCGACCAGAGCGGGGGCATCTCCGCAAAGCCCGTAATCTTTGCGTACTCGGCCAGGATCTCTGCAGGCTGTTGGGCGCCGATGACGAACACATCGAATGGCAGCGCGCCATCGCCTTCGCCGGCAATCAGGCGTCCGTGATCGCCGCTCAAATCGAAACTCCCCAGCGGATGATGGACAAACATCCCCCAGCCCTCGCTTCCGATCAGAAGCTGGATGGGAACCCTTGCACCATGCGTGCCAAGCTCATAGCCTCCTTGTCCGCTGAGCATCGTCTCTCTACTACCCCGGCGATCAAACTGAGGGCCGCCCTGTCCCAGGCCAAGCAGCGCGCCATTGCCCATCAGAAAGCGCAGTTCCGACGGGGTCGCATCAAATGTCAGTTCCTGAACCAGGCCGCCGGCTGTGCGTTCCACTCGAACAGTTAGTGGATGATCGGACAAGGTTACGTTCAGATCTCCGCACTTGATGCTGCGCGATCTATTGATCGCACGCACCCTCGCGACAGGGTGGCCCCACTGTTCCTTACGCAATGCCCCATCGTCAGGGAGGGGAAGCGGCACTCCATCTTGCAGGATCTGGACCGCGATGCGAACGGTCTGAGCGCTGATCGATGTCAGCGCTATTTCTACAGGATGACCAGAAACTTGGATGTTGGGTCTGTCTATCAGCGTGGAAGACGGCTTGATCCAAGCCGCCGCTCCGGTTGAGATCATACCCTTCAATGCATCTCTGCGGGTGAAAGGATTATCCATCGACGTCCGCCCCTCTCAGCATATTTCGTTTGATGTTGCGTTACGTGGCCGGTTCGTTTTGTCGTCGAATAAGCAGACAGTTGCTGAACGCGGCGAATGGGAGAGCTAAGCGGTACGCTCTTGTTTCGCCTTCCATCGCAGGTAGAAGTACACCGGAACGCCACTCGCGATGATGAGCAATCCTGGCCAGGTAGTGGCCGTGCGATAGCAGAAGAGCACGCCCAGCACAACAGCGGATCCGAGGATGTACAGCCCCGGTAGCCAGGGATAGCCCCACGCACGATAAGGGCGTGGCGCATTCGGCCTTGTGCGGCGCAGGCGGAAGAGCCCTGCCACAGTGAGGATATAGAACAGCAGTGCGGCAGAAATCACATAGTCGAGAAGGTTGCTGTAGAGATTGCCATACAGCCCCGTGGTTTGATCGTAGGTGCGCGGCAATACTAAAAAGAGTGACCATAAGCACTGCAGCACGAGCGCCCAGCCGGGAACGCGAGCCCGATTCAGAATTCCCGCGCGACGGAAGAAAAGCCCATCCTGCGCCATCGCATAGCAGGCCCGCGCTCCAGCCAGTGTCAATGCATTCACCGTACCGAAGGTCGACACCATGATGAGTAGGGCCATCGCGAGCTTTCCAAACGTCGGCAGCACTGTGGCTACCACCAGCGTAGCGACTCGATCGTCCGGTGCTGTCTGGATCCCGTGCAGAGGCAACACCGCGAGATAGCAAAGGTTGCACAGCAGATAAAGAACGATGACCAGCGATGTCCCAAGGCCGAGCGCCAGGGGAAGATTGCGCTTCGGATTTCGGACCTCACCGGCTACAAAGGTGATGTCGTGCCATGAGTCAGCCGAAAACAGCGAACCCGTCTGCGAGACGCATATCGCGATAAACATACCGAAGGCGGTGATCGCGCTAACCCCGCCAATGGGAACTACATTCTTTGGTGCCCATCCGCCCCCGGCAAAGTTTGCGTGAAAGATATTCGGGTGCAGATAAAACGCGACGGCGCCAAGCAATAGCAACGCAACCATTCCAGCAAGCTTGGCAACGGTGAAGACGTTCTGAATCAGCTTTCCCCACTGCACGCCGTAGCTGTTGATAGCCGCAATGAGCAGAATGATTCCAAGCGCAGTAAGCTGCGCCGTTGAAAGCGAAAGCGCATAGCCGGGCAATACATGGACCGGCGCAATGAGGTAATGCGTCTCGCTGATGAAGGGAAACGCAACCCCGCCGAAACGCGCAAACGCAATCGCCACCGCCGCAATCGTTCCTGTCTGGATGACCGTCAGCAACGTCCACCCATAAAGAAATCCGAGAAGTGGGGAAAAGGCTTCGCGAAGATAGATATACATGCCGCCGGCCTGAGGCATCATGGCGGCGAGTTCTCCATAGCTGAGCGCGCCAGCCACCGTGAGCAAGCCTGTGATGATCCACGTCACCAACAGCCATCCAGCTGAACCAACCTGCCTCGAGATCTCCGCGCTGACGATGAAGATGCCGGAGCCCACCATGATGCCGGCAACAATCATGATCGAGTCAAACAGCCCAAGCGCTTTGCGGAACTCACCGGGCGCGCCGCCAGACTCTATCACGCCAATCTCTTCAAGTGGAGCCGCCATCCCTAACCTTTCGTCGCTCGAATTCCTGCCTCAACAGAGTCGCGCTCATTCATGATGTTGCTCAACGGCAGTTTGCGCGCGCGTCTTCGCTCAGCGGAATTGCAAAGCGATCGGATCATTCCCTAAGGGATCTCGCTCCCGATCCGACGCACGGTTCCACCCTATCGAGAGTGTATACAATAACGTATGCGAAATAGTAAAGTCCCAGCTGTCTATTATGTATCCAGACCGTTGTAGAGATTCTCTTGATTGTCCGATGACTAGCGCTGCAAGGGCCCACTGAAACAGATTTTCAGATGCTGATTGTGCAGATAACGACGCTGAAGATCAAGCGAGACATTCAGTGCAACTTGCCAATCTCCTTGAGTGGGAGAGACTGAAGGCGGACGACTCAACCATCTTATGGGGAAACGTCGTTGCAAAGAAAATTCAGCATCGTATACAATCGGCAACCATCAGCCAGCCGAGGTGAATCTCCCCAATGAAAAGACAAAAGCTCGTGGAGCGCATCGCTCTTGTCCTCCTCATCAGTTGTTCCGTTGTCGCCAGTGCTCAGCGTCGCCGCGGCGGGTCAGAGGGTTTCGCCTTCCGTTTCCTCGGCCCGATGGTTGGCAATCGGGTTGCCGCGATCGTCGGCATACCGGGAGACACCAGCACCTACTACGCAGGCGCCGCTTCCGGCGGAATTTGGAAGTCGACAGACGGGGGAAACCGGTGGGCACCCATCTTCGATCACCAGTCTGCTGCCGCCATCGGAGCCCTGGCTGTTTCACCAACCCAACCGAATATTGTGTGGGCGGGCACCGGAGAAGCATGGGCTATCCGCGACATCGATGTTGCCGGCGATGGTGTGTACAAGTCGACCAATGCTGGTAAGACATGGCAGAACATGGGGCTCGTTGATAGTGGTCGCATCGGCCGCATCATCGTCGACCCAAACGATACAAACACCGTATATGTCTGCGCCTTGGGGCGATTAGCCGGTCCGCACCAGATGCGTGGCGTCTACAAGACCACGGACGCGGGAAAGACATGGACGCAATCCCTCTTCGTGGACGCCAATACAGGCTGCTCGGGCCTTAGTCTGGATGCGCATGACTCGCAGACGCTCGTCGCTGGCATGTGGCAGGTTGAAATGCACCCCTGGGCTGAGATCAGCGGTGGCCCCGGTAGCGGTATCTACATCTCCCACGATGGTGGCGCACACTGGAAACACATCGAAGGCCATGGCCTGCCCAAATCTCCCGTGGGCAAGATAGACGTCGCCATTGCTCCAACGGACTCCAACCGAGTATATGCACTCATCGAGACCGACAAGCAGGGATCCTTCTGGCGCTCCGACAATGGTGGAGAGACCTGGCGTCTCACAAGTTGGGATCGCACCCTGATCGGAAGGGCCGGCTACTACATTCGCATCGCAGTTTCACCGGGCGATGAAAATAAGATTCTCCTCGCCAACAGCGGCTTTCACGTCTCCCTCGACGGCGGCGAAACCTTCCGCGAAGTTCCCTGGGGTGGTGACAATCATGACATCTGGATGGATCCGAAGAACCCTGATCACTTCGCCATCACCTTCGACGGCGGCCTCGCGATCACGACGGTCAATGGAAAAGGCTTCCATAATGTGACGCTCCCCATCGGGCAGATGTATCACGTCGCTGTCGATGACCAGATACCCTACTACGTCTACGGCAACATGCAGGACAACAGCACCATGCGAGGCCCCAGTATCCCGCTCGGAGAGGGACGTGAAGTAGGTTGGGACCACCATATGGGAGGATGCGAGTCTGGTTTTACGCTGCCTGATCCAACCGATCCGAATATTGTCTGGGCCTCTTGCTATGCCGACGAAGTGACCCGTTGGGATGCCAGAACAAGACAGGCGCGCTCGGTCAGTCCCTACCTTCACACCCTCGACTCAGCTCCGAATCAGATCAAATACCGCTGCCACTGGACACCGCCTCTAGCAATCGACCCCTTTGATCACAACACCGTGTACTACGGGTGTCAGGTAATCTTCAAGACAACCAATAGCGGCCAGAGTTGGACCGTCGCCAGTCCCGATTTGTCCCGGAAAGATCCTAGTCGAATCGTTTCATCAGGAGGTCTCATCGGGGACAACCTGGGTCAGTTCTATGGCGAGGTCGTCTTTGCGATTGCACCATCCAAAATTCAAAAAGGACTCATCTGGGCCGGTACCGACGATGGAAAGGTTTGGTACACGAGTGATGGCGGTGGCAAATGGAATGATGTTGAACAAAACATCCCCGGGCTCCCTGCCTGGGGCACGGTCACCAGCATCGAGCCCTCGCACTTTCATCCCGGTACCGCATACGTCAGCTTTGATCTTCATCTGATCGACAACCGTGATCCGTTCATCTACAAGACCACCGACTTCGGAAAGACATGGAAGCGCATCGATAGCGATATCCCCAGGGGGCCTCTCTCCTACGTTCGCAATGTATCGGAGGACCCCAATGCCGAAGGCCTCCTCTTCGCAGGAACCGGAAACGCGCTGTATTACTCCCTCAACGACGGGACGAACTGGATCCATCTAAACAAGGGCCTTCCGCCTTCTCCCGTTACTTGGACCGTGGTGCAGAAGCGCTTTCATGACCTCGTCGTGTCGACCTACGGACGCGGCTTCTACATCCTTGACGACATCACGCCCCTCGAGCAGATGGCGAAGCAGACTTCTGCATCCGATGTTCGACTCTTCGTCCCCCGGCAGGCGTACCGTCTCCATGACTACGACAACGCGATCATCAATTACTCGCTAAAGACCGTTCCCAAGGAGCCGGTAAAGATTGAGATTGTCGATAGCAATGGGGCAACGATCCGAAAACTCACCAGCGAGGGACAGGCGGGGCTGAATCGTGTCAGGTGGGATATGCGCTATGAGGGTGCGCGTGGCATCGCGCTTCGCACAGTTCCTCCCGAAGACCCTCACATCTGGGAAGAGCAGCGCTTTAAGGGCAAGGACTCTCGGCCCATCACGCACTGGGGTATGACCGATGAACCCGTCGGCCCACTCGTTGCCCCGGGCAAGTACACGGTCAAGATGACGGTCGATGGAACATCCTTCCAGCAGCCTCTTGAGGTGCTTATTGATCCCCACAGCCCTGGCACCCAACAAAGTATCGAGGCTACGCTGCACCTTCAGCTCCGCATTCGCGCAGACGTCAACAAGGTCTCTGGCATGGTGAATCAGATCGAATGGATGCGTAAGCAGCTCTCCGATACAGAGAAGATGCTCGCCTCAAACGACCGCGACTCCCAGCTGCTGAAGGACGCAAACGACACGGACCAGAAGATGCAGGACGTCGAGTATCAGCTCCTCGCTAAAGACCTCGCCGCCAGCGATGACAAATATTACAGCTCCGCCTATAAGGTCTACTACAACCTGATGTGGTTGGATGCGGAGATTGGATCGGGCGCTGGTGACGTAGCTGGCGGCGGCGACTACGGCCCCACCGACACCACACCGCTGCTACTCGCTGGGATCGAAAAGAATCTCGCCCATGCCGCCGAGAGTTATCACGAACTGATGACGAATGTCGTGCCGGCGTTCAACCAGCAGCTCTCGTCGAAGGGAGTGATTCCTGTGGCGGTAACCGCGCCTCCGGCTGCCGCAACTTCGGCGACAAAGGAATGAGGAATTGACTCAATTACTTGCCACGCAATCGTCCTGAGGACTCTTCGGAAGCTACCAGCTTCCGCGCTCGCCGAAGATGTCGATTACGTGGCCCAGGCGCTCGGAGCCCTTCTGCCAGTTATTCTGCAGACGGCGCTCGACGGAATTCATGTCTCCGGCAACGATGCCTTCGATGATACCCTCGTGCTCTTTCACAGAGGTCAGCAGGTCTTTGATGATCGAGCTGGCATACAGCCGCCAATAGCGCTCTGTCTGGGGCTCGATGGCGTTATGCAGCGTAGACAGTCGCGCCCCCGCACCGACCTTGATGATAAGGCGATGAAAGCTCCTGTCCAGTTCGAAGATGTCGCCGGCATGTCCGCCGTGGCCTTCCGCGATACTGCGCAGGCTCTCATTGATCGCCGTGAGTTCCTTGGCCAGAGCAAGCCGTTTTGGCTCATCCATCTGCGCTGCACCACGTCCCGCGATGCCTTCAATCCGTCCAATAATCAGGTAAAGCTCGTTGGCGTCTTCCTTTGTCAGCGGGGCCACGATCATGCGAGACTTGCTCACTTGCCGGTGCTCCAGCACATAACCCTCGCGCTGCAGCCAGTGAATAGCTCCGCGGACGGGCGTGCGGCTCATGTTTAACCGCTCCGCCAGGTCGGCTTCGACGATCCACGTCCCGGGAGACATCTTCCCGTGGACGATCAGCTCACGAATCTCCTGGAACGCGGTCAAGAGGCTGGTTCCATGTTCGGCTTTGTCCCGCTTATGGCCCGATGCAGAGGAACGGGCGCGCCGCTTGAGCTGATTATCCTGTGCTGGATTGACTAGAGTCTTCGTTTTCAAGGCTTTCCTCTCCACTCACTTTAGCGCATTCCGCCATTCCCCGGGGTATGTTTTTGGGGGCGCGAATGTATCCACAATCGTTTACAATTATGTTTATGCTTTCCCCTGCCGCGCCATTCCAACGCCTCCATGTTATTGATTCCCATACGGCCGGCGAGCCCACCCGGGTAGTAGTCGAGGGAGGACCCGATCTTGGAGGGGGAGAACTTCAGGAGCGCTTGCGATCTCTGCGGGAAAATCATGACAACTTCCGAACGAAAGTGATCTCCGAACCCCGTGGATCCGAGGTGATTGTGGGGGCGCTGTTGTGTACTCCCGTCGATCCCCATCACGCCGCTGGCGTCATATTTTTCAATGACGTTGGCTATCTCGGAATGTGCGGCCATGGCACCATCGGCGTAGTCACCACGCTGGCGCATCTCGGTCGGATCGGCCCTGGTGAGCATGTGATTGAAACGCCCGTCGGCATTGTGCGAACAGAGTTGCATGCAGACGGCAGCGTCTCGGTGAAGAATATTTCCAGCTATCGTTACCGCAAAGATATCCCTGTCGATGTCCCGGGATACGGTCGCTTTGTGGGAGATATCGCCTGGAGCGGAAACTGGTTTTTTCTCATTGGGCAGCACACCTACGATCTGGTCTTGAGCAACCGTGCGGAACTCATCGAGGTCACAACAGCAATCCGCTCTGCACTTGTCGAAAGCGGCATCACCGGCTCAGACGGTGCCTTGATCGATCATATAGAGCTCTTTTCTGCGCCTGAAGACCCATCGAACTCGAGCCGCAATTTTGTTCTCTGCCCGGGAGCGTCCTTCGACCGTTCTCCCTGTGGTACCGGAACCAGCGCGAAGATGGCATGCCTGCATGCTGACGGCAAGCTGCAGCCAGAACAATCCTGGCGTCAGGAGGGCATCCTCGGAACTGTCTTTGTGGGCTCGGTAGAGGCAGGGCTCAACGGGAATGGCTCGCAGCATCTCAAGTCCGTTACTCCTACGATCAAAGGCCGAGCCTGGATCACGGCCGAGTCGACTCTACTCTTCGATCCCAGCGACCCGTTTCAGGAGGGGATTGCCTTCTAATGTCAGGTGCCGCGTCCACGTTTGACGTGATGATCCTCGGTGCGGGCATCGTGGGTTGCGCCTGTGCGCGCGAGTGCGCGCAGGTTGGGCTGAGAGTTGCAATCGTTGAACCCAACGTCGTCGGCGGCGGAGCCACTGCGGCAGGTATGGGCCATCTCGTCGTCATGGATGACTCTCCCGCGCAGCTTTCTCTCACCAGCTACTCCCGCTCCGTATGGAAAGAATTGGTGCCCCAGCTTCCTCCATCGGCTGAGTACGAAGCCACCGGCACAGTGTGGGTGGCAGCAGATGCTGAGGAGATGGACGAGGTTCATGCTAAGAAGAAAATCTATGCAACCGCCGGCGTAGACTCTGTCGTCCTTGACGCTCACGACCTTGCTCTCGCCGAGCCGAATCTGCGTCCCGGCCTCGCCGGTGGTCTTCTGGTTCCTGACGATGCGGTCATCTACCCACCCACGGCAGCTGCTTTTTTTTTGGACGAAGCCAGGCGCGCCGGAACCATTCTGCTGCTGGGCCATGCCGCGGTCAGCGCCGGCAACGGCACGGTCGTGCTCGATAACGGCGAGCAATACAGCGTGTCGAAGATTGTCTTGTCCACGGGCGCCGATACCGCTCTTATCCCCTCATTCAAAATTCAGAAACGCAAGGGCCATCTGCTCATTACCGATCGTTATCCAGGCTTCATTCGCCACCAGTTGGTCGAACTCGGATATCTGAAGAGTGCGCACAAGCTCACGGAAGACTCGGTTGCCTTCAACATTCAACCGCGGCAGACTGGGCAGCTGTTGATAGGCTCCTCGCGCCAGTTTGGCAGTGAAGATCCCGCAATCGAAGACAGGATCCTTCGCCGCATGCTGGATCGTGCATGCGAGTACATGCCGGCGTTGGCAAGGGTATCGGGTATTCGAACCTGGACCGGGTTCCGCGCGGCAACATCGGACAAACTTCCCCTTATTGGCCCAACCGAAGACCCCAGCGTATTTCTCGCGGCTGGATTTGAAGGCCTCGGCATCACCAATGCACCGGGTGCAGCGCGCTTGTTGTTGGATCATCTCCTCGACCGCCCTTCCGCAATTGATCGCTCGCCCTACCTGCCCATGCGTTCCATCTCGATGGAGGTCGCGCATGTCTGAGCAAGCGCACGTAACCGTCTGGATCAATGGCGCGGCCTGCACCGTACGAGCCGGTTCCGTCGTCAGCGCCGCCATGCTGACGGCCGGCGCCGTGAGCAGAGCCTCCGTCTCAGGAGAGCCGCGCACTGCCCTCTGCGGAATGGGCATCTGCTTCGAATGCCGTGCCATCGTCGATGGCGTCTCTCACCAACGCACCTGCCAGTTGCTCTGCCGCGAGGGCATGCGCGTGGAGACCCAGCGATGACGACACCTGTGCGGCGCACCGAAGTGCTGGTAGTTGGCGCTGGACCCGCCGGCATGGCCGCCGCCACTGCCGCCGCGAATCATGGCCGCAAGGTCATCGTGCTCGACGACAACCCCACCGCTGGCGGCCAGATATGGCGTAGCGGAATCTCTGCCCCCTCTATCTCTGCACCAGCGAACCCAAACAGTCCCACCGCAAGCCGCCACAAAAAAGATAGCGTCCAGTCCAGAACACGCGCCGCATTCAACGCCTCTGGCGCAGAGTTACTCACCGGACGATGTGTCGTGAATGCGCCGCAACCTGGCCTCTTAAGCACCGTTATGGATACACCTCTCGGCGTCGTGCAGGAGACCTTCGCCTGGGACCGCCTGATTCTCGCCACCGGCGCGCGCGAACGCTTTCTCCCGTTTCCCGGCTGGACGCTGCCCGGTGTCTTTGGAGCCGGTGGCTTACAGGCATTGGTCAAGGGCGGTTATGCGGTTGAAGGGAAGCGCATCGCGGTCGCAGGTACGGGGCCCCTATTGTTGGCGGTGGCGGCGTATCTTCAACATGCCGGCGCGCAGGTCCTATCGATCGCGGAACAGGCATCGTTCAACCAGTTGCTTCCATTCGCCGCAGGACTATGGTCGCATCCGGCCAAGATGCTACAGGGCGTTCGCTATCGCGCATCCCTGGCATCCGTCCCTTACCGCCTCGGTTGGTGGCCGGTCGCTGCAGAGCAGGACGGCTCCAATCTGGCAGTGAAGCTGACCAACGGAACCAGCGTCGTCTCGGAGCGCTGCGATGCACTCGCGTGCGGCTTTCATCTGGTCCCGAATACCGTACTTGCCGAGCTGCTTGGCTGCGCTTTGAACGCAGATGCTGTTGCAGTCGATACACACCAGCAGACCTCTGTGCCCAACGTCTTCTGCGTCGGGGAGCCAGCCGGAATCGCGGGCCTCGATGCCGCGTTGGTCCAGGGCAAGATTGCCGGCCTGGTCGCTGCTGGTCAGCAGCAGAAAGCGTCGTCGCTCTATAGACACCGCGCCAAAGAACAAGCCTTTGGCAGGCGCATGAGCACCGCCTTTCGGCTGCGCCCCGAACTGCGATCGCTCTGTGCTTCGGACACCATCGTCTGTCGCTGTGAGGACGTCCCCTTTGCAAAACTTCAGGGCCACGCCTCATGGACCGAAGCCAAGCTTCAAACCCGTTGCGGTATGGGTCCCTGCCAGGGACGAGTCTGTGGCCCCGCCGTTCAGACGCTCTTCGGCTGGCGCCCAACCTCCGTTCGTCCACCCATCTTTCCCATGCCGGTTAGCGCATTCGGCACCAACGACACAGAGTCTGTAGAAGACTCAACCATCTATTAGGAGACAAAATGAACTGGTCCGGAGTTATGCCCGCCATCACCACCCCCTTCGACAGCAAGCTCGCTGTCGATCACGCCTTCCTCGCGCAACACGCTACCTGGCTGCTGCACAACGGCTGCACCGGCCTCGTCATGTTGGGCTCACTCGGTGAAGGTGCAACCCTGGAGCACGCAGAGAAGATCGCCATCCTCAAGACGGCCGTCCGTGTATCGGCAAAGAAGAAGACGCCGGTGGTCGCATCCATCTCCGCCCTGTCCACCTCCCATGCGGTGGAGCTCGCACGCGAAGCGGAACAGGCTGGCTGCGATGGCCTGATGGTTCTCCCGCCCTACGTCTATACCTCCGATTGGCGCGAGATGAAGCAGCATGTCGCAACAGTGATTGCAGCTACCAAGCTGCCCTGCATGCTCTACAACAACCCCGTCTCATACACGACCGACTTCCTCCCCGCGCAGATCAAAGATCTTGCGGCTGAACACGAGAACCTGGAGGCCGTAAAGGAATCGAGCGCCGACGTCCGTCGTGTGGCGGCCATCCGCGAGGTCCTGGGAGATCGCCTCACCATCTTTGTCGGTGTCGACGACGTGCTCGTCGAAGGTGTGAACGCTGGTGCTGTAGGTTGGGTGGCAGGTCTAGTCAATGCCTACCCCGCGGCGTCCGTCGAACTCTTCAACCTGGCCCGCGCCGGTCGTCATGACGAAGCCTTTGAGCTCTACCGCTGGTTCCTTCCGCTCCTCCGTCTGGATACGGTGCCGAAATTCGTGCAGCTGATCAAGTGGGTGCAGGAGCAGGCTGGCGTCGGCTCAGCGCGCGTACGTGCCCCTCGTCTGGAGTTGCAGGGTTCAGAGCTCGCCGAGGTGAAGGCTGTGTTTGAAAAAGCCAAAGCTACACGCAAGCCCATCGATGAGCGTCCGATCTCGGAGTTTGCTGGCGCTTAGTAACTTTCGAAAGGGGCCCGCGGCAATCTGCGCGGGCCTCTTGCCGTTGCATCCATTAACGTCGTCCCGGAGGTTTCATGAGAATCATCGTTCGCACCTTCCTAATCTGCTCCATCGCGTTGAGCGGTGCTTGTATCCCAGCGATGGCCAAGTCCACCGTCGACGGCTATTGGGATCTGCATGTGCCGAATCCCAGCGGCGACGGTACGTTTCTGGATACGTATTTTCAGCTGCAACAGGATGGCAATGCCATCAGTGGCGAACTAATTCGCTGGCACTACACGATTCCGATCAACGGCACGTTGCAGAATGATTCCATTCACCTCGTAACCCAGCCGTCAGCATCCACTCCAAGGTGGGAGCAGCAGCCGATCGTCTTTGATGGCAGTTTTGCGAAGGGCAAGTTCACTCTCACCATGCAGTCTCGTGAAGGCAATTTGCATGGCGTTGTGGTCCGGGTGACAGAAGATGCGACGGAGCCACCAAAGCAGTTGCCATTGCCGGCGCTGCATGACGTGCCTGATAACGGACTCGCGCGGACGCCGCCCATGGGTTGGAACAGTTGGAACAGGTTCGCGGACAAGGTCGACGATGCCTCGGTGCGCGCAATGGCGGATGCGATGGTCTCAAGCGGCATGAGCAAGGCTGGCTATAAATACATCAATATCGACGACACATGGGATCTCGGCCGCGATGCGGCGGGCAATCTCCTCCCGAACAAAAAGTTTCCGAACATGAAAGCCCTCGCGGATTACGTCCACTCGAAGGGATTGAAGATCGGTATCTATTCCAGCCCCGGCCCGAAAACTTGCGCGAACTATCCCGGCAGCTACGGTCACGTCCGGCAGGACGCGGCAACGTTTGCATCGTGGGGAATTGATTACCTGAAATACGACTTGTGCAGCGATCTCGACATCTACAAAGACGACGCGCCGACGCTGCAGGCCATCTACCAGGAGATGGGCGACGCACTGCAGGCCACGCATCGGCCTATCGTCTACAGTCTCTGCGAGTATGGTCGCGCACAAGTGTGGACCGGGTGGGGCGAAAAGAGTGGTGGCAATCTCTGGCGCACCACGGGTGACATCGAAGATAAATGGGGGTCGATGGACAAGATCGGCTTCAGCCAGATCAAGCTATCGCCCTACGTAAAGCCGGGGCATTGGAACGATCCCGACATGCTGGAGGTTGGTAACGGCGGCATGACGGCCGATGAGTATCGAACGCACATGAGCCTGTGGTCTATGCTCGCGGCACCGCTGATTGCCGGCAACGATCTACGCACAATGACGGCCGAGACCAAGAGCATTCTGATGAACACTGAAGTCATTGCGATCGACCAGGATCCCCAGTTTCAGCCCGTTACGGTGGTCTCGCACGATGGCGACATAGAGGTGCTCATGCGGCCTCTTAGTGACGGATCGGTTGCCGTTGGTCTCTTTAACCGCGGACCAGAAGCTGCGACAGCGAAGCTCTCGCGCAGCAGTCTGCCTGCCGGTTTCAATGGTAAGGAGCTTATCGCCCGCGATCTCTGGCGTCATGCACAGGTCTCCATTGACGGTGACACTTACACCACCAACGTGCCGAAGCATGGAGTGGTCCTGCTGCGGATCAGCGCTCACTAGTAAGCAACACAGGAGACGACAAAGGCCGGCGAACTGTGCCGGCCTTTGTCCTGACATACAGCTGCTGCAGTTACATCGCTACCTCGCGCAGCTTGACCACGGTTTCGCCGCTGCGGAGTGGAATCACCGTTTCACCGGCATCCAGCTTCGTCGGCGATGCAACCGTCCAGGACCCAGCTCCGGGTTTCGATTCTGTCTGCGTAAGTCGCAGGCGAGCAGAGCGCACATACTGGCTCGCAGCGGCGAGATGCAGCGTTACGGTGTCCTTGTGCGGGTCGTAGTCCGCGGAGACGATCTCGCCCGCTTCGAGTGTTATCCAGAGACCCAGCGGCGCGACGAAGAGCCGCTTACGCGAGCTGTCGAGAACCGTGACGTGTACCACACCGTGGCGTTCTGTAATATTGCCTCCGAAGCAGAGCCAGCCCATTGCGTCATCGTGCGTGACAAAGGTGCCCGTGTTGATCGCGTGGCCGAAGAAGTTAGGGCCGTAGTCTCCTGTGTACGGGTCATACTTCATCATGTCGGGGAAGGAGTGGAACGCTGCGGACGCGAAGCCCTTCTGATCAATGTTCCCAAGTGGCCCCATGACGCCTCCATAACCCACGCGCAGCAGATAAAGATCATCAGGGTGCAGTCGGTATTCGGCTAGCAGTGGAATCGCGTTGATTCCTGAGCCATAGTGGTGCAGTTGGCGTTCGATGCGGGCATACTTCTCCTTGCCCCCATAGATGAAGTCCCAGTAACGACGCGCACTCCCGTTATAACCCCAGCTTGGAATCGTCGGATCGTAGGCAAGGATCGCGTTCAGCGTCACCTCGGCCTTCTCGTCATCATGAAAGTAGCGTGTCCAGTCGTAAACCTCTTCCTGGCCAGTCGAATCCCATGGCATCTCACTGCCAAAGGGATAAGCCTCGGTCTTCCAGACATCGGCACGCGCCCGCATGACAGCTTCCAGCTTCGCGGCCTTGTCGGTCCAGCCTTCCGCCTTGAGGTCGCCGAGCAGGCGAACGAAGACCGTACCCTCCATCTGCCCAAAGCGCGTGTAGTACGGTGCCTCCGAGCACATTGCGAGCGAAGTCTCGTATGCCTGGTTCAGATACCACTGCCAATCGTGGTTCGTGACGAGGCCTTGCGTATTGCGTGCTGTGCGATAGAGCGACCAGTATGCTGCGACCACGTGCGGGTAGTCATAGGAGCGACCCACATCGTAGGCGTCCTTTTTATTCCAGCTGGTCCAGCTGGTCCAGTTCAGCTTCGGATCGTAAGTGAAACCGGGCACAAGCGCTGGCTGGTAAAAGAACAGGCTCTTGTGCACGCCATACTTATGTTCGCCTTCGCTGTTTTGCAGATGCCCCCACAGCACACCGTCGACGAAGCTCTCGAGTTGGACAATCTCATCCTTATTGGGTTGGAGATATTCCTTCATCGAAGCAGCGATCCATGAGCCCGCGCCAGCTTCATCGCTCAAGCCGGCGATCCACACGCGCGAGTCCTGCGTAACCTGCTTGCCCGCTTCATTGTCGTAGCTGATGATCGACGGCGAGCGATGAAATGGATCGTTGGGCTGATCGAACCACTGCTGATGGAAGAGGAAGCGGCCCATGTCTGCGATTGCCTCTGTCTCAGGCTTGATCGTGCGATAGCCAATGCTCTGTACGCTACCGTCCGCATAGGTGATCACGAGCCGAAAGCGACCCCACTGCTTGCCTCGCAGCGTGTACGCGTGCAGGCCGTGCGTGTTCATACCGTCATCGTGGATATCCACCGCGGCCGCGGGCTCGCTGACGATGGAACGCACAGGCTGGTCGTAGCGCAGGAACAGCCGAGCATCCATGTCCTGCGGCAGAATGTAGCCTGGTATGCCTACCGCGACGGGACGCTTATGCCCCGTTAGTGTCGCTTCGATATGACGTACGTCCGGCGCCACGAGGAACCGTACGCCATAGCTCACGCTCTTTCCGGGTGCAAGGGTGGTGGAGGTCGCGGGATTCCACTCCTGCACGCCCTTCCAGTCGGTATCGGCGTAGCCCGTCGTATGCACCATCCAGTCGAATGAGCCTTCGAACGTCGTGCCGCGCGGAGTGGGGTCGTTGTCAAGCAGCCCAGCGCCGGTCGTGCGATTGCGGTGGTCGAGGATCGGCTTCCACGCTTCAAACGGGGTGTGACCGTCCGGCACCACCAGCAGCACCGGCCCCGTCCCGCGGAGTTGTATGACCTGCACATAGCCCGCATCCTCGCCTATGTACGGGTCGTAGAAGGAACAGAGGCGGTAGGCCTGGTCGAGCGTACGGCCGTTCATGATGTTGTTGAAGACCATCGGGATGCCGAGGCCGCCAATCTCGACCGGCGTTCCCGACGTGTTCGTCAGCGTGAAGCGCAGCGCCAGCGTTCCGCCTTCGCTTGACCAGGTACGAACGATCTTCAGCGGCGTGCCACTGGGCAGGCTCGAAGTGACGTCACCGGTGAAGTGCGTGGCGTCCGAGGCAATCACCGTCACAGGGCTTCGTTTGTAGGCTGTCGAAACGTCTGTCCAGTTGCTCGTGTCGCCTGAGCGATATCGGACGTCGAGATCGCCCAGGTGGTAGAAGGTATCGGCGGAGCGCTGCTTCAGCAAGTCGCCCGGTGTGTAGTCAAGTGTCTTATCGCTGCTGGGTCTGAGCGAAGCGACTGTACCGGAGTAGCGCAGCAGTTCGACAGTCAATTCCGGCGTGCTGAGCGAAACCCTGCCGCCGTCCAGCATTGGCCCCGGGGGCAGCGGAGCCGGTCTGTGCCATCGCTGTCCTTGCCCTTGCCCCGTGAGTCCGACAGTGAGCAAGAGCGCACAGACGGCATAGCGAAGTCTCTGTGCGTTGCAAGAAGGGAAGCGACCATTATGACGATCCAATGTGTGACGAAACATGATAAGCCCTCATTCAATGTATACAATAACGTATATGTTGTACGCGTGTCGCCTTTCTGCTTTAGGCTCCTGGAGGTCTCTTGCGTCGTCTGCGTCCCCTTGCGCTCTTCTCTGCCGCCGCTGTCGTGGTGCTTTCGGTCGCCACGTTCGCGCAGCAGCCGCGCACAATTCATAGCGCTGGAAATCCCATCGTCTCGGATGGCTCCTTCTACTCCGCCGATCCCGCACCGATCGTTGTAGGCGACACCCTCTATATCCTTGCAGGCCGGGATGTCGCGCCGCCTGATGTGAACGACTTCATCATGCCGGAGTGGGAGCTCTTCGCGACGAAGGATGTGGCGTCAAAGCAGTGGCAACTCTATCCCGAATTCCTTCGCCCGGAGCAGGTCTTCGCATGGGCCAGGCCCGGTCACGCTTACGCCGGACAGATTGTGCAGGGGTGGAATAAGCGCTTCTACCTCTATGCCCCCGTCCAGCAGGCAAGCTCACCGAATCAGGACCCCTTCGCCATTGGCGTAGCTGTTGCCGACAGCGTACTCGGGCCGTGGAAGGACGCGCATCCCAGCGGGCCCATCGTCTCGCAGTCCGTACCTGAGACAAACCACATCCAGAATATCGA
Organism: Acidobacteriaceae bacterium; assembly: GCA_049587035.1. GTDB lineage: Bacteria > Acidobacteriota > Terriglobia > Terriglobales > Acidobacteriaceae > Granulicella. The sequence goes on along the minus strand of JBAVDD010000231.1, from coordinate 8,336 downwards.
TCCGACCGTGCTGGTAGACCGTGACGGCCGCGTGTACATGTATTGGGGCACGTTCGGTCGTCTGCGCGGCATGGAGCTGGAGCCCGACATGGTGACTCCGAAGGGCCACGAGTTTACCGTGTCAACGCTTACGGGCTTCTTTGAGGCGTCGCGCATCTTCCGCCGCAACGATACCTACTATCTACTCTATGCCGATAACCAGGCCGGACCGCATTCGCCTTGCACGCCAGCGGTGTATCACGCCTGCATTGCTTACGGCACAGCGCCCACGCCGCTCGGTCCGTGGACCTATCGTGGCGTCATACTCGATGTCGTCTCGTCAACCACCTCGCACCCCGGTGTCGCAAAATTCAAAGGGAAGTGGTACCTCGTCTATCACACAGCCGACGCCAAAGGCGGTGGACACTTCCGTCGCAGCATCGCAATCGATCGCATGGAATGGGACGATAGCGTTTCGCCTGCCCGCATCCTCAAGGTAAAGCAGACTCATGAGCCGCAGCCTGCACCTGCGCCGAGCCGCAACGTTGCTACCGCCGCAACCGCGACCGCGTCTAACCAACCAGTGCCGTTGCAGTATTGGATCAAGGCACTCAACGATGGCATTGTGCGCTCCAATCCACTGCCGCCGGACATGTGGGGCAGTTGGACGCCGCACAATCCGCCCACCCAGTGGATTCAATATGAATGGGCGAAGCCGGTCACGCTGAACGCTTCCCGCATCCTGTTCTGGGGCGACCATCCTGCTGGTGCGAACGTAGGCATTGCTCCGCCCGCCGCATGGCATCTGGAGTATTGGAGCGGCACCGCGTGGCGCCCGGTAGCAACCCACGATGACTACCCCGCGTTCAGCGGCTCATTCGCAGAGGTCGACTTCGATCCGGTGACAACGCAGTGCCTGCGAGCAGTGTTCAATGCCTCCGGTTCAGGGGCACAATATGCTGGTGTTGCGGTCGAGGAGTGGGAGGCGCTGGAGCTGCACGTTGTCGTTCCAGCGACCCTCAAACGGCTGGCCTCGGCACACGGAGTCCCGCCCGGATGTGCCGCAATACCCCATGCAGTTGACAAGCAAGGCTCGGGTGAGTAAACGTTATGTATTCGAAATTGTATTCATTGCCTTTGAACTTGAGTCCAATTTCAAGGCCTGTTCCGAAAGCTGAAAAGGGTGAAACCGATGGATGTGAGACTGACACGCAGGCATTTTCTAGGCGGCGCAATGGCCGCGAGTACCGCCACGCTGTTGCCGAAACATGCGGTCGCCGCAGCCGTACAAGCTGGTAGCAACACTGCTTCGAGCGCCACCGATCCGGCAGTCGCCACCCTGACGCACGCCGCGGTTGCCAAGGTGCAATGGAAGGCCGTGCCCTTTTCGATGACCGAGGTCCGCCTGCTCCCCAGCCACTGGAAGGACATGATGGAGCTCGATCGCAGCTATCTGTATTCGCTGCCCAATGATCGTCTCGCCTATAACTTCCGCGTGACGGCGGGCATCCCCACGGACGCTGATCCACTCGGCGGCTGGGAGGCTCCTAAAGGCGAGCTGCGTGGCCATTACGTCGGACACTATCTCTCGTCAAGCGCCCTGCTATACGCCAGCACAGGCGACATGCCGATCAAGAACAAGGCCGATGACCTCGTCGAAATTCTCGCGCAGTGCCAGGCAAAGGATGGCTACCTCGGCGCGTATCCCGCAACCTTCTACGACAGGCTGCGAAACCACCAACCCGTCTGGGCGCCGTTCTACACCTACCACAAGATCCTCGCAGGCATGCTCGACATGTATGAGCACACGGGCAACAAGCAGGCCTTGCAAGTGGCCATCAAGATGGCCGACTGGGCGGACGCCTACAGCCGCCCCATCCCCGATGACCAGTGGCAGCGCATGCTGCTCGTGGAGCAGGGCGGTATGAACGAAGCATCCTTCAACCTCTACGCCATCACCGGCAACGTGAAGTATCGCGACCTCGGCTATCGTTTCGAGCACAAGAAGATCTTCGATCCTCTGGCAGCCAATCAGGACATACTTGGCGGCAACCACGCCAACACCAATATCCCCAAGGTCATTGGCGCCATCCGTGGCTACGAGCTCACAGGCGATCCGCGCTACCTCGCCATCGCGCAGAACTTCTATCGCATGGTCACCGATCACCACGTCTACTGCACAGGAGGCACGAGCAACGGCGAGTTCTGGCACAAGCCGGATGCCATTGCATCGCAGCTCGGACCCGCAGCAGAGGAGTGCTGCTGCTCGTACAACATGATGAAGCTCTCCCGCCACCTCTTCGGCCAGGGACCAGATGCGAAGCACTTCGACTACTATGAGCGTGTATTGATGAACGTACGCAGTGGCACGCAGGATCGTAACGGCATGCTGATGTACTACGTGTCATTGAAGCCCGGTCTGTACAAGACCTTCGGCACACAGTTCGACTCCTTCTGGTGCTGCACCGGCACGGGTTCGGAGGAGTACGCGAAGCTCAATGACTCCATCTACTTCCACGACGACGACTCGGTCTTCGTCAACCTCTTCATCCCGTCGAAGCTCGATTGGAAGAAGCGCGGCCTGCAGCTGCGCCAGACGACGAAGTTCCCCAATGAAGAGCGCGTAACCTTCACAATCGATGCAGCGCCTTCGCAGGCTACCGCGCTCAAGTTACGAGTGCCGTATTGGGCCACCAAGGGCGTAACGGTCGCGATCAACGGTCAGCCAGTGACGGTCGAAGCGACGCCTTCCACCTACTTCACGCTGGATCATGAGTGGAAGACAGGGGATGTCATCACGGTCGACATGCCGATGACGTTGCACATCAATCAGGCACCGGACGACAAGCAGGTGCAGGCCGCGATGTATGGTCCACTCGTACTCGCCGTGCGGCAGGGAACCGAGGGTCTGACGACCGGCATGATCTATGGAGACTCGGGTCCTTGGGAGTCAGACGAAGGCTATCCGATGCCGACCGTGAAACTGCACAATGCAGCTGCCCAGACAGGAGATGAAGCGATCTGGTTTGAACGCGCGGAAGGCTCGCGTCACTACCCGCTACAATTCCGCAGCAAAGGCCAGGGTCCGATCCACACGCTCGTGCCGTTGAACCGGATCATGGACGAACGATACTCTGTATATGTTCGTAACGAAGGTGTGGCCTAGCGCATGCGCCGGCTCGAATTTCGCAAGGCGCTTGACTCTTTGATTCGGTGATGATTGTGGCCGGAATCATGTTCGGCTCCGGCACCTTCAATGCGCTGCTCCGCAGAGCGGCTACAGTGAGCGAAGCGCATACGGGTGTCGCTTCGCTCTCATTGCGAAACTGATTTTTGGCGGTCGTTGCCATCCAGCGACGCATCCCGATTGAGGAGTATGAAGATGCAACTGACGGGCGAACAACTGATCGGCGCACAGCGCCAGTACGGCACTGCAGGCATCGTAAGAGCAACGAACCCAGCCACCGGCGAAGCGTTGGAGCCAGCATTCGGCTCCGGCACCGCAACTGACGTCGATGCGGCTTGCACCCTCGCCGCCGCCGCCTTCGACACCTACCGCGCAGCTGGCCTCGAACAGCGTGCGCTCTTCCTCGAAGCAATCGCCGACGGCATTGTCGCCCTGGGCGACACCCTGGTGGACCGTGTGATCGCTGAGTCTGGCCTCCCCCGCGCCCGCGTCGAAGGCGAACGCGGCCGCACCGCCGGTCAGCTACGTCTCTTCGCGGCCGTTGTGCGCGCGGGAAGATTTCTTTCTCCAACCTTCGACTCACCATTACCCGACCGCACCCCGCCCCGTCCCGATCTCCGCGCGCAGATGATTCCGCTGGGCCCGGTAGCTGTCTTCGGCGCGAGCAACTTCCCTCTGGCCTTCTCTGTGGCGGGCGGGGATACCGCAGCCGCTCTCGCTGCCGGCTGCCCTGTCGTCGTGAAGGTGCATCCGCTCCACCTCGGCACCTCGGAGCTGGTTGGACGTGTCATTCAGCAGGCAGTAGCCGCCGCAGGCCTCCCCGAAGGCGTCTTCTCGCTCCTCATCGACGATGCAGCCAATACCGTCAGCACCGCTCTGGTACAGCATCCGGCAATTCAGGCCGTAGCCTTCACCGGCTCGCGCCACGTCGGCCGCATCCTTGTAGACCTCGCGGCAAAGCGCACCGTCCCCATCCCTGTTTACGCAGAGATGAGCAGCATCAATCCCACATTCCTTCTCCCGGCCGCGCTCGAGCAACGTGCCGACACCATCGCGCAAGGACTCGTCGATTCCATTACCCTTGGTACGGGACAGTTCTGCACCAAGCCTGGCATCGTCATCGCGATAGCCGGTGCTGCCTTCGATCGCTTCCGCATAGCCGCGCAAGCCAGACTGGGGGCGAAGTCAGCCACGACCATGCTCGCGCCCAGCATTCAGCGTGCATACACTCAAGGCGTAGAGCACTGGCAAGGCGACCGAGACGTGCAGTTGGTAGCCGTCGGAAGCCTCGTTGCGCCCAGCTCCTGCGGCGGTCAGCCAAAGCTCTTCGCGACAACAGGCAGGCACTTCCTGGAGACGCCATCACTCCTCAAAGAGGTCTTCGGTCCAGCATCGTTGCTCATTGAATGCAGAGATCTTGACGAAGTGCTGGCCGTCGCCAATCATCTCGACGGCCAGCTTACCGCGACGCTGCACCTTGAGTACGCGGACACCGCGGCCGCTGCTCGCCTGCTCCCCATTCTCGAGCGCAAAGCCGGACGCATTCTCGCCAATGGATTCCCCACAGGAGTAGAGGTGAGCTATGCCATGGTCCATGGCGGTCCGTTCCCGGCTACCTCCGATAGCCGATCGACCTCTGTAGGTGCGATGGCGATCAACCGCTTCCTGCGGCCGGTCTGCTATCAGAATCTGCCTGCGTCCCTGTTGCCGGCGTCGTTGCAGGATGACAATCCCTTGCACCTTGCACGGCTCTTGGACGGCCAAATTGCGTAACCCATAACGCTTTGGCCATCACCATTCGAAACTCCCGCTTACAAACCTGTAGCTCTGTGTGGAAACCTCGCTTCGGACCTCCCCTGGACCTGCCGGCTAGACCGTGCCTGTTCGGGCTTGCGAGTGAGCGCCTCACGATCGTCATCACACGATAGCCAGCCGGCTGATATGACCGGCGGCGCAAAACAGTGCAGCGGTCGATAGACATTCGCGAGTCAGCCGACATGCACAGGGAAATCTATCGCACGATCCGCGGTCGCAATCCGGCGGAAGCACTGCGTTTGATGGGGCAGCACCTGCGCATGGCCCAGGAAGCACAGGGAATGGAGCGAACTGTGGGCAAGCGCGGCCCAGTTGGGGATGAGGTCGCGGCTCTCGCATGGCATACCAACCCCACGCCAACCAGCCAAAAGTAGCCGCTTACGCTGGACGGATCCTATTGAAAATCGACTCCCGCTCCAGGAGCGCCGCGCTCCGGCATTTTGCTTTAATCTGATAGCTGGTCTGACCATTGAAATTATATTTTACGTTTCATGATGATCGTGAAAACCGAAAATCAGCCTATGCATGAGGGAATTTTCCGCACCAGACACGGGGGGCATCGAAATGCCGCACAGATCGGCATTGACAACTGTTCACTGGGGGAGAGAGAATTCCCGGGGTTTATAACTTCGCCGAAACACGGCGAAATCCGACTAAAAAAGGATGCCAGCGCAATGCCAGAATTCTATAAGTTTGAAGATAAATTGGTAAGACCACTAAAAGAACAGGGAAGAATGACGGTCATTCCAGAGAACGGAGGAAAAGCTCTCCAAGTCTGGCTGACCAGCTTGCGCCGGGTCTGTTCCTTCGGACTCGTTGCCGTTTGCGCGGTGCTAATGTTTTTTCTACCTGCAGCGGCCTCAGCACAGCTGGGCGGCTCGGGAACCATTGAGGGAACCGTTACCGATACAACGGGTGCGGCGATTCCGGGTGCAAAGATTACGGCACGCAATGCCGCCACTGGCGCAGAGATGGTCCGCGTCAGCAACGCCGATGGTCGCTACAACGTTTCGCCGCTCGACGTGGGCGTGTACACGGTGAAGATCAGCGCCAAAGGCTTTGAGACGCTCGTGCGTGAGAAAATCCAGCTCAACGGCATGCAGGTGCTGCCGCTGGACGCTGCGCTAAAACTGGGTGCGGCCGATGTGACCGTGACCGTGACCGCGGCGCCACCGCCGCTGGAAACCCAAAACGCGACCCTTGGCGCCACGATGGAGCATGAAGCCTATACGTCTCTGCCGATCGAGATGGGCGGCGCCAACGGCGTCAGCACCGACCAGCGGCGCGTGACCGACTACGCCATCATGATGCCCGGCGCTACCAACAACGAGATCAAGAACAACGAATCCGACGAGCCCATGGTTGTAAATGGCTACTCGAGCGGAACCACCATGTATGTCGAAGGCATTCCGCTGGAGTCGGCATCGACCGCCGGCGATCCACGCTTTATCTGGCCGGCGTTCTCCGTCGAGACGATCGATCAGTTTCAGCTCAAAACGACAGGCTACTCACCTGAGTACCAGGGCATCGGCGTGGAAAACTTCACGATGAAGTCCGGTACCAACAAGATCCACGGCAGTTTCTACGACATCTTCCGCAACACGGCGCTCGATGCGTCCGGATTCATACCCGCACAGTATCCAACGAACTATCCTGATGCAAAGCTTGCCGGCACGAACTACAAACTGCCAGAACACATGAACGAGTACGGCATGACTCTGGGTCTGCCCATCTGGAAGAACAAGATCTTCCTCTTCGGCAACTACTCGGGATTCCGTTTCTCCACAGTGACCAAGCCTCAGGTACAGACGATTCCGACGCCTGCTGAACTGTGCGGAGACTTCTCCGCGCTAGGCCAGAACATCTACGATCCAACCTCACAGACACTGACCGGCACCAGCTACTCGCGCACACAGTTCATGGGCGCAAGCTACACGAGCAATGGTTGCGGCACGGGTCCCGTGATTGCGAACGTCATTCCAGCCAACGAGCTTTCGCCCATCGCTCAGTACCTGCAGAAGTTTATGCCGGCGCCAAGCAATTCGAGCCTTACCAACAACTACTGGGGCTCCTACCAATGGGGTCTCAACAACTGGTCCACGGCCGATCGCATCGATTTCGACCTCAGCCAAAAGCATAAGGCGAGTGTCATCTTCGCTATGGGTCGCCAGGGCCTGAACGGTCCGGCCGGAAGCCAGACGACGAACGTTGCTCCGCTGCCTTATCTTTACGCGAAGAACTACGCTCCAATCTCCAAGGACGTTATTGTGGAGGACACGTATGTCGTGACGAACAATATCGTCAACCAGTTCAAATGGGGCGCTGCACAGTACCACTCGCCGGACAACAACCCGGACAATGGAATCGCCGAATTCGCGGCGTCCACTGCCGGCATCACCAACCTCCCCACCGGCCAGGCGTCGAACAGCTTCCCATATGAAAAGTTCAGCGGTGGCCCGCAATCCATTGCACCATGGGGTCCGCAGACCGGCTATGTCGGCAATACGGATGCCTTCACTCTGCTGGACAACGTGCAGTGGGTCAAGGGGCGTCACTCCTTCACCTTTGGCGCTCAGCAAGAGTGGATGGAGTACAACTACCTCGCTGCCGACACCGGAAGCACCATTGCCTCGCTCAACTTCGGTCTGAACGAAACGGCGCAGGTGAGTGGTTCTTCGGCAGCAGTTACGGCCAGCACCGGCCTGCCATACGCCAGCTTCCTCCTTGGCGCGGTCGACTCGGGCAGCTACACGCAATACGCCCCCATCGCACAGGAGACCGGCTCCCGCTACCGTCCGTTCGCAATTTACGCTAACGACGACTGGCAGGTAACGCCCACGCTGACCGTCAACATGGGCCTGCGCTGGGATCTGATGCCGCCCTTCCAGGAATCTGAGGATCGGTTCTCATTCCTGAACCCGACGGCCACCAACCCCGTCACCGGCTCCCCCGGCATACTCCAGTTCGCCGGCACCGGCACCGATAGCTGCAACTGCACCACTCCGCTAAAGACCTACTACAAGGACTATGGCCCGCGCCTGGGATTTGCATGGAAGACTACCAACCGCATCGTCGTTCGTGGTTCTTACGGCATCTACTATGGCAAGGGTGGTGGTACCTCCGGCGGCCAGACGACGCTGCCTTCATCCACCATGGAGCTTGGTTTTGCTACATCGCCGAACCCAGTAAGTCCGGGCGACTCTTTGCCGGCCTTCTATCTAAACAACAGCTCCTACTTCACCACAGCGGGTATCGCCAATACGGCGTTCGGAACCAGCACCGTTGCGGCACCGCCGGTCTTCAACCCTGCGTATGCAACCTACTACTCCACCAACGCCGTCGCGCCATATAAGAT
>JBAVDD010000230.1:0-12720 GCA_049587035.1 Acidobacteriaceae bacterium | reverse complement strand
GGGGCTTCTCCTGCGACCGCTCGTATTCCGTCTGTGCCAAACAACTTCCGCATGCTGATCCTTGGGACTTGATGTCCAACTTATGATGCTAGTGGATGGGGGGAATGAAGGCCAGTGCGGGAGGTTGAATCTATCGGTGATGCCGGTTTTAGGATGTCGACCTAGAATCATGATGTCTGTATAAACGTGAAGACGTTCCGGACGTGTTTGAGTCCGTATGCAAGTTTGAGTGAGGTGGACGTGAGAGGTATTTGTTTCGGAGTGCATAGGGTGAAGGCGGTTGGGTTGGTTTTGCTTGGTTGCTGTTGCATGGTGGTCCAGGCGCAGAGCTCTAAGCCGTATACGTATGTTCGGGTGGGGAGTCCTGTCGATGTGGTGGTGAAGACGCAAGGTGGGTTTGCGCTTATGGGTGGGGGGACCGATCTGGACGTGGCCTTTCGATGGATGTGTGCGCATGCGGGCGGTGGGGATTTTCTGATTTTGCGCAGTCATGGAACGGACGCTTACAACAGTTATGTGCAGGGGCTGTGCCATGTGAACTCTGTGGCTACGCTGATTATCCCGTCGCGGGAGGCGGCGTCGGCGCCGAAGGTTGCGGAGATCATTGGGAAAGCTGAAGCGATCTTTTTTGCGGGTGGGGACCAGGCGCAGTACATCAACTTTTGGAGAGGGACGCCTGTCGAGGACGCGGTGAATGCCGCGATTGCGCGCGGTGTACCGGTGGGTGGGACCAGTGCGGGGTTGGCGGTGCAGGGCGAGTACATTTACTCGGCGCAAAACGATGCGCCGGAGGGGCCGGACCTGAGCTCGAAGGCGGCTTTGGCCGATCCGCTGCAACGGCAGGTGGTTGTGGTGCGTGGGTTTCTGAAGAATCCATTGCTGGCGGATACGATTACGGACTCGCACTTTGTGCGGCGCGACCGGATGGGGCGGCTGCTGGTGATGATGGCTCGGGTGCTGGAGGACGGGCGGGCGAAGGAGCTGAAGGGGATGGGAGTTGATCAAGAGACTGCGGTGCTGCTTGAGGCTTCTGGAGAGGCAACGGTTGTGGGACGTGGCGCGGTTTATTTTCTGCGGGCAGGAAAGCGGCCGGAGAGGTTGAAGGCGGGTGAGCCTCTGGATTTTTGGCCGGTGTCGGCGGTGAAGGTCACGGAGGGAGGGCGTTTCGATGTGAAGGAGTGGCGTGGAGCGACGGCACCGTATGTGTATACGGTGGAAGCGGGCGTGGTGAAGTCATCGCGTGGTGGAGCTGGAATTTATTGAAGGGAATTCAGCGTGTGGGGCTAGTTGGTGCTGGTTACTTTGGCGCGGAGTCGGCCTTTGGCTAGCTGGGCGGTGATGGGGGTGCCGATGGGGGCTTCGGTGGAGTTGCGGAGGAGTTTGCTGTTGGGGCCTCCGTCGCCTAGATAGACGAGGGCGTAGCCGCGTTCGAGTACGCGGAGGGGGCTGAGGGCTTCGAGTTGGGAGTGGGCGCGGTTGAGACGGGTGTGGGCCTCCATAAAGGGTGCGGTACGGGCGGCGTGGAGGCGCTGCCGGAGGGATTGGTGGCGATGGCGGTCGTCGGCCAGGCGGAGGGCGACGTGCTGGCGGCGGAGGCGGGTTTCGAGGTTGGCCAGGCGTGAATTTTGGACGCGGAGGGTGCGGTTGAGGGAGGTTTCGGCGCGGTCGGTTATGTCGTCGAGGTGCTGGGAGCGGCGTTCGAGGGTGGTGTGGGCGCGGCGGAGGATGGCGTCGGCGGCAAGGGAAGAGAGGTGCTGGCGGAGACGGAGGAGGTTGTAGCGGCTGGAGCGATGGAGGCGTGAGCGAAGGAGGGTGAGACGGTCGGCGAGGTTGAATTGGGTGGCGGTGAGGAGTTCGGCTGCGGCGGAGGGGGTGGGGGCGTGGAGGTCGGCGGCGGCGTCGGCGATTGTGGTGTCTGTGGCGTGGCCGATGCCGGTGATGACGGGGATGGAGCAGGCGGCGATGGCGCGGGCTAGGATCTCGGCGTCGAAGCCGTGGAGGTCTTCCCAGGAGCCGCCGCCTCGTGCTACCAGGACTACGTCGGCGTGGGTGTGGTGGGTGGAGAACCAGCGGACGCCGGCGGCGACTTCTGCTGGGCAGTTGGGGCCTTGTACGGAGGCTGGGTAGATGAGGATGTTGACGGCCGCGTGGCGACGGCGGCAGACCTTGATGATGTCGCGGAGTGCGGCGCCTTGCAGGCTGGTGACTACGCCTATGCAGCGGGGGAAGGGAGGGAGGGGGCGCGCGTTTTCGAAGAGGCCTTCGCGGCGGAGGCGTTCTTTGAGGGCCTGGGTGGCGGCCAGAAGAGCGCCCAGGCCGGTTTGCTGCATGGTTTCGGCGATGAGTTGGAGCTGGCCACGGGACTCGTAGACGCTGAGTTGGCCGGAGATGCGGACGGCGTCACCGTCCCTGGGGCGGAAGCGGAGGAGGGCGGCCTGGCGGCGGAAGAGGACGATGGAGAGCTGGGCGTCGTCGTCCTTGAGGGTGAAGTAGCAGTGGCCGCTGGCGGCGGGACGCCAGTTGGAGATTTCGCCTTCGACGGTGACGTGGTTGTGGGTGCGCTCGACGAGGTTGCGGATGTGGCGGACTAGTTGCCCGACGGTGAAGACGTCCTGTTCCTGCGCGGGCGGCAAGGGTTTGGATTTGGTGAGGGATTGGGCGGAGGGGGTGGATAGGGAGCGGGATTGCTCGGCAAGGATGTCGGCGGGGGTTACTGGCTCAGTGGGAGGTGGGGGGTCGAAGAGGGATGGGGTTGTGCGCTTGGGTGAGCGCTTTGAGCGGGTGCGGCGGAGGTCCGCGAGGCTGGGGATGTCTTCGGGCATCTTCTGATGAGTTTACGACGTTCTGCGCGGAGGCGAGAACGGGCGCTTGCTGCGCAAGCGAGAAGCAGGTTCTTCGCTGCGTTCAGAATGACAACTAGAAAGGCAAAGGCAAGAGCAAAGGCAAGAGCATTTGCTAATCCCTGCTCTCTAATCCCTGTTCCTTATTCTTAGTTCAGGCGGTCTGGAGGAGTGATTGGGCCTCGTGGAGGAGGAGTTCGGGGCGACAGGGTTTGCTTAGGAGACGCAGGGGGCGCTGAGTGCGGACGACGTGCTGCTCCAGCCTGGCGGCGTTGCTGGCGTATGCGGTGAGCATGAGGAGCTTGCAGGTGGGGATCTCGTGCTGGAGGGCCTCGGCTAGCTGGAGGCCGTTGGTTTCGGGCATGGAGATGTCGCAGAGCATGAGGAGCGGGTTGAAGGTGCGGGCGCGGGCGAGGCCGTCGGCCGCGGAGTAAACGGCTTCGCAGTCGTAGCCGTTGGCTTTGAAGACCAGATTGAGGGTGTCAGCTACCAGATGGTCGTCATCAACGACGAGAATACGCTGCTTCATGAGACACCTCGGGCCCTGAGACTAAGAGGGAATCTGGTACGTTTTGCGTGAAGGCGAAAGATGGTGGACGAGGAGCGTCGCATCAACCACTGCATAAAATGTTAGACCGCGCTCGCGACAAAAAGCTAGAGGAATAAAGTTATTTTTTTGAGGATTCATTCTTTGCGACTGTGAGGCGATAGAGTCAAACCATGCATGTGCTTGCGGTGATCTTTGGCGGTATGTTTCTGGCTGGCGTGCTGCTGGATGCGTTTCAGACGATTATTCTGCCGCGGCGTCCTGTGGGACGGTTTCGGATTACGCGGTTATTCTTTCTGACGACGTGGGGGCCGTGGAAGTGGGTGACGGGGCACTGGCCGGTGCGGCGAAGCCGGGAGCAGATGTATAGCTTTTATGGGCCGTCGGCGTTGCTGCTGCTGTTTGGGCTGTGGGCGGTGCTGCTGATGGGAGCGTATGCGCTGATCTACTTTGGGCTGCATGTGCCATTTACTGATCCCACGCATCCGGTGACGATATTGGGGCGACTGCGGACCTGCTTGTATGTGAGCGGAACGACGCTGTTTACGCTGGGGCTGGGGGATGTGCAGCCGGCGACGCATGTGGCACGGATGCTGATTGTGGCCGAGGCGGGGACAGGGCTGGGGTTTGTCGCGCTGGTGATTGGATATGTGCCGGTGCTGTATACGGCGTTTTCCAACCGCGAGATTGCTGTAGCGCTTTTAGATGCGCGGGCGGGGTCTCCGCCGACGGCTGGGGAGCTGCTGTTTCGGCACAACTTCAACGGCGGGCACCATGCGCTGACGGCGCTGCTGGCGGAGTGGGAGCGGTGGTGCGCGGAGATGCTGGAGACGCATATCTCGTATCCGATTCTTTGCTACTACCGGTCGCAACATGACAACCAGAGCTGGCTGGCTGCGCTGACAGCGGTGCTGGATACGTGTGCGCTGCTGATTACGACGATTGAGGGGCCGAGCACTCGGCAGGCGCAGCTTACGTTTGCGATTGGGCGGCATACGCTGGTGGACCTGGGGCATGTTTTCAAACAGGAGAAGAAGGAGCAGGCTCTACGCGGCGCAATGCCGATGCGGCTGGGCGACGAGGAGTATGCGCGGCTGTGCGATCTGCTGGGGCAGGCTGGGTTTTCGCTGTGCGGCGACCTGGGAGCGCGGGAGCGGTTGAAGGCGATCCGGTTGCTGTATGAGCCGCATGCGTGCGCGATGGCGAGTTACTTACGGCTGCAGCTGCCGGCGTGGGTTCCGCCGGCTCCGGATGAGAAGAAGCGGCGGGATCAGTGGACGACGGTGGCGGAGTTGCGGTCGCCGAGCGCGATTGCAGACCGGTTGTCGGCGCACGTGAGCTCACAGTCAACGGCGGGTCACCTGGAAGATGAGATGAGGCGGTAGGTCTGTGGCGCGAGGGCCAAAGAAAACGCCAGGTTCGCATGGGATGCGAGCCTGGCGTTTTGTTGAGTAGGCGTGGGGCTGCTTACTGCGGGACTCCCGCGCCTGCGGCGGGAGTGGGGTTCAGCTTCTGGTTGGCGATCTCGGCAGCGGCGCCAGGGCGGCCCGTGGAGTCCTTGTCCTTGTCTTTGAGGAGGGCAAGGATCTGACGAGATTCATCGGTCTTACCCTGAGTCTGGTAGAGTTCGGCGAGTTGGAGCTGGGCGAGGTCCGGTGGGACGGTGTTGGACTTGCCTTTGCTGAGCTCGTTGTAGAGATCGATGGCCTTGGCGTCCTGGCCGGTCTGCTGGTCGAGGTCGGCCAGGGCGTCCTTGCCGAGAGCGGCGAGACCGCTGTCCCAGCTGGAGGCGACCTTTTCGAGGGCGTGCTGGGCAGGACCGGTCTGGCCTTCGTCCTCGTAGGTGAGGCCGACGAAGTACTCGGCGAGCCGCCCGGAGGTGGTGAGGCCGTAGTGGCTGGTCACCTGCTGGAACTGGGAGTTCGCGGCGGCGGCGCGGGCCTTGGCGTCGGGGAAGGTCTTGGTGCCTGGGGCGAGAGGCTCTGTGGTGGCGTTGGCCAGAGGGGTCTGGTAGGTCTCCATGGCTTGACCGAAGGCGGTGTCAGCGGTGGCGGATCGGTTCTGATAGATGGTGTAAGCAGCTACGATGACAATGATGGCAACGACGGCGATGACGCCGTAGAGGATGGCCTGCTGGGTATTCTCTTCCGCCCAGTGCTTTCCGGATTCGGTGAGGGCGATAAACTGGTCATTCTTCTTCAACTGGCGCTTGGTTGCGTTATCCACGAACAATCCGTCCTTAAGGGCTATGAATGATTGCCGGGTCCACCACCCGCGCATTCTTCGAGTCTAGAGGTCAGTTTATCAGGTAAGGCGGGATTAGGCGCGCAGAGAGCAATTTTCGGGTGGCAATCGGCAGAGAACGGATTATTGCGGAATCTTCTTGCGGGAAGGCCTTGCCAATCGTATTTCGATGGGCATAGTATCTGCCACGGATCAGACAAGCTGCATAGATTCTGGAGCATGCCAGCTCGCCTGGTTGCAGGACCCCGTTTGTACTGTTCACAAGAAGCAGACAAGAAAACCGTGTGTTTGGCTGGAATGCGACGAGAGCCGAGCGCGGTGTACGAAGACTCTCAGGAGCGATAAAACTTTATGGCTTGGTACGCGTACTGCATCACCGAACGCAATGCATTTTCTGAGCTGGGGCGGCACAGAAGGCCGATGCCACTTAATGGAGTAACCGGGCTTTTCGGGAATCAGACGTTTCTTTTTCCAGCGGCCGATCTGGCAGTAGTGGTTTCCGAACATCTTCCAGAAGACGCGGCGAAGTTGAGTACGAGCGAGGGTCAGGCGGCGGCTCGCGAACATGCACGCGTGATCTCGGGCTGTTTTGCGAAGTCGACGGTGCTGCCGTTCCGGTTTGGCACGACGTTCGAAGACGATGAGGCGCTGCGGCGGTCGGTGCGATCGAATCAACGGCACTTCATGGCGAATGTGGAGCGTCTGCGCGGAATGGCGGAGATGCACCTGAAGGTGGTTGTGGACGATATCTGCCCGGAGACCAAGGGCGTGGGAAATACGTTCCAGGCTGCAGGGCAAGAGTATCTTTCGCACTTGCGGGAGTCGGCGATGCGCCAGCGGGAACGGCAGTCGCGGGCACGTGCGCTTTCGTTGCAGATGCACCGGATGTTTCTGCCGGTGGCCGAAGAGGTAACCTGCAAGCGAATGGATTCCGGCAAGATGCTGCTGGATATTGCGCACCTGGTGGAGAAGAAGACCGTGGAGCGGTACCAGAACAAGTACAGCACGGTGACACTGGAGCTGAAGGATTGCGCGATGCAGCTTTCAGGGCCGTGGCCGCCTTATCACTTTGTGCATCGCGAGCAACGCGGGCATGGAGCGCACGCGTAGAGACGAGTTGGTTTGTACTAGCATGCCCCGGCAATTGCCGGGGCTTTTGCTTTGGGGGAGGCGAGCGCCAGGATCGGGCTTTAGGAAGGTGAGGAGATGGAGGGGGTAGTGGTCTTCTTGTTGCGGCTTAGGACCGAGTTGCGACGACGTTTGCCGGTGGAGACGTGGTCGATCTTGTTCCAGAAACCTACGAAGTAGTCAACCGCGGAGATGATGGAGAGGATGGTCATCCAGTAGGTTGCGGTGATGGCGATGAGTTTGACGCTGATGGGGAACCAGCCGATGTGCCACGTGTCCCAGCGGTGGTTGAGGATGGCGGCGACGATGGCGACGATCTGGACGACGGTTTTGAGCTTGCCGAGCTCGCTGGCGGTGATGGTGAAACCTTCGCTGGAGGCGATGGAACGGAGGCCGCTGACGAGGAACTCGCGACCGATGACCAGGACGGCGATCCAGGGCTTCATGACGTGGGGGTTGTAGGCCACGAGGAGGATGAAGGCTGTGGTGACCATGAGCTTGTCGGCGAGGGGGTCGAGGAGCATGCCGAGGGTTGTGATCTGGCCGCGGTGGCGAGCGAGGTAGCCATCGAGGCCGTCGGTGATGGAGGCGAGAATGAAGATGGCGGCGGCGATAAGCTCCTGCTCGCCGTGGGCTCCTCCCTGCCAGGGAAAGCGGGGAGAGAGCGCCCAGATTAGTAGCGGGACGCTGGCGATGCGGGTGAGCGTGATGGAGTTCGGTAGATTCACGAGACAGTGAGCCGAGCGGCGGAGTGTGAAGCCGCGAATACTGTCATTCTCCCATAGAAGAGAAGAGCAGGGGATAGGTGATGGAGGATAGGGGGGAAGCCGGCCCAGTCGATGCTGTGCCTTTCTCCCCTATCCCCTTTCTCCCCCTTTCCTGTTCTTAGGCGTAGATACCGCGCTGCTTGGTGGTGTGGGCAACGCGGTCGATAGCTAGCATGTAGGCTGCGATGCGGTTGTTGACGCCGTGGGCGATGGAGAAGTGGAGTACGTCGTTGAAGCTGTCGATCATGATGCGATCGAGGCGCTGGTTGACTTCGTCCTCGGTCCAGAAGTAGCCCATGCGGTCCTGGACCCACTCGAAGTAACTGGTGGTTACGCCGCCGGCGTTGGCGAGGATGTCGGGGATGACGAAGACATTCTTGCTGGCGAGGATGTCGTCGGCGACAGTGGTGGTGGGGCCGTTGGCGCCTTCGCATAGGATGCGGCACTGGAGGCTCGCGGCGTTGCGGCTGGTGATGACGTTCTCTGTCGCAGCGGGGATCAGGACGTCGCACTTCTGGGTGAGGATCTCATCCTTGTCGAAGGGTTGAGCACCTTTGAAGCCGTGGATGATGCCGGTGCGGGCTTTATGTTCGAGGAGTTCGGAGACGTCGATGCCGTCGGAGTTGAAGAGCGCGCCATCGTACTCGCCAATGCCGATGACCTTGTAGCCCTTGTCCCAGAGGAGTTTGGCGGCGTTGGAGCCAACGTTGCCGAAGCCCTGGATGATCACTGAAGTTTCAGATGGGATCATGTTGAGGTGCTTGAGGGCCTGGTCGGTGACGACCGAGATGCCGCGGCCGGTGGCCTCGCGGCGGCCGCAGGAGCCGCCGAGGGAGACGGGCTTGCCGGTGACGATTGAGGTCACGGTCTGGCCCATGTGCATGGAGTAGGTGTCCATGATCCAGGCCATGGTCTGCTCGTTGGTGTTCATGTCAGGCGCGGGAACGTCTTTCTCGGGGCCGATGAACTCGATGAGCGCGGCGGTATAGCGGCGGGTCATGCGTTCCAACTCACCCTGGCTCATGTTCTTTGGATCACAGATGACGCCGCCCTTGGCACCGCCGAAGGGAATGTTGACGACGGCGCACTTCCAGGTCATCCAGGAGGCAAGGGCGCGGACTTCGTCGAGGGAGACGTCGGGGCCGTAGCGGATGCCGCCCTTGCAGGGGCCACGGGAGCAGGAGTGCTGGACGCGGTAGCCGGTGAAGACTTCAATGCTGCCGTCGTCCATGGATACGGGGATGTGGACGATGATTTCGCGGGAGGGGTAACGGAGAACCTTCCAGGTTCCGGGGTCGAGGTTGAGTCGTTTGGCGGCCTCATCAAAGCGCGCGGCTTGCGCGAGCCATGGGTTGGTCTCCAGCTCCATGGAAATTGGAGCGGTGGGCGTGATGGTTTGCATCGTTGGTTCCTTCTCGGGTGCGGACTGGTTTTTGCCCGGCTTTCGTCCCAAAGTGGGGTGGCCGGCTAGTGCGGCTCCCGTGGGTACTAATTGCTCTCCGGCCATCGTTGTTTCTCCTCGTGCAGGCCCAGGTTTCATTAGACGCTCAAGTGTGCCATGGAGTGATTTCCTTGCTGCCTGGTCAGGCCGGTCTGTGACCAAACTTGGCGAGTATAGGCTTGTCTTTCAGCCACTCGCAAGGCATACAGGTGACTTTATCGGCACATTGAGAACAGGTCATTACGACTTGCGCAAGGGGTGGGAAATATGCGCAAAGGATTGGGCTAAATTGAGCGACCGGGGGGTCTTTGAAGAATGAAGGCGCATCTGAGGTAGAGGGTATTTGGAGATAGGAAAAGGAGAGACCGTGATGCGCGCAAAGAGGATGGCGGAGGGTATGGCAGGAGTGTTGTTGACAGGGGTGATGATCTTGGGCGCCGTGGGATGCCAGCAGGCGCCTCCGCCGACTACGGTGGTGGTGGAGCACCATGACAACGGGCGGGATCGCGATCACAGGCCGCCACCACCGCCGCCGGACCGTAGGGATCAGCATCCGCGGGACAGGAATCAGCCGCCACCGCCGCGACGGCCAAACTAGTCGGATGTATAGACGGCATCTCAGCATGAGACGCGCTATTCGGGATTTGATGCGCGAGAAACGATTACGAGGAGACTTTATCCAGCATGAAGAAACGACTGGCTACTTTTGTTTTGGCAAGTGTCGCGACGTTAGGTCTTGCAGGGTGCTACCAACGCTATCACCATCACGATCATTATCCGCCTCCTCCTCCTCCCCCCCACAGGCATTACTCACACTGAGGGCATCGCGGGGAAGGTGAAAGGCTGCTTGCGATAAGCGGGTGAGGCATCTGGCTCGGTATGATGTGAGGATGCCTCGCCCGCTTACGCTTACTACCCCTTCCTTACGAGAGTTTCAGAAGTTAGCACATGGTCATACGCTGGTGCCTGTGACGCGCGCGGTGGCAGCGGATCTGGAGACGCCTGTGTCGGCGTTTTTGAGAGTGGCGGCGGCGGAGCCGGAGGCGTTCCTGCTGGAGTCGGTGGAGGGTGGGGAGCAGGTGGGGCGGTACACGTTTATTGGGATACGTCCTTACAAGAAGATGACCGCGCGGGGTGGGCGGATTACGGTCATTGAAGGTCGCAAGCGGCGGACGTACAAGGGCGATATCTTTGCGGAGTTGAAGGCCGCGCTGGAGGGAGAGAAGCCAGCGAAGTTGGCCGGGTTGCCTCCGTTTACTGCCGGGGCGGTGGGATTCTTTAGCTACGATGTGGTGCGTGTGATTGAAGAGTTGCCAGAGATTGCTGTGGATGAACTGCATGTTCCGGATGCGCATTTGATGTTTTTTGATGAGGTGCTGGCGTTTGACCATGTGAAGAAGGCGATCCACTTGATGGTGACCGTGGGGGCGCGGGGGAAGGTGGATGCGGCGGGGTATCGCGCCGCGGAGAGGCGGCTGAACCGACTGGAGAAGATGTTGAGTGCAGCGATTGTGGGGCCGAAGCGGCAGAAGCCGGTGAAGGGGTCGCTGAAGCTGAAGGCTCGGACGAAGATGGCGGATTATCTGCGCGGGGTGGAGCGGGTGAAGGAGTACATTGCCGCCGGGGATGTGTTTCAGTGTGTGCTTTCGCAGAGGTTTGATTGCGAGCCTGGGGTTGATCCGTTTGAGATCTATCGGTCGCTACGGATTGTGAACCCTTCGCCTTATATGTACTTTTTGCGGTTTGGATTGGAGGCGGAGGAAAAGAAGGCGGGGAAGCGAGAGGCGCATATTGTTGGGTCGTCGCCGGAGTTACTGGTGCGGGTGCATGACGGGAAGGTGGAGTATCGGCCGATTGCTGGGTCGCGGCCTCGGGGGAAGGATGAGGTGCAGGATCGAGCGCTCGAGGCTGATTTGCGCGCGGATGCCAAGGAGGTCGCCGAGCATGTGATGCTGGTGGACCTGGGGCGTAATGATGTTGGCAGGGTGAGTGAGTTTGGCAGCGTGAAGGTGAAGGACCTGATGTTTGTGGAGAGGTACTCGCACATTATGCATCTGGTGAGCGCGCTGGAGGGGACGCTGCGCAAGGGGCTAGCGCCTACGGATGCGTTCAAGGCTTGCTTTCCGGCGGGGACGTTGAGCGGGGCTCCGAAGATTCGGGCGATGGAGATTATTGAGGAGTTGGAGCCGGCTCGGCGCGGGGTGTATGGCGGGGCGATCTTTTATGCGGACTTCAGCGGGAACTTGGATTCTTGCATTGCGATTCGGACGCTGTTTATGGAGGGGGAGAAGGGGTATATCCAGGCGGGGGCTGGGATTGTGGCGGACTCGGTGGCGGTGAAGGAGCATGAGGAGTGTGGGAATAAGGCGAAGGCCGTTGTGCGGGCGATTGAGCGGGCGCGGGGGTAGGGATGTCTAGCGAGGTAGAGACGCGCAAATCCGGTGTTCGATGGCAGTTGGTTGGGTTTCTGGCTGCGCTGTGTCTTGGAGTTGTGCTCGTGCTAGCAGCCGTGCCGCTCGCTATAAAACTGGGTTCGTTCCACTCCTACCGAATTTCAAGCAACTCAATGGCGCCCACACTGTATGCCGGAGACAAGATCTTTGAGAATGAGGACTACTACACCCATCACAAATGGGCCGATGGTGATCTTGTTGTGTTTCGCCATGGCAATTTGATTTTGGCTAAAAGAGTTTCCGCGTTGCCGGGAGAGACGATCGAAGGGAAGGGCGACAAGCTCATCAGAAATGGGGTAGCTCTTGTGGAGCCCTATGCGGTGTATTCAAAAGAGAATCCGATTCCAGAGATCGACACATTTGCACTTCGTAAGGTGCCTGCGGGGGAAATCTTTGTGACGGGGGATTCACGCGACTTGAGCCTGGACAGCCGTAGTGCTGATTTCGCGCCCGTTCTTATCTCAAATGTCCTGGGGCGAGTCTCAATTGTCTATACGTCTTCTCATCGAGGACAGACTGGGCGAACCTTCTAGTCGGAGTCTTCCTGCTTGAGGGCCCAGTAGATGCCGCCTAGAATTTGGGCTACACCGATGGCTCGGGTTAGGGTGGGGCGCTTGGCGAGGCCGTGCATTAGGTTGCGCCAGGGTTTGGGGCCTCGGTCCCAGGCGTTGGCGTCGGCTGCGGGGTGGATGAGGGCCATTACGCCGTCGCCGATGAGGACCATGGCGGCGAAGTGCTTTGCGCGTTGTGGGTTTGTGATGAGCATATTGGGTAAGAGGGTGTTGGTGGGGGTTTCGTTGCATTGCCGATGGGGTGATAGTGGTGGCTGCACGGTCAGAATGCGGGGGCCCTTCACTGCGTTCAGGATGACGGAGTAAAACAAGCAACGACAACGGCGCGTAAAATTGTGGGATGGTGTTTGTTCTCGATAATTACGATTCGTTTACGTACAACCTGGTGCAGTACATGGGCGAGTTGGGCGCTGAGGTTGTGGTTAAGCGCAATGATGAGGTGACGCCGGAAGAGGTCGTGGCAATGCGGCCGGAGCGGATTCTGCTGTCGCCGGGGCCTTGTACGCCGCAGGATGCGGGGATTCTGATTCCGCTAATTCAGCATCTGGCGGGTTTGCCGAAGAAGGAGCAGATTCCGGTGCTGGGGGTTTGTCTGGGGCACCAGGCGATTGGTGCGGCGTTTGGTGGGGATGTGGTGCGGGCTCCGAAGCTGATGCATGGGAAGACTAGCGTTGTGGAGCATGATGGGCGGACGATTTTCAAGGGGATTCCGAAGCCGATGACGTGCA
>JBAVDD010000229.1:0-3990 GCA_049587035.1 Acidobacteriaceae bacterium | reverse complement strand
GCTCAGGAATGGTCCATGCCGTCTCAGGTGTGGCCCGCTCAAATACCAGCGATAGCGGGTTCGGACCCTGCTTCCACCGGCCTGCAATCGACTTTCCATCTGAAGACATCTTGCCGTCGTATGTTCCGTCGATCATCTCGACGGCAAACCTCAGTTCGCCATCCTGAAACGTGATCGTCGATACCGGGAGCGGTTGGCCGCCCTGGTCGATGCTGTAATTCACTGCCTTCAATGCACCCTTATCCGTCTTCGTCACCTTCAACACAATCCGCAGGTCCCTCTGCGGAAGATGCAGGGTGCCCTGCCAGGTGCCCTCAATCGACGGCTTCTGATCTGTCGCCTGGGCCTGCGATGCTCCAGCCTGCAGGAGACCGCACACCATGAGCGCTGCACTCAAAGCAAAAAGGAGGTGCCGGACCAGCTTCCTGGCTCGCCCTGCCACCGAACGGTCTACACATTCTCCTAAACCTGACGGTGCGAATGGTACTGCAATCATTGCCACTCTCCTTTGCCAATCCAAAGTGCCGGGCCGATGCTGTAAAGACTATCGTATGACTCGCCCACAAGCGAAAAGCATCCCTATCCGTCTCGTATCCCCGCCGTTTTCCTAGAATTCGCGATGTCCGACCCATGCGCGAGATTAAGAACAGGAGGTGGAGACGTTGCTCTCCGTGCCGCAGACAAACCTTTCTTCCAGGTGCTCATCGGTGATCATGGTGCATCTTCCCCTTGGTGCTCTAGTGGGAGAGCGCATTGCATTCCGAGGCCGGGAGCGAATTCCAGGTGCAGGAATAGCGTTTGGGTTATCCTTCTGTCACGTGAGAAGTCATCTTGGGCGTGATCAGTCAGAACTTCGAGCAATTGTGGCGTCGATCGATCATAATTCTTGCCCTTCAAGATGTGCCTCCGTCGAGAATGCGACGTTGCTGCGGTTTTGCCGAAATTTTGCAGTTGGACACAGAAAGGTTGAGCGATGCAGATACCAACTACTACCGACTTGAAACGGACGATTGCGTTCTTCGTGGGATGCTTTGTACTCGTAACTCCTGCAGTCGCAGCTGCTGCGCAGACAGGACCTGCGGTCAGGTACCCGTTTGCCCTGATGCCTCTTCCGTCTTCGATGACTGTCGGCGATGGCGCACTGATGGTCACGCCAGCGGGCGGCACGCGTTCGACATTTAGCTATGGTTATGGCCAGACGCACGACACAAGAATGGAAGCGGCCGTTACACGTGCACTGCGTCAACTGAATGACACGTGCGGCGGAGATGTGCTTCGGTCCGCGGTGAATCAGCCCGCGGCTACGAATCCGTCGCTCACCATCAATGTCGCCGCTCCAGGGGATGAGGTGCAGGCGTTCGACGAAGATGAGAGCTATCAATTGAGTATCACGCCGCAAGGGGCCAAACTGTCCGCTGCGACGGATTTGGGCGCGATGCATGGGTTGCAGACAATTCTGCAGTTGGCTACGAACGAGAATGGGGCATGCGTACTGCCTGCGGTAACCATCAGCGATACGCCGCGCTTTCGCTGGCGCGGGTTCATGTTGGATGTGAGCCGCCACTTCGAGCCGGTGCCGGTCATCGAGCGCACACTCGACGGCATGGCGGCAGCCAAGCTCAACGTGTTTCACTGGCACCTCAGTGACGATCAGGGCTTCCGTGCGGAGAGCAAGAAGTTTCCCAAGCTAACGGAACTCGCCTCGGATGGTCAGTTCTACACGCAAGATCAGATGCGAGAGGTGGTCGCTTACGCACGAGCGCGAGGCATTCGCGTGGTGCCGGAATTCGACATGCCTGGACACAGTACGAGCTGGGTTCTTGCCTATCCGGCGCTTAGCCCGGCGGTGCATATTACGCAGCTGCCGCTCGTGTATGGAAATCCCACGGCGGTCCTCGATCCTACACGGGAGAGCACGTACAAGTTCATCGATGCGCTGGTTAAAGAGATGGGGAGCATCTTTCCCGATCAGTATTTTCATATTGGCGGCGATGAAGTGCAGGGGGAGGCATGGCTTTCAAATCCGGCTATTGTCGACTTCATGAAGAAGAAGGGCTTCAAAACACCGGCCGATCTGCAAGCTTACTTCAATCAGCGGCTGGAAGTGATTTTGAAGAAGCACGACAAGAAGATGATTGGATGGGATGAGATTCTCAATCCTGCGCTTCCCAAGACAATCGTGATTCAGAGCTGGAGGGGAGAAGCATCGTTGGCTGATGGTGCGCGGCAGCGGTATCAAGGCATTCTGTCGGCGCCTTATTATCTGGATGGACAGAAGACGTCCGCGCAAATGTTTCTCGATGATCCGATTCCTTCGGATACGACGCTGACAAAAGATCAGCAGGCGCTGATTCTTGGTGGTGAGGTCTGTATGTGGGCCGAGCAACTCGACTCGCAGACGGTGGACTCGCGGGTGTGGCCGCGTACGATGGCGGTCGCGGAGCGGTTATGGTCTCCGGAGGGCGATCGCAATGTCTCTGACCTGTATCGGCGTCTGCGCATCAATTCGCTGAAGCTCGAAGATGTGGGGTTGCAACACATCAGCGGTCCGGAGATGATGCGGCGCAGCCTGCTTCTCCAACTCGACCCTGAGGCACTGGATGTTCTGGCCTCTGTCCTTGAGCCGGTGAGCTTCGGGGAGCGATACGACGGGCAGCGCACCAACGGGTTTACTGCGCTCGACCGGCTGGTAGATTCCGTCGTCGCCGATCCGCCATCGCGGCAGCAGATCGCCGGGGATGTCGAGGCGCTGGCAGGCGATGTTACCTTTGCGCAACCCACAGATCCGAAGCTGCAGTTGGACTTGAGTGGGGATGTCCCACAGGGAGCGACTCCGTCTGCTGCGGCCGCAAGGCGACGGCTGCGGCAACGGTTTCTCTCCTGGGAGGCTGCTGAGCCGCGCCTGCTTGAGGACGTGCAGAAAACGCCGCGACTAAGCGATGCAAGCATGCGCGCGGAGCAGTTGGGCGAGCTGGCTGAAGTGGGTCTCTCTGCGCTGAATTACATGGAGACGCATACTGCGCCGCCAGCCGGATGGGAGGCGCAGCAAATGGCCGTACTGGATGCCGCCGAGCAGCCCTCAGCCCTGGTGCGGTTTACTTTCTTGCATTCCCTGCGCAAGTTGGTTGTGGCAGCCGCGGGGGCTGGGGCTAAGGAGACTGGGGCACTGGAGACTGGTGCTAAGAAGCAGTAGTCGATAGGAGGAATGGGATAGGTTCGTTGCTGACGATGAAGGTCTACGCTTAGGCGGGTATGAAGAAGCGTGCCGCGCGGCGCCGTGCGCTCGATGTCTCGTTGGATCGGAAGCCGAAGAGCTCTTCCATGGAGCAGTCAGAAACGGAGCGGTACGGTTTGCTCCCGCGAATACCGCGAAAGCTCCCGGAAGTTACCGTCTAACTTGTTGAAATGATTTGGTGGACCTGATCGGGATCGAACCGATGACCTCTTCCATGCCATGGAAGCGCGCTCCCAGCTGCGCCACAGGCCCACTCTCCAGGAAGGACTCTCTTATTCTCCCGGATGCGCGCTGGCAAGTCAACCGCGAGGATCGGAACAAAGCTGTCCGGCACGGTGTCTAACTGGGTAGAACGGGAGGAATTTGCCCGTATGAAATGGCAGGTTTCCGCGCGTCTGGTCTCAGATTAACAAGGGAAAGTGATTGTGTTGCTGGACAGACAAATGATGGAACGCCTACTTTAGTACTCATTCCTGGGGTCCGGCATGTCGGCCACAGGCGGGGATAGTGATGAGCGATCTAGCTAGCGCGATCGGAATTCGGGCGGAGGAGCAGGAGCTGGTTGCGGAGCTGAAGGCTGGCTCTGAGCAGGCGTTCGCTCTGCTGCTAGCGCAATATAGCCACCCGATCTACTCCCTGATTGCGCGCAGCCTGCGCGATCCTGCCGACGCTGCCGACGTGACGCAGGAAGTGTTTGTGAAGGTTTTCCGCAACATCTCGAGTTTCCATGGCGACGCAAGCTTGCGAACCTGGAT
>JBAVDD010000228.1:0-2225 GCA_049587035.1 Acidobacteriaceae bacterium | reverse complement strand
GCCCAGGGGGCGTGGACGCGGCTGCCGAAGGGGGTCAGGACGCAGACTCGCCAGTCGCCCAACTCGTCGCGGACGCGCTCGATGAGGATGGTGCGGTCGTCGGGGACTGTGTGGGCGGCTAGCTCCTGGTCGGTGATGTAGCGCAGGACGTTCTCGGCGGCCTGGACGTCGAGGTCGTGCTCGCGGGTTAGCTTGGCTATGGCTGCTCCTTTGGACATGGAGCGGAGCTCGCGGACCAGCTGTCCGATGAGGCGGCCGAACTCTATGGGGCGACCAGGGCGGTCACCGTGCCAGAAGGGGAGCTTGCCGGGTTGGCCTGGAGCGGGTGTGACGAGGACTTGGTCATGGGTGATCTGATCGATGCGCCAGGAGGAGGCGCCCAGGAGGAAGACCTCGCCAGCGCGGGCCTCGAAGACCATCTCCTCGTCCAGCTCGCCGATGCGGACGGGTTTGGGGCTGTTGGCGAGGAAGACGCCGTAGAGGCCGCGGTCGGGGATGGTTCCTCCGTTGAGGATGGCGATGCGCTTGGAGCCCTGGCGCGGTGTGAGCCAGTGGTTGGTGCGGTCCCAGGTGATGCGAGGGCGGAGTTCGGCGAACTCGTCGGAGGGATAGAGGCCGGAGAGCATGTCGAGAACGCCGTTGAAGGCGTTGGTACTGAGCGTGGCGAAGGGAGCGGAGCTGCGGACGAGGGAGAGGAGCGCGGCGTGGGAGATTCCGGGTGAGGTGTCGTCGGTGGGAAGTGAGCCGGGCAGTGGAGGGTGCGCGACGATGGCTACGATCTGCTGGGCTAGGATGTCGAGGGGGTTGCGGAGGAAGCGGGTGGACTCGACCAGACCTGCGTGCATGGCTTGCGTGGCTGCGGCGCAGGCAAGGAGGTCTGCGCGGTACTTGGGGAAGATGATGCCGGTGGAAGGCGCTCCGACTTGGTGGCCAGCGCGGCCGATGCGTTGGAGGGCGCTGGCTACGCTTGGTGGGGCTTCGATCTGGATGACCATGTCGATGGCGCCCATGTCGATGCCTAGTTCGAGGGAAGAGGTGCAGACGATGGCTCGGAGCTGGCCGTCCTTGAGGAGCTGCTCGATCTCGGTGCGCTGCGCCGCGGCTAAGGAACCGTGGTGGGCGCGGGCGAGAGGTTCGCCGGCGTACTCGTTGATGGATCCGGCGAGACGCTCAGCTGTGCGGCGGTTGTTGACGAAGATGAGGGTTGAGGTGCGGCTGCGGATGATCTCCACCAAACGCGGATGGATGGATTGCCAGATGCTGGTTTGGCGGGGCTTGGGCGTGTCGGGATCGTTTGGCGGAGGATCGATTGGGCCCAGCGTTGCCAGGTCTTCTACCGAGACCTGGACGCTGAGGTTGAGCTGCTTGCGTGCTCCTGCGTTGACGATGGTTACTGGACGGAAGGTTGTGATGATCTCCTGATTGGCTGTGAGGTTGGGGTTTGGCTTTGCTCCGCCGAGGAAGCGGGCTACTTCGTCGAGCGGGCGCTGTGTGGCGCTTAGGCCTATGCGCTGAATGGGATGGTTGCAGAGGGCTTCGAGGCGTTCGAGCGAGAGCATGAGGTGAGCTCCGCGCTTGGTGGGAACTAGAGCGTGGATCTCGTCGATGATGACGGTCTCGATGGAGCGAAGGGCTTCGGCTGATCCGGAGGTTAGAAGAAGGTAGAGCGATTCGGGTGTGGTGATGAGAATTTCGCCCGGATTTCGCTTGAAACGCGCGCGTTCATTGGGTTTTGTGTCGCCTGTTCGGATGCTGATACTCGGGGGGTGGGTGGGGGTTTGGTTCTGGGCGGCGAGGGCTGTGATGCCCGCTAGCGGGGCCTGGAGGTTGCGCTCTACGTCTACGGCGAGGGCCTTGAGGGGGGAGATGTAGAGGACCTTTGTGCCGGGCGTTGTGGGGCCGGTGCGGAAGATGAGGCGGTCGAGGCACCAGAGGAAGGCGGTTAGGGTCTTGCCGGTTCCGGTGGGTGCGAGGATGAGGGTCGAGTCGCCGCGGGCGATGGCTGGCCAGCCTTCGCGCTGCGGTGCGGTGATCTCGGCGAAGGTGGAGCGGAACCATTCGGCGGTGATCGGGTGGAAGTCCTGCGCGAGCGGCGAGGGTTTGGCTCGCGGGGTTGGGCGCGGCTTTTTGACCTTCGGGCTTTTGGGTGGGCGTTTCAGGGTCGCTGCTCCGGGCTGCCGTTGATTGGATGCCTAGTGGAGTTCTAGCATGTTGGGCTCCTCGCC
>JBAVDD010000227.1:0-8954 GCA_049587035.1 Acidobacteriaceae bacterium | reverse complement strand
CATCAACTCCGGCGCAACCGCGGCAACAATGGGCAAAATCTCCCGCGGCACCGCAGCCGTCACCAGCCCCGCACCCGCGCGCATCGCCGCCACGCACGCCATCGAGGGCGCACCCGCCTTTCCAAACGCCCCTCCCACCAGCAACACATGCCCCAGCCGCCCCTTGTTCCCATTAGTCGCGCGCGGCCTCTCCGCCACAGTCTTCGAGCTCCCACCCCACGTAAGGCCACTCGACGACACAATCGCCGCCTCAGGCGTTCCAATCTCAGCCACCACCACTGGCCCAAACGCCTTTCCCACCGTCAGGTGACCAAAAACGTGCGCCACCTTCGGAGCCGCGAAGGTCACCACCGCATCAGCCCGAAATGCCCCCTCAGCTTTCATCTCTCTTGAATCCGCATCCCACCCACTCGGCAGATCGACCGCCACAACCTCAACCTTACTCGCCTCCAGCAAATCCCGTGCCGCCGCGGCTAAACCACGCAGCGGCGGCTTGAAACCCGTCCCCACCACCGCATCAATCACTAACTCCGCATCTTCGAGCGCTTTCCGCAAACCCTCATCATCCTTGATCTCGCGAAGCTCCACACCGGCCTGAGCCTTCGCCGCTGTCAATGCGGACAACGCATCCCCCTTCATCTCCGCAACCTCACCCAGCAACGCCACGCGCACCCGCCGTCCAGCCTCAGCTAAACATCGCGCCGCCACCATCCCATCCCCGCCATTGTTTCCCTTGCCTGCGAGCACCACGACCAGTCCGCCGCCCTCAAATCGCCGCAGGCAAAACCGTGCCACCGCATCGCCCGCATGCTGCATCAGTGTCCAAACCGGAACGCCGGTCTCCACCGACCGCCGGTCCACCGCACCCATCTCTTCCGCTGTCAGAATCTTCATCGCGAGCCACTGCCTCATCCCTTAGGATGCAATCGTTCCAGCAAACCTCGCAGAATGCAATCAGCTCGCAGAATGCAATCAGCTATCGCGCGCCGGCGCCGTGCCCTACCGAAGCCGTCGTGGTCTCGGTCTTCGACTGGATGAAGTAGTTCCGGTCATACATCGCGCGGTAAAACTCACCAGTCAACTCTGCGGCCTTGGGTCCAAACGTCGCCCTGCCGCCTTCCAGGAAGATCACCGTCACAATCCGTCCAGTCGGAGCATCGCCATAGCTCACAAACCAGCCAAACCGCGTCCCGTTATCCGAGCACGTACCCGTCTTCCCAAACACCGGGAACTGCTCAAAGTTTGTCCGCAGCGACCGCGCCGTACCATTGGAGAAGTCCACCGCACCCGCCATCCCAGGCATAATCTGCGGAATCACTTCCTTGATATCCAGAATCCGCTTCACCCTCGGCTGGAAGTTCGCAACCTCTGCCTGCGTGGTCGGATGCTGCAGGTAATACAGCGTCCCGCCATTGGCAATTGCGCTCACCAGCGCACCCAGCTGCAGCGGCGTCATGCTAATGCTCTCGCCAAACGAACACATCCGTCCGACCCCGCCATCGGCCGCCGGCAGCACCTTATCCGGATACACGCCCAGGTGTTCCCCCGGAATGTCGTACCCTGCCAGCTCACCCAGCCCGAACTCATTTGCATAGTGCTTCACGCGCTCAAAGCCCATCGTGCGCCCCAGCACCTCGAAGTACAAATTAATCGATCGCGCCAGCGCATGCGTAAGGTCCACCGAGTAGTGTCCCCCCAGGTTCACCGGCGTGTCCGCCTTCACCAGGCCTTCTTTCAACGCGGCCAGCGCCACGGCTACTTTAATGGTCGAGCAGGGCTCAGCACCCGCGCTCAGCGCCAGCTTCTGATTCACCATCGCTAGAATGCGTCCGTCCGAAGGATCGATCGCCAGCACAGTCCCATTCATGTTTCCGAGTGCCTCAATCGCCGCCGCCCGCACCACCGGGTCCTCGCCCGCCGCAACATCTCCCGCCGTCAAATTAGTGACATCGGCAAAGCTGCTGGCGGTAAACCGTTCCCCGTAATAATGAAAGCGCCTCCGCCGGCCTCGCACGCGCACCAACTCAACCCGTCCGTGTCTAGACCTGCGCGCGGCCGCATGGTGCACATACGCAACCCGAGGCGTCCGTCCGCTGCGATGCACCACATGCCGATGCGACGTCGTTGCCACCACCCGCCTGTGCCTGCGGTGAGCAGCAGTCACCGTCGCCTGCGCGCTCAGCACGCTCGCAAGCAACAGCAACACCATCGCTAATCCTGAAATCTTCCTTCTCATCGACTCTCTTCTCTAAGGTTGGTCGTATCGAACGTTCGTTCTATCGTTGCTTCCACGTTTCTTCCGGGCCCCGTCGACCGGCCTGTCCTGGCTGCAACCCGCTACTGCTTGCGTCGCAAAAACGCCGGTATATCCAGCTCGTCGTTGTCCGCCGGCGTCTCGCCCGCATATCCTGCAAACGACGGAACCCTAGCATCCGGCCACGGCTTCGCCGCGGGATCCTCCCCAGGCTTCGCTGCCGTTTCATCCTTTGGCTTACGGAAAAAATCGTCATCGAACACAGAAGCCCGCACCGCGACAAGTTCGGGATTGGATTGTGTAGCAGCAGGGCCTTCGTGCGCAGCGCCATATCCCCCGGCGCTATGTCCCTCTACGCCATGTACACCTGCTTCGTGTCTCTCCACAGCCGTCTGCGCGGTCTCCATCGCACTCGCGGTCACAACCTCAGGAATATGCTCCACGACGACCGGAACCACAACCGGAACCGTCGCCGGCGTGACCTCCGCTGAAGCCGCCCTTGCCTCCGGCACTACCCCTACATGAGTCGCCGGCGCGTCAGGCTCAAAG
This sequence comes from Acidobacteriaceae bacterium, assembly GCA_049587035.1. Taxonomy (GTDB): domain Bacteria; phylum Acidobacteriota; class Terriglobia; order Terriglobales; family Acidobacteriaceae; genus Granulicella. The sequence continues at coordinate 6,151 of JBAVDD010000227.1, read as the reverse complement.
TTCTCGTCAGGAATCGGCGCATACTCAACCCGCGGCGCTGGCTCATGCCACGCCTGTTGCCGCGCCGTCTCATAGTACGAGGACACGGGATACGACGGCCGCTGCACCGGCGCCTCAGCCACAGGCACCCCGTTGGAGACTGTCGGCACCGGACCGGATCCCAACGCCTCTTCCACCTCGTGCTCACTCGCAAACCGAATCGTCGGCCTCGCAGCCTGCGATCCGAAGATGACCGGCTGCGCCTCTGCTTCCGAATGACCCTCGTCTCGCGGAAACCGCGGCACCAGTGGCCGCGAAACAATCCGCGGTGGAACAATCTCGTGGTGCGCCGTCGGCAGCGCGGACGCGGCCATCATTCGCTCCCGCCGCGCCGGCATCGCCTCCCGAAACCCCGTCGCAATCACGGTGAACTTCACCTCATCACCCAGCGACTCGTCGCGCACCGCGCCGAAGATAATATTCGCGTCCTCATGCGCAGCCTGCTGAATAATCGACGAGGCCTCAATGACCTCGCTCAGCTTCAGATTGCTCGAGCCCGTAATGTTGATAAGGATGCCGCGCGCTCCGTCAATCGCCCCAGCCTCCAGCAGCGGCGACGCAATCGCAGCCATCGCTGCCTCGCGCGCGCGATTCTCACCCGACCGCACCGCCGTTCCCATCACCGAGTAGCCCATCCCCGCCATCGTCGTCTTCACATCCGCGAAGTCGCGATTGATCACGCCTGGAATCGTAATAATGTCCGAGATCCCTTGCACACCCTGGCGCAGAATGTCATCGGCAATGCGGAAGCTCTCAAAGAATCCCGCATCCTTGGCCGTCGTCAGCAGCTTGTCATTCGGAATCACAATCAGCGTATCGACGGACTCCAGCAGCTCCTGTAGTCCACGCTCGGCCTGCATCGAACGGCGCTTGCCCTCGAACGCAAACGGTCGCGTCACCACCGCAATCGTCAACGCGCCCATCTCGCTGGCCAGCGACGCAATCACTGGAGCCGCACCTGTCCCAGTGCCTCCACCCAGGCCTGCCGTCACAAACACCATGTCCGCGCCTTCCAGCGCCTCAATGATCTTGTCCGAATCTTCCAGCGCCGCGCGCCGTCCTACATCCGGATTCGCGCCTGCGCCCAGCCCGCTCGTAAGCTTCACACCCAACTGCAGCTTCACCGGAGCATGCGAGCCCTCCAGCGCCTGCACATCTGTGTTCGCCGCGATAAACTCCACGCCCTCGAGATTCGCTTCGATCATCCGGTTGATCGCGTTGTTGCCGCCACCACCCACACCAATCACCTTGATCCGCGCATTCCGCCGCGTCTCTTCGTGATACTGAATCCTCAGCGAATCTTGCTGCTTCACGCCAAGCGGGTCTTCCGGCAGGTCAGACATGGGCGTTTCTCCTTGGACGTTTGCGAATCACTTCTCTTCATTCTGCATGGCGAATCCAGAAATGGCATGCTCGAATTCCATCGTGCACCAACTTCGGTTACCAGTCTTCACCGCTACTGGGACGACGGCAGATGGAACACAAACGACGCACCAATCGACTTCACGCCAATCGAGCTCGGCCCATCCTCCGTCGAACTGCTGCCAAACCGGTTCATATTGCCAATCCCCAGCTCAACCGGCCGTAGATCGATCATCGGGAAGATGTGAATCGTCAGGCCCACAAACCCTTCATACATGAAAAAATTATCTTCAGTCCGGGGCAAAGGCGTCGTCGTAACCAGGCCCGTATAGATCGGCAGCGTCGCATTGCTTCGCGCATATCCGCCCGAAACCTGCACATACGGGTTCAGCCACGAGATGTGCGTATGAAACGACCCCCTCACACCCACCAGCGCGTTGTCCAACCCCGTCGTGTCATTGCCACCAGCGGAGCTCGTCGCCGACTTGTTCCCATGCATCGTGCCGCCGCGAAAATCCAGGCCCAGCCGCATCGGCCCGATATTGCGGAAGTCGTAGTACACGCCAGCCTGAATGCCAGCAGGGTTCACCTTGCCATTTGCGCTGGAACAAGCATTCTGCGGATCGAAGCAAGTAATCCCGCTCAACCCCGTCGCCTGATATCCCACGTACACACCCACCTGGGCATGTGCCGCTGTGGCATACCCAAGTCCTGAAAGTCCTGAAAATCCCAAGAGAACAACTGCCAAGTTTTTGCAAAATCTCATATCAACCAGTCTACCGTCTCCAGTGCCTCCAACCGCAGTCAAACCGCCCTAAAAACTCCCGGCAAAGATCGACTTCAACTTCTGCGCCAGCCCCTGCTCTTCACTAGCCTTGCGCACCTGGGTCCTGTGCGTGTATAGCAGCATCCCAATCGCCACCGAAAACTCCGGCTTCGCGAGCTCCGGAGGCATCCGGCTCAGAGGCACCGGATACCCAATCCGCGCCGGCACCCGCAGCAAACTCTCAGCGTTATCCAGGAAGCCCACCAGGTGCGCACCGCCGCCGGTAAACACGCACCCCGCGCCCATTGCCTCCAGCACGCCGCCATTGCGCAGATTATCGCGCAGCATTGTCAGCAACTCCCGCGCCCGCGGCTCCAGAATCTCCGCCAAAAACCGCTGCCTTACCATCCGCGCCGAGTGCCCGCCAACCGCTAAATCACTCCCAATCTCAATCTCATTCAGCTGCGGAATCGACGTCACCACGCAGTTCCCATACATCCGCTTCAGCTGCTCAGCCTCTTCCACACTCACATGCAGCCCTACGGCAAGATCATTCGTAAAGTGGTCGCCGCCAATCGGCAGCACCGCCGTATGCGCCACGCTTCCTTCAAAAAACACGACGAGTTCGGTGGAACTAGCGCCAATATCCACCACGCAAACGCCCAGTTCGCGCTCATCCGCAGACAGCACCGCCTCCGCCGCCGCAATCCCCTCAAACACCGTATCCACCACTTCCAGCCCCGCGCGGTTCGCGCAAGTCACAACGCTCTGCGCGGCACTTCCCGAGCAAGTAGAAAGGTGCAAACAAACCTCCAGCCGATTCCCCACCATCCCCACCGGATCATGAATCCCGCTCTGGTCGTCCAAAATAAATTGCTGCGGCAGCAAATGCAGCACCTCGCGATCCGGCGCCAGCCCCACGCTGCGCGCGCGATCAATCGCACTCCGCACATCCTCGCGCGTAATCTCCTTCATCCGGCTGCCCATGCTGATGCCGCCCTGCGAGTTCATTCCCCGCACATGTGGCCCGCCAATGCCCACCACCGCCGTCTCAATCGGAGCCTTCGCACTCTTCTCTGCCGTCAGCGCCGCCGTATTGATCGCCTTCGCGGCTGGTCCTAAATCGGAGATCACGCCCCGCCGCATCCCGCGCGAAGCCTCCACGCCGTGTCCGCGATACCGCAGCACGCCATCCAGCAACTCCGCCACCAGCACGCAGCTCTTCGAACTCCCCGCATCCAGCACGGTAATCAGATTTTCCATCTTCGTATTCATGGAGTCACTCCATCGTGGCCGCGAGCTCGACCGCTCTTCTCCGCCCGCGCCATCGCCGCCTTATGTTCTTTAGCCAACGCCGCTCGATGCTCCGCCGCCAGCCGCGCAAACACCTTCGCATTCGCTGCGTCCAAGCCAGAACCCGCCTTGCCCTTCACAACCAGCTTCTTCGCAGCAGGTCGCTGAGCAACCGGCCGCTTCACGATCGTCCTATGCGTCGCCGATACGACCTTCACCGCAACCGGCTTCTTCATTGTTGCGACCAGCTTTGGCGGAGCTGCCTTGGCAGTCGCCACCGGCCTCGCAGCCTTCGCCGCTGGTCTTACTGCGGGCGTCACCACCTGAGGAGCCGAAACCGCCGCAACCGTAGCATGGTCACCCGCGGCCACCGCATCTCCATCGCCCTGCATCTCCAGCACAATCTGCCCTTCATAGCGCATGTCCGCGGAAGCCAGCTTCGGATACTGCAGCTTCCACTCCGCTACATGCTGCTCAAACTCCTGGTAGCGCTTCAAAAACTGTTCCTGCCCAAAGTGCACCAGAATGTCCGAGCTCCCCGACGTGATCAGCGCCTTCACATCTTCCGGGTCCGAGACATCCACCTCGCTCACAGAGTCCGTCAGGTGCTGGCCAGTGCTGTCCAAGTCCTTCATAAACCGCTGGTACACCGTCACCCGCGTAGCCCGATCCTCCATCGTCTGTTGCGCCGACAAACCCGTCAGCACCGGGAACGAGTAGTGCGGATCACCCGCCGCATCCGGCGGCATATCCAGCAGCACGCCACTCCCATCCACCAGCCCGATCTGGGTTCCCTGCCGCACAAACGCCACCGGCGTCCGCTCCGTAATCTGCACCCGCAGCGTATCCGGCAGCAGCCGCATCAACGTGGCGTGCGCCACCCACGGCAACCGCTCCAGGTCAGCCTGCCGCTCGGCCATCGGAACGCGAAAGATATTCCGCTCCAGGTCAGCTCCAAACACGGTCAGCACCTGATCGCGCGTCAGGTGCTCCGCCCCCGTAATCTGCACATCGTCGGAACTAGCCACCACAAACCGCGAGTCATGCATCAAGTAATAACGAGTCCCAGCCACGGCCACCGCCACCGCACCCAGCAACACAAACACCACCACCCCAAACACAATCCGCCCGCCCACGCTGCGCGGTATTCCCCGAAACCGAAACTTCAGCTTGCCGCCGCGCCGCGGCACATACTCCGGCTCATCATAAGCAGCCGCACTCGCTGCATCCGAACCCTCATAACGATCCCCACCAAACCCACGCTGATAAGCCCCTGCGGGAGCCGGCCCTCGTCGCGATCCCCGCGCCCCATTCTCCGCCCCACTCTCCGAAGCGTAGCTCTCCTCCGGCGCCGTCAGCACCGCCGAGCCCGATCCGGAACCAAACCCGGACCCCCGCTTCGAACCCATCTTCAACTTCATCTCCGCCTGGCCCTGAGCAAGGCCGCGGAAGAATCGCCGTTCCAACAACTATAACGGCCCCTCACGCACCCCGCCGCAACACTCCGCTCCGGGGTATCGCATCAGGAACACTCCATTCCCAATTCCGGCCACCAGCAGAGCTTCCCCCATGCGCGTCCTTGACCACCGCCGTCCGCGCAGGGTCTAATTCGGCGAAGGCTGCTCCACCCGATCAACCACCATCACCGGCACGATCGTCTTCTCCGCGCTCAGCTTCAGTCCCAACTGCTCCTGCATCGCCGTAAAAATCCCCGGAACATCGGACTCCCCACTCGCCCCCGCAGCCCTTGCGCCGTCCTGGATAAACTGCGAATCATCCGGAGCCCACGTCAGAACGAAGTCGTACGTACCCTGCAGCCCTGTCTGGTCCACCACCGGCCGATCCAGCACATTGGACTGCAGCATGTGAGCCAACTCCGTCACCCCCACGTTCTTCGCCGTCAACGTTTGTGAGGCCGAACCGTTCGCCTTGATGAAGAATGTCGGCATTCCACGCGGGTCTCCTTTGCTTCGACTAAGCCGCGCTCCCTTCTTTCCTAACACCAACGCATAAGCCGACATCTCCCGTTTCTCCCAATGAAACTTCAACTGGAATCGGTCCACCAGCACCTTCTGCAACATGGTCTTCAGCTGCTTCACATCAGGCCTTCCCGGCGTGTCGGACACCCCAACAAAATCAAACTTCTCCGACCCAATCCACTGCGGCGCATCCACCACTTGTTCGTTATGCACGTCATAAGCGAAGCTCACCAACTTCAGCACCGTAATCATCGGCAGCACGGTTCGATAACCCACCGGAGGTATGCTCGAGACCACCTCGTTCGGTGTGCTGGGCTTGATCGTCGCCACGGCAAAGCTAGGATCAGCATCCGCCGCCATCGGCTGCATCGTCTGTGGCGCACTCTGCCCCGCCGCCACTCGCACCCGCCCAAACATCACCACAGACGCAATCACCAACGCGGCAGCCCATCGCTTCTTCCATGTCATCCCTGCTTCTCCTTCAACGCCTCCAGCAGCATCGGCCCTGCTTGCGACACGCTCCCCGCACCGAGCGTCAAAATCATCTCCCCCGGCCGAGCATCCTCCACCAACCGCTCCACAGCCTCCGCCATCGACGCCGCATACATCACGCGCCCGCCATTCTTCTCCCGAATCGCCGCCGCCAGCGCCTCACCCGTAACACCCTCAATCGGCTGCTCGCTGGCCGCATAAATATCGAGCACCTGCACAG
>JBAVDD010000226.1:0-2911 GCA_049587035.1 Acidobacteriaceae bacterium | reverse complement strand
CCTCCGCGGAAGCTGCCACCGCCGCCGCGATAGCCAGCGTTACCGCGGAATCCGCCGCCGCCGTAGCCACGACCGCCGTAGCCTCCGCGGTAGCCGTAGCCTACGCGACCACCGTAGCCGCCACGATAGCCGTAACCGCCGCGATAGCCATATCCGCCGCGATAGCCATATCCGCCGTAGCCGCGGCCGTAGCCGTGGCCCCATCCCCAACCGTACCAGGGGCCGACGCCCAGGAAGATGCCATTGTTAAACCACTGCGAGCCGTAGTAGCCGTAGGGGGCGCAGGCATAGGGAGCGTAGTTGTAGTAGCCGTATTCGCAGACGGGCGGGGCTTCTTGATAAGCGCCGCCGTAACCGCCGCTGTATCCGCCGCCGTAGTAGACCTGTGCTTGCGCGGAGGGGGTTGACGCCGCAGCTAAGAAACCGACGACGAAGAGGAGTGCGAGATATTTGAAACGACGCATGTGTTACTCCTGACTGGCGGCCCGGTGCCTCAGGTGATCTGATGCGGGCCAAAGGAACTGAGTGCATGGTGCGCGGAGCTTCCTGTTATTGGAAACACCAGATTGCCGAAAAAGTGTCGCGAAGAAGATGAAGAAGACCTCGGTGCAGAAATTGGGGTCTGGGGCTGTCTCGGGGAGGGGTTGGCTTGAACTTTTGGAGGGGCGCGACGGCTAAGGCTATAGGGAACCCCTTTGGGGAGAGTCTCAACAAGTTGTTGCATCCCCACAGCGGCTAAAGCTGCAAAGGAAATGCAGCACTTATGGCACGCGTAAACGCATGCCGCTAAGAATACGGTCATTTTTCCGGATCCTGTAAAGCGGCCCTGTAATAGCTTGACTTACGGCGGGACTAGCGTCCCTCCCTTTCAAAGCGTGGACTTATTCGGAGAGGGGTTAGAAGTGGCGGAGGCGTGGGGGAGTGTCGGTGTCGGATCGGGTGGGGACTTCGGTTGGGCGCGGGGCGGGACTTTTGTCCATGTTTTTTTCGATGGAGCGGCTGACCAGGTCTCGGGAGCCGAGGCCGATGGCGAGGGCCAGGGTGAGGACGATGCCGCCGAAGAGGATGCCGAAGGCCAGTTCTACGACTGTGCCGCCAATTTGCAGGTGGTCGAGGGCCATGGCGGCGGTGAGGACCAGGACTAGCCACTTGATGCCGAGGGAGAGGAAGCGGGCGTACTGGAGTTGGGCGTTGACGGCTCCGATGAGGACGGAGCGAGCGAGGAAGCGGGCCAGGAGGGTCCCGATGAGAAGGATGAGGATGGCTCCGGTGATGCGGGCGACATAGGGGAGAAGGAAGATGGAGTAGCGCGAGTCGCCGGCGTAGGAGGCGTCGAATGCGGAGATGCCGATGGCGATGCCGGCGAGGACGAAGACCCAGAAAGTGATGCGGGCGGCGAGGACGGTGGGGGAGTTGGAAGGGGACCAGTCAGAGAGGATGGCCGAGGGACCCTGGACGATGCGGGATGCCAGGCGCTGGTCGAAGCGGGCGGCGGTGAGCAGGCGGCGGAGGAGGGCGGAGAGCGCCCAGCCGATGAGCGCGAAGACGATGACGGCGAGCAGGAAGGCGAGGATTCCCGGAAGGAAGCCGGCGAGCACAAGGACGATGCGGTGAATGGACTGACGGAGAGCGGATTCAATTTGCTGACCCATTTGATGTCCCATGGCTGGTTCCTTTCGGCTAATCAGAAGCAATGGCAAAAGATAGAGGCAGATCCTCCGCATTCGGCGAAGGATGACAATTGGTGGGCGATCAAGGGTTGAAGCGGTCGGGCCAGCGCCAGCGGGAGACGATATAGGATTTTTCGGTTTCGAAGGCGGAGGCGGTGAGCTCGATGGCGTGAGCGGCACGGGTGGAGTCGTCGGCTACGAAGCGAAGGTAGGAGGCGACCCAGGCGAGGTAGAGGGGCGTCATGGCGCCGAGGAGGTGATTACGGTTGAGGGTGCGGAGATGGAAGGCCAGGGCGAAGTCGTAGACGATGCGCGCCCAGAGGTCGGGCTCCATGGTGAAGGCGTCGGGAGAGAGCAGGGAGAGCTTCTTGAGGACGAGACGCGATTGTGGCGGGAGGACGAGACCCCAGATCTCCTGGAGGTTGTCCTGGGCGATGCGGAAGGTCTCGATCATGTCGTGAATTTCGGGCGAGGCAGCGATCTCGGTGATGGGAGGAGGCGATGCCGCACGGGGAGGAGGGATGGAGAGGCCGCGGGCGCGCTGCCAGAAGGTGGCCTTGGCTTCGATGTCTGCGAAGAGTGAGCCTGCGACGGAGGCGAAGAGGGCGTTGAAGTCGGTCTGGGTTTGGGGCGGTGGTGGCGTGGGCGGTGTGGAGCCGGCGGCAGAGACTTCGCGGACGGAAAAGCCGGCGGCTGCGGCTTCGGCGACGGGCCAGAGGAGAGAGGAACCTTGATTGAGGGCGACGAGGCGCTGGGTGTTTGTGGCGAGGCGCTGGGCCATGCGCGCGGAGATGGCGGCGTCGATGGGGAGGGGGAAGTGGATGTCGGCGCCGAAGAGGGCGCGAGAGAGGGGGTAGAGGAGAGCGGAGTTGACGAGGGCGTCGTTCGGACCGAGGGAGAAGCGCGGTAAGACGAGGTCGATGTCTTTGCTGCGCATGCAGTCGATGAGGCTGCGCAGGAGGGTGGGGTTGATGGCGTTGGGCACGGAGAGAGCAGCGGTGTCGCCGCCGAGGAGGATAACGGCGCGGGCGTTGTGCTCGAGGGCGAGATGCGAGGCCGCGGCGTAGTCGCCGGTGGCGAGGATCCAGCCGATGTCGGAGCGGGTGCTGGTGTAGGGAATGACTTCGAGGGAGGGCCAGGGGGTGGTGTCTTCGGGGCAGGCGGCGCAGGCTACCAGGATGGACTCGGAGGGGAAGGCGGAGGCGATGGCGTGGAGCGCGGAGGAGGGTGCGTCGCCGGTG
>JBAVDD010000225.1:0-10563 GCA_049587035.1 Acidobacteriaceae bacterium | reverse complement strand
GGCGGGGGTGGTGGGGGCGGTGGTGGTGGTGGTGGCGGAGGAGCTGTGAGCGATGCCGTCAGCGAGTTGTGCGGCAAGGCTTCCGGATAGAGAAGCGGGATCAAAACCATCAGTCCAATGATCATGCCGTTAGCGACAAACGTCGCTATCATCCAGTACTTGGACTTCGTCTTGAGCTTACCGCCGGATTCCATTAAAGAGTCTTCGAACATTTAAGCGACCTCGTTCCCGCGAGGGAGACCTATGGGCTTTTAGACACCGCGTTAACTCAAATTGTTCCCGATACGCCACAGTCTTTTCGAAAGAAAAAACTGCGACGCCCTGGCGTCAACTGCCCGCCATCTCTTCGGATGCATTGAACCAGAGTTTATGATGCCGCGTCGTGCAGCCCATCCTACCTCAATTTGTTCAAAATAAGGAAATCGCCTCGAAAGTAGTGCAAGTTTGTCCGCTCTAGCGGCGGACGCCTTTAGCCGCTGGCAATGCAACTCGCTTGCCCGTCGGCGCCTTCTTCGCTCGCCACTCCTGGTACGCCACCAGCATCGGTGCGGCCACCGCAATCGACGAATACGTTCCGATCGTGATGCCCACCACCAGCGCAAACGAGAATCCGCGCAACACCTCGCCGCCAAACACAAACAGGCAGAGCACCGTCATGAACGTCAGGCCCGAAGAAATCACGGTTCGGCTCAGCGTCTGATTGATGCTGCGATTCACCAGGTCCGCCAGCTTGTCTCGCCGGTTCATCGCCAGGTTCTCGCGAATGCGATCGAAAACAACAATCGTGTCATTCATCGAGTAACCCACAAGCGTCAGGATCGCCGCCACCACCGTCAGCGTAATCTCCTGGTTCGTCAGCGAGAAAAATCCAATCGTAATCAGCGTGTCATGGAACACCGCCACCACAGCGGCCACGCCATAGATCAGCTCAAACCGGAACCACAGGTACACCAGCATGCCTAGCAGCGAATACAGTGTCGCCAGCTCGGCCTCATGGGTCAGCTGCTTGCCCGCCGTCGGGCCCACAATGTCCACCTGCTGCACGCTGAAGCCAGAGTCGTGATACCCCGCATTCAGCGCGTTCTCCACCTCCGAGCGCCCCTGGTCATGCGCCGTGTCCTGCGCGGTCGACAGTGGCAGCGAGATGATCTCCTTGTTGCCCAAAGCTCCGCCACCAACGTCCGAAATCCGCTGGATCGTCCAATCCTTAATGTGCGCCGCATCCAGCGCCTTGCGGATGTCATTCTCCTGCGGCACGCTGTCGAACTGCACAGTGATGTCAGTTCCGCCCTTGAAGTCCACGCCTGTCGGAATCCCATGCCAGAAGAAGATGCTGCACAGGCCGGAGATGGAGAAGATCAAGCTGAAGCAGAGGAAGTACCATTTCTTCCCCAGCCAATCGATGTTAGAGCTCCGAAACAGTTCCACGTTTTTCTTTCCTTCGCCTGCAATGCAAGCTCGTTACTCTTGCTCTTAGCTGTTAGCTTCTTAGACCGAAAGTTCTGCTGTGCCGCGTTCCTTCTTCGTCAGCAGGTAGTCGAAGATCGTGCGCGACACAAACACCGCCGTAAAGATGTTGGCTGCCAGACCGATCGTCAGCGTGACCGCAAAGCCCTTCACCGGCCCCGTGCCAAACAGGAACAGGATGGCCGCCGACACAATCGTTGTGACGTGCGTATCGAAGATGGTCGTCCACGCATGCGCGAATCCATCCTGCACCGCCGCTGCGGCCGTCTTGCCCAGCCTCAACTCTTCACGTATGCGCTCGAAGATCAGCACGTTCGAGTCCACGCCCATACCGATCGTCAAAATGACGCCTGCGATACCTGGCAGTGTAAGCGTTGCGCCCGAATACCCCATGAATCCCAGCAGGATCAGCAGGTTCAGCAACAGCGCCAGAACCGCGTTCACGCCCGCGCCCTTGTAGTAGATCAGCAGGAAGATCAGCACCACCACCAGGCCGGCAATCGACGCCTCCACACCCTGATGAATGCTGGCCGTGCCCAGCGTCGCCCCCACCGTACGCGTTTCCAGATACGTAATCGAAGCCGGCAGCGAACCCGTTCGCAGCATCAGGCTCAGGTCAGAAGCCTGGTCCTGGGTGAACCCTCCCGTAATCCGTCCCTGGTCGCGGATCGCGCCTTCAATCCCCGCCACTTCGCGCACCTGGTTGTCCAGCACGATCGCCATCTGGCCCGTGCCCTTGTTCGCGTCCGTGTACTTGTAAAAGCGGTTGCCGGCCTCGGTTGTCAGGTTGAACGTAATGTCCGGCCGGCCGTTCTCATCGGTCGAAGGCTGCGCATCGCGGAAGTCCGTTCCAGAAACAATCGCCAGCCGTTTCAGCATGTAGTACTCGTCCGGGCCGCCGGCGCCATTCGAACCCTTCAGCAGTTCATCTTCCGCCGGAACGCCACCCGGATTCGCCTGCTGCGCCTCCGCCAGGCTCCCGTAGCTCCCCACCACGGCATGAATCTCCAGCTTCGCTGTCGACTGGATAATATTCTCCACCCGCCCCGGATCCGACACGCCCGGCAGCTGCACCAGGATCTCGTTGTCACCCAGGCCATACTTCTCGATCAGCGGCTCACTCACGCCCAGCGTATTCACGCGCTCGCGGATCGTATCGATCGACGTATCCAGCGCGCGCGACTCGATCGTCCGGATCTCCGACACCTTCAGCGTCATCGTGTAGCCGCCGTTGCCCGACGAAGCCACATCGTAACCCGCATACTCGTTGCCCGTCAGGATGTCGTGAATCGCGCTCTGCTGCGTCGGCGACCCACCTGTGATCGTAATCACCTCCGGGTGCGCCACACTCAGCTTCGCCGCCGTCGCCCCCGTATCCGCCAGCGCCGTGTTCAGCGCCTGCACATCCCGGTCCGTCGACGAGTTCACTGCCTCGGCCACATGCACCTCCAACACCAGGTGCGTACCGCCCTTCAAGTCGAGTCCCAGATTGATCCGCCGCTCCAGCGACTGCTTCAACCCCCCATATGGAATCCCGAAGATTCCATATACGAAGATCAACAGGATCGCGACGATTAAGATTGCTCTAGTGGCTAGATTCTTGCCCATTGTTGTCTTGTTTCCTTATTCCTGGAATACCGAATGCCTGCATACCGAATAGCTGTATCGAGAGCGTGTGCGCCCATCCGGGCGTCTGTCTTACAACGCCTTGCCTACGACGCCTTACTGCCGTCATCTTCCGTAGTCACCGCAGCCACCGAGCTCTTCACGAACTCCAGCTTCACGCCATCCGGCTGCGTCCGCACAATCAGCACATCGTCCTTCACCGTGATGATTACGCCGCGAATCCCACCGTTGGTCGTCACCCGGTCGCCCGGTTTCAGCGCCGCCAGCATCGTCGACCATTTCTTCTGCTTGCGCTGATTGGGCGCGATCAACAGAAAATACATCGCCACAAACATCAGCATCAGGAGCGGTATGCCGCCAAACTGGCCAAAGACCGATCCGTTTCCTGCCAGCATTGCCAAACCTGAAACGTTCCCTAAAACGATCACTGCTACGTCCTACAAGCGCGCCGAACGCACCAAACTACTTCGCCGGCCGCGTCTTCCCTGGAAATTGGGGGATCTTCGCTCGCTCATAACCGCAAGCACTGGAACTCGACGCTGCTCCCGAAGTTCCCTCCGGACACACGCCCATGAAACCCAGTCAATCACACCTGAGGATTAAGCATCGCGGAATGGCGGGGTGATGTCAAGGAAACCGCAGCAAACAGCGCCGCGCCCCCCTCCCCACCATCACCCCAAACCCCACCATCCAGACCCCTCAACCCACCCACAATCTCCTCCACGCTACCAACCTTTGCACTTGCACTTGCCGTCGCCCCACCCCCAACCGCACTTTCACCACACTTACCTTTTCCCCACAATACGTTCACCCAATGCACTCTCCCCGCAAAAATCCCCGTCAAACCTCATGGCAGGCCTACGCTAAGCTCAAGGGCACGCATCGAATGCGCACACCCGAAAGGGGGACGCCATGATCGCAACCACCCACTCCCTCGCCGAATCCGCCTGGGACTACCCGCGCCCGCCGCGCCTCGAACCCACCCACAGCTACATCCGCGTCCTCCACGCCGGCATCCTCCTCGCCGAGACCACCCGCGCCCACCGCATCCTCGAAACCAGCCACCCCCCCGTCTTCTACATCCCACCCGCCGACATCGCCATGCACCTCCTCAAGCCCTCCACCCGCCGTGCCAGCTTCTGCGAGTTCAAAGGCGTCGCCACCTACTGGACCATCGACCTCACCCTCGACCCCGCCCTGCACATCGAAAACCCCGCCGCCCTGAGCATCGACGCAGCCTGGAGCTACTCCCAACCCGCGCAACCCTACGCCCCCCTCCGCAACCACCTCGCCTTCTACGCCAGCCTGGTCGACGAGTGCCTCGTAGACGGCGAGCGCGTCACCCCTCAGCCCGGCGACTTCTACGGTGGCTGGATCACCTCCCAGGTCACCGGCCCCTTCAAAGGCCCACCCGGCACCCGCGGCTGGTAATCCCCTGACTCCCACTCACGCACCATACCTGAGATCATCAGCAGAGATCATCGTCCGCAGCCCAGCCCTCCTCTGCGCCCCGCTCCCAATTCGGCTCTTAACTTTCGCCGTCCGCGCAGGACCCTGCGCTACCCTTACCTATGCGATCCCCTATACGCATAAGGCCAAGCGACATCCGCGCCGAGCTCCCCCCGCTCGTCCACCTCGCCCTGCCCCTCATCGCCGGCGAGCTAGGCTGGGTCGCCATGTCCCTGGTCGACACCATCATGCTCGGCCACCTCCCCAACTCCGCCGTAGCCATGTCCGCCGCCGCCCTCGCGCAGGTCCTCTTCAACACCCTCTGCTTTGGCGTTGGCGGAGTCCTCCTCGGCCTCGACACCCTCATCTCCCAGGCCCTCGGCGCCAAAGAGCAGCACGAAGCCAATCGCTGGCTCCTCCACGGCATCGTCATGGCCGTAGCTCTCTCCGCGCTCCTCATCGCCGTCTTCGCCTTTACCCCGGTTCTGCTTCTGCACTTGCCTGTCGCCCGCAACATCCTCGACCAGGCCGTCCCCGCCATGCAGGGCCTGAACTACGGCACCCTCCCGCTGCTGCTCTACTTCGCCCTCCGCCGCTACCTCCAGGCCGCCCATCACGGCCGCCCCATAGCCTTCGCCCTCATCTCCGCCAACCTGGTCAACGCAGCCGGCGACTGGCTCTTAATCTTCGGCCACCACTGGCATCTCGCCGCACACACGCTCAACATCCCAGCCTACGGAGTCACCGGCTCGTCCTGGTCCACCAGCTTCGCCCGTCTCTACCTAATGGCAGTCCTCCTATTCGCCATCTGGCGCGCCGACCACAATCACAACTACGGCCTCCTAAACAGCCTCCGCCACCGCGCCTCCCGCCGTATCGAGTACCAACACCTACGCCGCCTCTTCCTTCTAGGCGCACCCGCCGGAGCCTCCATCTTCGTAGAGATTGCCATCTTCGCCCTCGTCACCTCACTCATCGCCACCTTCGGCCCGCTCCCCCTGGCCGGACACGAAGTAGCCCTCCAATGCGCCAGCACCACCTTCATGGTGCCCTTCGCCATCTCCGCCGCCACCTCCGTCCGAGTAGGCCACGCCATCGGCCGCATGCGCACCGGCACGGCCACCTCCGCCAACGTAATCGCCGCCGGCTGGAGCGGCGTAGGAGCAGGCGCAGCCTTCATGCTCTGTGCATCCGTCCTTCTCCTGACCATCCCCGCAAAAATCGCCCACCTCTTCACCCCCAACCCCGGAGTAATCGCCGCCGCCGTCCCGTTACTCCTGATAGCCGCCGGCTTCCAGTTCTTCGACGGCGTCCAGATCACCGCCACCGGAGCCCTCCGCGGCGCTGGCAACACCCACGCCCCCTTCATCACCCAGCTAATCGCCTACTGGATCATCGGCATGCCCCTCGGAATCCTTCTAGGCTTCCACGAAAAACAAGGCGCCGCCGGCCTCTGGTACGGACTCCTGATCGCCCTAACCTGCGGAGCCTTCGCCATGTGCTACTTCTGGCAACGCACCACCCGCGCCCTCATTGCCTAAAACCTCCCCCAACCGCACCCTCAACACCAACCCCGCCCCCACCAAACAAGGCACCACCAGCGCCACCAACCCCAGCCGATACCCCCCCGTATGGTCCTTAACCAACCCCATCGCCCAGGGCCCCACAAACCCACCCAGCATCCCAATCGTATTCATCGCGGCAATCCCAGCAGCCATCGACCGCCCCTTCAAAAACACCGACGGCAACACCAGCATCGGCGCCTGCAGCCCGGCCGTAGCCACCGACGCCACCGTCAACGCCACCACCACCACCCACGGTGTCGTCAACCACCCACTCACCACAAACCCCACCGCCATCACCAGAAACGGCGCCGCCACATGCCACCGCCGCTCCCCCGTCCAATCCGAGTGCTTTGCATTCCCCAGCATCGCCACCGCTCCCAGCAGTCCCGCACCCGACACCAGCCACCCCACCCCAGCAACTCCCAACCCCGTAGCCCGCTCCAGAATCGCCGGCGCCGACATCCCATACGCATAGATCGTGATCAACATGCACAGGAACATCCCGCCAATCTGCCACACCCGCGGATCACGCAGCGCCTTCCAGATGTCGTCGCCATGGCCGCTCGTCACCTTTTCAACGGCCAACTCCCGCACCAGCCACTCCCGCTCCTGGGCACTCAACCACCCCGCGTCCTTAGGCTTATCGGTCAAATACCGCCACAGCACCGCGCTAAACAGCACCGACGGCAACCCCTCCACCAAAAATAGCCACTGCCATCCCGCCAACCCCAGCCGTCCCTGCAACCGCAGCAGCGGCGCCGCCACCGCTCCCATAAATGTCGAAGCCAGCGGATACGCAATATAAAACCGGCTAATAACCCGCGCCCGCATCCACTCCGGAAACCACTCCGACAGATAAAAAATCACTCCCGGGAAAAATCCAGCCTCCGCAATCCCCAACAGAAACCGCATCGTATAAAACTGCACCGGCGTCTTTACGAACATCATGCCGATCGCCAGCAAACCCCACGTCAGCATGATCCGCGTCAGCCATCGCCGCGCCCCAAACTTGCACAACAGCAAATTCGACGGCACCTCGCAAGCCGCATAACTGACAAAGAAAAGCCCCGCCCCAAACCCATACACCGCCGCACTGAAGTGCAGGTCCCGATTCATCTGCAACGAAGCAAAACTGATATTGATCCGGTCCATGAACGCAATGCCATAGCCCAAACCCAGCAGCGGAATCAACCGCCAACTAGCCTTGCGCAGCGCACGCTTCCCCACTTCAGCCGCATCCCCACCCACCGCCGCGGCAGACACCTCAGGCTCCAACGCACCCATCGCGCGCCTTTCCATTGCTGGGAGTCAACGAAAGACCATCAGGCCCGTAAGCGCCGAATCAAACCCATGAAAGTGCCCAAAGCATACCACCACCCGAAGCAGTTGCCATTGTTGTGCTCTTGCTCTTGCCGTTGTCGTTGCTTCTGAGATAGGTCCGGACTTTAGTCCGGACATTCAAACCCCAACAGAAGCAGGGGCTTTAGCCCCTGGGACAACCCGCCCTACGCCCGGCCCTCTCTCCGCTGCGCCACCACCAACCCCCGCGGCGTCGCCAAAAACACACAAGACAACAACCCCTCCGCCTCCAACTTGAACGCCGCATCCCGCACCGTCTTCATATGCGAGCTGGCATCATGCATCAACACCAACCCGGTAGGCCGCACCTGCGGCAAAAACCGCCGCACCTCGGCCTCCCGTATCTCCGGGTCCGAGTCCACAAACAAAATATCAATCGTCCCCTCCACCTTCATCTCCAGCGACGACTCATTCCGCAACTCAATCCACGGAGCCAGCTCATGCGCGTCAATCTTCTCCTTAGCCGCCGCAAACACCTTCGCGTCATACTCACACGACACGATCTTCCCACTCCCATTTGCTCTCAGCGCCTCCGCAATCCAAAGCGTAGACACCCCCAGGAACGACCCCGTCTCCACCACCAGCTCCGGCTTCACCGTAGTCACCAGCGTGCGCAAAAACTCCAGCACCTCCACCTCAGCCGTCATCGAGTCATACATCCACCACCGCTCCGGTCGCGGACACTCCGGCGTAGCCCGGTGATACTCCGGCAGCAGCTTTCCCCCCGCCCGCTCCGCCTGCAACATCACCTTGTGTTCCTGCTTCAACTTCTTCCCAAACAATCCCATCGCGCCCTACACTCCTATCGAACTCCACCCACCCACATCACAACGCCGCCAGCGCATCCTCCACAATCTGCCCAGCGCGCTCCACATCCGCAGCCCGCACCTCAATCGCAACCGTCTCCTCATCCGGCATCTCGCCCACATGGTCCCGCCCATCGCGCCACAGATACGTCATCCCCGCCTCACCCAGCGCCCGCGCCGCCACCAGCGCATCCCCGCGCTCAAACATCGACAGCACAGCAAGCGACTCACCCGCCTCCCGCGCCACATCCTCCGCCTCCGGAAACAATCCCAGCTGCTCCTTCAGCACGTTCCCCGTCCGCCCCACATCCGCACGACCAACCACCAGCCCCAAATCAACGCCCGTCTGCGAAATCTGCATCTCCGGATTCACCACATGCCAATCCAGCATCCGGTGCGCAATCCCCGCCTCGCGCATCACCCGCAGCGCCTCACGAGCCTCAAACGCATCGTGAAACAGATACACCAGCACCTCACCCTCTTCGACCGTATCCTCCGGCTCCGCCCCAGCCTCATCCCCGTCAGCATCCGAACCCGAGCCCGCACCCGAACCCGAATCCGGTTCCAAACTCAGTCGTCGCGCCCGCATCACGCCCGTCAGCGCCTGCTGCGCCATCTCCGTTAGCCCATCGCGCCGCTCGTACAAACCCAGCAGCTCACCATCGCTCTTCTCGTCATAGAGCGCGCTTAACTTCTCCAACTGCCCATCAAGACTCATCAGCGTGAGCCTACCACCTCCACCCCACCGCACCAAAAACAAAGGCCCCCGAGGAACTCCCCGGAGGCCAACACCTTACACGCTCAACCCTTACGCCGGGTGCTGCAGCCGGGTACCCATTCATGCCCAGCACTTGGGGCATGAGTGGGTAGCCCATACCGCCCGCGCCGGATGAGTCTCTCACGACTCCCACAACCTCCCACTAAGCTCCCATCCACAGGAAAATCGCTTTACCCGCAACCCGCCGTCTCACGCCGCAGCCAGCGCGGCAACGGCCTCATCATGCGGCTGCAAAAACGCCGCCCGATCGGCCCCATAGTTCAGCGCCGCCGCTCCCCCCGCGGTATGGAACGCCACATCGCCAATCCCCACAAACCCAAACAGCGTCCTCAGGTACGGCTCAATAAAGTTCAACGACTCCGTAGCCGTTCCCTTCCCATACGTCCCACCCGTAGCCACCAGGAACGTAGCCTTCTTGCCCGTCAGCAACCCCTTCGGCGCGCCGTCCGCATACACAAACGAACGCCCCACCCGCACCACCTGGTCAATCCAAAGCTTCAGCACGCTCGGAATATTGAAGTTGTGCATCGACACCCCAATCGCCAGCTCATCCGCCGCCTCAACCTCCGCCAGCAGCTCATCCGACACCGCCAGCACCGCCTTCTGCGCCTCCGTCCGGGACTCCACCGGCGTATAAGCCGCCGCCACCCATTCCGCCGTAATCGACACCAACCCACTAGCCGCCAAATCCCGCGTAATCACGGTTCCGCCCGGATGCGCCTTCTTCCAGTTCTCAACAAACGTCTCCGAAAGGTGGCGCGAAACCGAAGCCGCCCCCATAGGACTCGAATCGATATGAAGCAAAGTAGCTGTATGTGATTTCGGGACTAAAGTAGCCATAGCGGTGAATCTCCTTTGCAACACTTGATGTCTAAACAACAGTTGTCGATTCAAGAAATAACGACACCCGTCGTTTAGCCAACAAATATTCTGGTTTTTAGGTACCCTCTACTCCATGGCCCTCCCCGCAGCCATCTCCGCCGACTCCCTCACCACGGAAGCCCCCGCCGAATCTGCACCTTCCGCCGAAACCCCCACCGAAACCACAGACCCCCGCATCCGCCGCACCCGCCAGCTCCTCCAGCAATCCCTCGCCCACCTCCTCCAAACCCGCGACTTCGACAAGCTCTCGGTCCACGAGATCACCCTAGCCGCCGGCCTCAACCGCGCCACCTTCTACGCCCACTACCCCGACAAGTTCGCCCTCCTCGAGTGCATGGTAGCCGCCCGCTTCCACGCCCTCATCGCCCAGCGCGGCATCACCTTCGACGGCACCTGCACCAGCGCCCTCCAGGGCATCATCCAGGGCGTCTGCGACTTCCTGACCCAGTCCCTAACCGCATCCGACTGCCCTTCGTCCAGCCATCTCCCCCCACACATGGAAACGGCCATCGTAGCCGTAGTCCGCAACATGCTCCTGGAAGGCATCCGCAGGCACCCCCCCACCGGCAACTACACCCCCGAGCTAATCGCCGCCACCACAAGCTGGGCCATCTACGGAGCCGCCCGAGAG
>JBAVDD010000224.1:0-4080 GCA_049587035.1 Acidobacteriaceae bacterium | reverse complement strand
GCTGGGGGTTGCGTGCGGCTGATGTTTGGGATTCTGCATCCGATGAGGGACTGGCGAGCGTTAATACTGGGGGTGCGGTTTGGTGAATGAGCGGCCGGGAGGGTGGATGCGGGTGAGTGGGGGGCTGTTGGTCCTGGTGCTGCTGTTTGCCGGGGTGGGGTTTGGGCAGGGGGTGGTGGCCGGGTCTGGGGCTTCGGGATCTGGGGCTTCGGCGTCTGGGTCTTCGGGATCTGGGGCTGACGCTGCGGGGTTGACGCCGCTGGCGGTGGTGAAGGCGATGATTGCGCATGAGGATGATGACAGAGCGCATCAGGACCAGTATGAGTTTATGTCGGAGGAGCGGTCGGACCGGACGGACCAGCATATGTGGACGGAGCGGGTGGTGGAGACGCCGTTTGGGCGGGTGAGGTTTTTGCTGGATGTGGATGGGAAGCCGCTGAGTGCCGAGCAGGAGGGTGTGGAACGGGGGCGGCTGGCGGCGATTGTCGCGGACCCGGATGCGTTTGAGGCGGAGGAGCGGTCGCAGAAGGGTGATGAGGCGAGGGCTCGGAAGATGTTGGATTTGTTGCCGGAGGCGTTTGTGTTTGACCATGTGCGGTCGGAGGATGGGGTTTGGACGATGGATTTTCGGCCGAACCCGGCGTACTCGGCGCATGGGATAGAGGATAGGGTGCTGGCGGCGATGAGGGGGACGGTGACGATTGATGCGGCGCAGGGGCGACTGATCCATATCGAGGCGCGGCTGCCGGAGGATGTGTCGATTGGGTTTGGGCTGCTGGCTACGGTGCGGGCGGGGAGTGGGTTCAGCAGCGATCGGGGCGAGAAAGACGGGCACTGGCGGACGCTGGATGTGAAGACGGACATTAAGGGGAAGGCCGTGCTGTTCAAGTCGGTGAGCAAGAACGAGTCGGTGACGCGTTCGGAGTTCCGGTATTTGCAGCCGGGGATCTCACTGGCGCAGGCGGTGGCGCTGGTGGAGCTGCCCTACGAGCCCGGTACTGCGCGGAGTCCTGCGCGGACGGCGGGAGTGGAGGGCGCGGGGGTTGAGCTGGTGGCGGGTAGGGCTTCTAACTAGCTGAAAATTTGGGTGTCGCTGCTTTTTGTGCGGCTGGATGAAGATTTTGCATTCCGGTGGGCGCGGGTTTGCGTATAGGTTAGTGAGCGCGCAGATGGCAATGGAAGCAGGGGAGTTTCGGAGACTGGTGGAGACCCATCAGCGAATGGTGTTTTCGCTGGCGCTGCGCGTTACGGGCGAGTACGGGACCGCGGAAGAAGTTGCGCAGGATGCGTTCCTGGAGCTGTATAAGGCTGGCGAAAGGCTGGAGAGTGAGAACCATGTGCGGTTCTGGCTGCGGCGGGTGACGGTCCATCGCGCAACCGACGCGCTGCGACGGCGGAAGGTTAGGCCCGAGGCTGCGGCTGAGGAGTGGATGGAGGAGCAGCACGGGTTTGATGGAGCGGTGACGGGTGACGGCGCGGCTATGAATGCCGCGGTGGTGGCGAGGCTGGAGGAGTTGTTGCAGGCACTGCCGGAGGCGATGCGCGTGGCGGTGGTGTTGCGGTACCAGGAAGAGATGTCGCCGGATGAGATTGCGAAGTTGTTGGGACAACCGGTGGGGACGGTGAAGAGTAATTTACAGCGCGGGTTGCAGTTGTTGCGACGGAAGGCCGCGGTGACGATGAAGGAGTATGTGCGATGAGTGAGATGGAGAAGAAGTTGAGCGGGCCGGAGTTGGTGCCGGAGTTGGTTCCGGATTTGGAGTTGGCGGAGTTTGAGTTGACGTTGGCGCGGGCGATGAGCCGTGTCGATGCACCGGAGGGGTTTGCGGCGCGTGTCATGGTACGTACCGCAAGCCCTACCGAGAAGACGCAAGCCGAGATGACGCAGAAGGTGGTGTCGATGCGGCCGCGGGTGCGGTCGGTGCGGATGCAGGCGTGGATGGGCGGAGCGATTGCCGCGGCGCTGGCGCTGGGGATGTTTGGCGCGGAACAGTTGCATCTGCGGCGGGAACGGGCGGAGCAGGTTGCGGCGGCGAATCAGCAGTTTGAGGCTGCGGTTAGCGTGACGGATCATGCGCTGGCGCAGACGCGGGCACAGTTGCTGCGGGCGGGCTTGAAGTTGGGTGAGTAGGTTGCGAGTTTGGCGAGATTGAAGGATCGAGAAAGGGAGAGGAGATTGAGATGAAGAGGATGATGCGAGGATTGAAGGGAACGGCGGTTTTGGCGGCGATGTTGGTTGCGGGTTCGGCTGTGGCGCAGGATTCGGCGGCGGATGCGGCTCAGGCCGCGGCGAGTGTGAAGGCACAGGCGGACGCGGCGGTTGCGCAGGTGCAGGCCGCAGCGCAGTCGGCGAAGATACAGGCGGCGGTGCAGGCGGAGATGCAGTCGCACGGTGCGGAGATGCGGGCGCGGGCGGAGGCTGATGCGGCGCGGGTGCAGGCTGAGTCGGGGCAGAGGATGGCTGAGAGGCTGGCGAGAAGCGCTGAGAGACAGGCTGAGTCGGGGCAGAGACAGGCAGAGATGATGGCGAGAGACGCACAGTTGCAGGCATTGAAGATACGGCTGGCGCCGATGCGGCTGGAGCTGGCGCCGATGGAGGCGAAGCTGGAGCTGAGTATGGTGCCGTTGCAGGCGGAGATGATGGCGCGTAGTGCTGCAATGATTGCGCCAATGGTTGCGCGGGCGGCGGTGATGCAGGCGGGGATGGTGAACGTTGGCGATCCGCAGGTGAAGGATGATTTGTTTGATGGTACGGAGAAGTTTGCCAAGGGCGCGAGCGATGTGACGAGCGTGAACCTGGGGCCGGACATGCTGGGCATGGTGAGCGGCACGCATGGCGGCGATGTGGCGCACAAGCTGAACTTCGTAGTGGTGCGGAGCTATACGTATCCGAAGGCGGGGATGTACAACCTGGCCGATGTGGATGCGTATCGGCAGAAGCTGCGGTCGGGAAACTGGAACTGCTTTATCCATACGACGGATAGCGAGTCGGGCGAGTCTACGGATATATGCAGCCGGAAACTGGCGAACGATGCAGGCAACGAGATGGTGATTCTTACGGTGGAGCCGAAGGAGCTGACGTTTGTTCACATCAGTGGAAAGGGTTCGCTGGCAGACCTGAACAAGCTGGGGAGGCTGGGTGGTATGGGCGGGATGAGGATTACGCCGGACCGTCCAGAGCGCCCCGAGCGTCCGGAGCGGCCTGAGAAACCAGAGCGTCCGGAGAGCCCTGAGCCGCAGTAGAGTTGTTGCGAGGCGCTCGACGTTGTGGGTTTCATGCGCGGCTTGAGATGTGGAGGGGGCGAATGCGGGGATCTCTCCACTGCCTCTTCGACAAGCTCAGGGTTGGGTCGAGATGACGAGGTGGAAGTTCGCAGGAAAGAACTTCGTAGGAAAGAACAAAGACATCGCCCCTCTACAATGAGGGGCGATGTCTCTTTTGTTTAAGGTTGGTTCGACTGGCGCGGAGGGTGGACGTCGGGGGGAGCTTGTGCTTCCGCATGGAGCCGTGCAGACGCCGGTGTTTATGCCGGTGGGGACTGCGGCTACGGTGAAGGCTGTGGAGCAGGGGGTGCTGGAGAGGATTGGGGAACCTACTGCTGAAAAGCCTGAGGGGCGCGGTGCTGAGATTATTCTGGCGAATACTTATCACCTCTATTTGCGGCCGGGGCATGAGTTGATTCGGCGGGCGGGTGGGGTGCATCGGTTTATGAGCTGGGAGCGGCCGATGTTGACGGACTCGGGTGGGTTCCAGGTGTTTTCGCTGGCAAAGCTGCGGAAGATATCGCCGGAGGGGGTTGAGTTTCGGTCGCATCTGGATGGGAGTAAGCATTTCTTTTCGCCGGAGCACTCGATGGCGGTGCAGATTGCGCTGGGTGCGGATGTGATGATGGTGTTCGATGAGTGCGTGGAGACGCCGGCGAGCTGGGAGCGGACGCGGGATTCGATGGCGCTGACGCATGCCTGGGCGGAGCGGTCGCGCGCTTATTGGGTTGAGCATCGGGAGGAGGTTCCCTGGGCTGTTGCGAAGCCCACCCACGAGGATGGAACCGTGGTGAATGGGCGGCCAGAGTTTTTGCG
>JBAVDD010000223.1:0-6807 GCA_049587035.1 Acidobacteriaceae bacterium | reverse complement strand
GTTCGAGATTGGATACTTCTTTGCGGGGCTGGAGTTGAAGTAGGCGCGGGTTCTTTCTGCTTGGTAGTTCCTGGGCGGGACAGGCCGTGGCAACTGCCAATACAGGGATCTCTCCACTGCGCTTCGCTCCGGTCGAGATGACGACTGTGTGGTTGGTTTGAGAGCTGAAAAATCTGAGGCAGGCAAAAAAATCAGGGGCGGCCCGAGGAGGAATTTCGGGCTGCCCCTATTGTTTTGTTTCTGGGGACCAACATAGTGTTTATCGGTTGGATGGGGTGGAGCTTTAGGAGTTATTTGAAGAGGCTGAGGTCGATGCTGTCGCCCATGGATTTGTAGCCGGTGTCGTTGGGGTGGAGGTGGTCTCCGGAGTCGTCGGCGGGAGCGAAGACGGTGGGGTTCGCGGGGTCGCGGGTGGCTTTGTCGAAGTCGATTACGCCGTCCAGTTGTTTGGTGGTGCGGATCCAGGTGTTGAGGGCTTCGCGGACGGCTTCACCGGCTGGGGAGGCGTAGCCGGCTCCTACATAGGGGGTCAGGGTGGCTCCGAAGACTTTGATGCCGTGGGCGTGGGCGCGGGCGGTTAGTTGGGAGATGCCGGTGATGAGGTCGGCGGCGGAGACGATGTCGTAGGGTTTGGTGGAGTCGTAGGCGTGGCCTATGTCGTTGATGCCTTCCAGGATGATTACGTATTTGACGCCGGCGGGTTGGAGGACTTCGTTATCGAAGCGAGAGAGGGCGTTGGGACCCCAGCCTTCGTGGAGGATGCGGTTGCCGCCGATGCCCATGTTGATGACGCCGAGGTCGGCGGTGGAGGAGTTGGCGTGGAGGCGGTCGGCTAGTATGTCGGGCCAGGTGGTGTTGGCGCTGCTGGTGCTGCGCCAGCCGTCGGTGATGCTGTCGCCGAAGGCTACTATTGCGGCGGCGTGGGGGGACTCTACTTCTACTCCTTTTAGGAAGGTGTTGATGGTGTTGGGGGAGGCGTTGGCGAGGGTGGTGGCGTCGGTCTGGGAGCCGGGGGCGGAGTAGCTGGTTTGTAGGGCGAGGTCATGTGTGGTCAGGGTAGCGATCTTCTGGCCGGCTACGGAGAGGGTGATGTCGAGGTTGGAGAGGGGTGCGAGGGCGAAGGGGACGGGGTCGGAGACGGCGATGGTGCCGGGTGGGATGGTTACGGCGGAGTGGCCGTTGAAGGTCAGGTCTACGGAGGAGTTGGGTTGAATTGCGCCGGCAGCGGGGTCAGCGGCGGGGAGGGCTACAGCGGCGCCGTCGATGATGAGGGAGTTGGTGCCCTGTTCGTTGGTGAGGACTACGCGGAGGGCGGAGCCGCCGATGGAGACGTGGACTAGCTCGCGGAGGGTGGTGGGCATGGTGAAGGCGTTGTCGGTGTTGGGACGGGCTACGGGGGCGGTGCCCCAGGTGGCTACCCAGTTGGTTTGGGCTTGGATTTGAGCGAGGGCGGGAGTGGCTACGAGGGTTAAGGCGGCGGCCAGGGAGGCTAGATGCAGGGAGTAGTGGGACAGGCGCACAGGGGGAACTCCTGGATGGGATGGACGGAAGCGGCGGAGGGTGGGGGTCTGGGTTCGGCGTCGTCTTCGGTGTCGTGTTCCAGCATACGACTGTTGGGGAGTGTGTGAGGCTGAGGGTTGCGATGTGGGTGCGGGAATTTTTTTGTGGGGATGCGTAATGTGGAGGGGTTGGTCCGTATACAGCGCGTATGCAGGGATATGAGATGGCATTAGCGGAGAGGACGAGCGGCGATACGGAAGAGATCGCGCGCGGGCTTCGCGAGCGGGATGTTAGCGTGCTGCAGAGGTTGGTGGAGGAGTATCAGGACCGGCTGGTGCGGTATTTGACGTATGTGCTGGGACGGCAGGACGGGGTTGATGACCTGGTGCAGGAGACGTGGCTAAGGGTGATGGAGCGGGGGCGGAGTTTTGACGGGCGGTCTCGGTTTGAGCCTTGGCTGTTTACGGTGGCGCGGAATCGGGCGGTGGACTTTTTGCGGCGGCGGCGGGAGGTGAGTCTGGATGCGGAGGAGGGTGAGGTTGGGGTGGTTGCGGTGTCGGTGGAGGCTTCGCCGTTTGTGATGGCGGCGCGGACGGAGGATGCGGAGAGGTTGGCGGGGGCGCTGCAGGCGTTGCAGCCGATGTATCGCGAGGCGCTGTTGCTGCGGTTTGTGGAGGAGATGTCGTTGCAGGAGATTGGGGTGGTTACGGTAGCGCCGGTGGCTACGGTGGCGGCGCGGGTTTATCGGGGATTGGCGGCCTTGCGGCTGCGGATGGAGGAGAGGCATGAGCGCTGAGGTGCATGGAAGTTTCAGGGAGTTGATGGATCGTCG
Source organism: Acidobacteriaceae bacterium (assembly GCA_049587035.1). Taxonomy (GTDB): domain Bacteria; phylum Acidobacteriota; class Terriglobia; order Terriglobales; family Acidobacteriaceae; genus Granulicella. Next base: position 4,475 of record JBAVDD010000223.1, on the reverse strand, counting down.
TTTGGCTGGTGATGTGAGCGCGGAAGAGGAGCGCGCGTTGGGGGAGCATCTGGCGGAGTGTGCGGATTGCGCGGCTCATATGGAGGCTGGGCGGCGGGCTGTTGCGGGGCTGAATGGGTTCTCGTTTGAGGCGGGGGCGGAGCTGAATGCGAAGGTGATGCTGGCGATTCGGGAGCGGGCGCTGGAGATCGAGGAGCGGCGGAGGAATCTGGCGCGGTGGATGCGGTTGAGTTTGATTGCTGTGGTGCTGACGGTGGTGGGGTCGGTGGTGGATTTGCGGTTGGGGCATTTGGCCGCGGCGGTGCTGGATCTGCAGCCGTGGATGGTGCGGGAGAGTCTGTTGGCGTTGTGGATTGTGCCGTCGTTTGGGTTGTTGTTGTTGTTTCCGGTGTTGCCGTTGCTTGCGGGTGACGGGTATGGAAAAAGGAGGATGTTATGAAGAGCAAATTTATGGATCTGGTGCCGAGGGCTGCGCAGTTCCTTGCGGCGATTCTGTTGGTCCTGGTGTCGTTTGGCGGTAGTGTGGTTGGGTATTTTGGGCTGTGGGCGGATAACCATGGGTGGGGACACCTGCCGCTGGTTGGGTGTCTTGCGCTTGGTTTTGTTGGGGGCGTGATCGTTGGCTCCTTCTTTGCGGCCTGGGTGGTTTGCCTGGGATATGTGTATGGGGACGCGCGGCAACGGGGGATGCAGCCGGTGCTGTGGCTTCTGATTGCGGCGCTGTTTCCGAATCTGTTCGGGTTTCTGCTGTACTTTGCGCTGCGGCAGTCGGTGATGCCGAGGTGCGGCGGGTGTGGGCAGCCGCTGGGACCGGAGCAGAGGTTCTGCTCGTGGTGCGGGAGTCCGCGGGCGGTTGTGGCGGGGGTGCAGGGAGTGGGGTCAGCGGCTACGCTTTGAGAGCTCGAAAGATTTGAGGGTTCGGAAAAAAAGAGGAAGTGGTACGGAAAGTCGCTGCCAAGGGATGAAGAACTGGACTATGATGCTGGCGAACCGCCTCTCCTACCCCTCCGAGCCGGGGAGACCTGACTTGCTCGGTATCTGGACGGCTCTAATTTCGAGTCTTGAGGTGCTGTATGACGGTAATGCCTGTACTTTGGATTGTGTGGGGAGTAGTCGCTGCTGTTCTGCTCGTCCTTCTTGGCTATCGCGGGACGCTGACACGGTATGAAGAGGATCAGATCTTTCTGGATGAGGCGGGCAGCATCGAGGCGCAGCAACAGAGTGATATTCAGCGCAAGCTGCAGAAGATCCGGCCGTTTCTGGTGACCACGTTCTGGGTGATCGGGGCGCTGACGGTGGTTATTCTGGGGATGTATATCCGGGATGCGGTTTCGCACCTGTCGTAAGGCGCGGGTGGACGTGTGGTGAGGGTCGCGGCCGAGGGGTTCTTCTCTCGCGCTGCTGACCCTCTTCCATTTGACGCGGCGGGCTATCGGGGATGTTTGCGTCGAGCCCATGGCCGCTCGACGCGGTAGAGCGGGGTGGAGGTTGGGCTCGTCCGAGCTGCGGATAAGAGTTTGCGGCGCCTGAGCAGGGAGACAGCTCCCTGAACGGCCGATTTGGATAAGCCGGTTCCTTCGGCGATCTGTTGGTAGCTCAACGATACGGTTCTCTGGCCTGCACCCCTGCTTTGTCGCCAGACATAGAGGTAGACGATGAAGGCTGAAGGCCGCTTGTCGTGTTCGGTGAGGTCGCGCATAAGGACGTCCAGGACGTAGGTATCGAATGAGGTTTGCATGGCGGATTATCTATCTCATTAGGTACTATAGTGGAGATAAACACAGATATTCTTTTTTGTAGTGGGATGGAGCCTGTTTCGCCTTACACTGAGGGCGTGAGGGCGGAACGATGATCAAAGCTGTAAAGCACGTGAGCATTTCGGTGCGGGACCAGGACAAGGCGCTTGCCTTTTACACTGAGAAGCTGGGGTTCCAGGTTCTAACAGACCAGCCGTTTGGCGGGGGGCAGAGGTGGATTGAGCTGCGGATTCCGGGCAGCGAGACGAAGGTGGTTTTGTTTACGCCGCCGGGTCACGAGGACCGGATTGGCGGGTTCTCGAATGTGACGTTCATGACCGATGACATCGATCGGACGCACCAGGAGTTGGTGGCACGGGGGGTGGTGTTTACGGCTGCGCCGACGAAGCAGCCGTGGGGGCAGTTTGCGAAGTTCGAGGATCCGGATGGCAATCAATTCGTGCTGTCGACGAAGTGATGCGAGGCGTTGCGTGAGGCGGTCCAGGGAGAGAGTTCGGCTCTGAAGTGCCCGGGGGGGGTGGTTTATGCTGAGAGTCTATGAGAACTGACGGTTCGGGCACGCAGGTAAAGGTTGAGGAGTTTGGGACGCTGGCGGATGGCGGCGTTGTGGAGTTGTATACGCTGACGAGTGCAGAGATGGAGCTGCGGCTGATTACGTATGGTGCTCGCGTGGTGGGGCTGAAGACGAAGGATCGCGACGGGAAGATGGACGATGTGACGCTGGGGTATGGCGCGCTGAAACCCTATGTCGAGAACACGAATGCTTACTTTGGAGTGATTGCGGGGCGGTTTGCTAACCGGATTGCCAAGGGGCGGTTTGAGCTTGAGGGCAAGACCGTGCAGACGTCGATCAATGATGGCGTGAATATGCTGCATGGGGGCGTGGAGGGGTTCGATAAGCGGAACTGGAAGGGTGCGGTGGCGGTGGATGGGGTGGAGTTTACTCTGGTGAGTCCGGATGGGGACCAGGGGTTTCCGGGGGCGCTGTCGGTGAAGGTGCTTTATACGCTGACGGGGGGACAGGTGCGGATTGCGTACTCGGCTACTACGGATAAGGCTACGGTGGTGAACCTTACGAACCATGCTTACTTTAATCTTGCGGGTGAGGGTTCGGGCACGATTCTGGATGAGGAGCTTACGCTGGAGGCGGATTTCTTTACGCCGGTGGGGAGTGCGGAGGCGATTCCTACAGGGGAGATTGCGACGGTGGTTGGGACTCCGTTTGATTTTCGTGAGGGCGCGGTGATTGGGGATCGGATTGGGGAGGAGAATGACCAGCTGACGTATGGGCGCGGGTATGACCACAACTGGGTGGTGCGGGGGCAGGCTGGGGTGCTGCGGCCGGCGGCTACTGTGTATGCGCCGAAATCGGGGCGGGTGTTGACGGTCGAGACTACGGAGCCTGGGATTCAGTTTTACTCGGGGAACTTTCTGGATGGTACGTTGGCGGGGGTGTCGGGTGTGGCTTATGTGCAGCGGAGTGGGCTTTGTCTGGAGACGCAGGGGTTTCCGGATGCGCCGAATCATGCTGGGTTTCCTAGTACGGAGTTGAAGGTGGGTGGGGAGTATGCGAGTGTTACTACCTGGACGTTTGGGGTTAGGTAGAGCTTTTAGCTTCTAGCTTCTAGCTTCTAGCTTTTAGCAAAGGCAAAGGCAAAGGCAAAGGCAACGGCAACGGCACGGCAACGTCGAATACAGGGGGTCTCTCCACTGCGGCGGCAAGTGGTCTTGAGGGCGCTAGGGTCTTGTGGGCTTTAGGGGTTTAGTGGGAGCTCGCGATTTGGTGGTCGAGGGCTTCTAGCTGCTGGGGGTCCAACTGCTGGCGGACCTGGAGGAGTACGTGGGCGTCTTCCTTCTCTAGATCGCTGCGGGCGTGGGAGACGCGGTCGATGGCGGCGAAGACCTTGTTCTCATCTTTCAGGTCGGCGGGGGAGAGCGAGGCCAGGTTGATCTCTTCGCGCTGGTAGTTGGTGTAGAGGGTGGTGAGGGTGGGTCTGCTGGCCTCGAAGATGTTGTCCATGCGGTGCTGCTGATCGGAGGAGAGGCTGAGCTTGTGGGCGGTGTGGTGGTCGTCCCACCAGCGGCCGCCGAGGCCTAGCTGGAGGCCCATGCGGGGCTGGGCGCGGGAGCCTGAGAAGCGGCCGGAGCCCATTTCGCCACGGCGTCCCATCCTTTCGCCAGAGGGTCTGGACATGTCCATGTGCGGTGCTTCCATGCGTGAGCCTCCCATGGGGTGGCCACCGCCACCGCCGCCACCGGGGCGCTGGGCGTGAGCCAGAGCGCAGGGGAGGAAGAGAGCGAGGCACAGAGCTGGGCACAGCGCGGCGGCGGCCAGCAGGCGAGAGCGCCCGGCGACGTGGCGTCGAGATGTGCGGTTCTTTGTCACGCTTCCTCTTGTTCTGGTTCTGGCTCCGGTTGTGGAGTTAGTGTTCCGTGGTCCATTCGCTTTGTTGTCCTGGACGCTAATCCTGGAAGGACACATTTTGGAGTGTTGCTGGGGGCCCGTTGGTTGGAGCCGTCTCGGGTTCCAGGCCCAGGGCGGCGGGGGTGTCCGAGGAGGGATCAAAGGTGGCGTTGATGGTGCGGAGGAGGTGGTTGTCCGCGGAGATCTGGGTGGTGCGCGCTGGGGCGAGGCCGGCGGTTTCTGTGAAGGCTGCGGGCTGGGCGGTTTGCGTGCGCAGGGCGACGGGCTGGACAGCAGCGATCGCGGGGGTGGGC
>JBAVDD010000222.1:0-8700 GCA_049587035.1 Acidobacteriaceae bacterium | reverse complement strand
GTGCCGGCGGGGATGTCCAGGGTGATGTCGTGCAGGACTTCGGGGCCGGTGGGGTAGGTGAAGTTCAAGTGGTGGAAGGAGATGTGGCCGTTGATGGCGGGGTCGAGTGTGTGGTCGGCCTGGGTGTCGTCTATGGTGGGCTTTTCGGTCATCAGCTCGTTGATGCGGACTACCGAGGCGGTGCCGCGCTGAACTAGATTGACTACCCAGCCGATGGCGATCATGGGCCAGGTTAGCTGGACCATGAAGACCATGTAGGTGGTGAACTGGCCTACGGTGATGTGGTGGAGAACTACCTCGTGGCCACCTACCAGGAGGGTTACTACCAGCGAGAGGCCGAGGACCAGCTCTAGTGTGGGCCAGAGCATGGCCATGAGGCGGACCAGGAGCAGGCTACGGCGGATGTACTCCTGGTTGGAGGCTTCGAAGGCTGCGATCTGGGCGTCTTCCTGGGCGAAGGCTCGGATGAGGCGGGCGCCGGAGAAGTTCTCTTCGGCCTGGGCGGAGATGTCGGAGAACATGGCCTGGATGCGTTCGAAGCGGACGTGGATGCGGGCTCCGAAGTACTGGACGAGGATGGAGGCGAAGGGTAATGGCAGGAAGGCGAATAGAGTGAGCCGCGGACTGATGCGCAGCATGAAGGGGAGTGCAGCGGCGATGAAGACGATGGTGTTGGCCGAGTACATGATGGCCGGGCCGAGGAGCTGGCGGACTGCGCTCAGGTCGTTGGTGGTGCGGGCCATGATGTCGCCGGTGCGGTGACGCTGGAAGAACTCGGGGGGCTGGGCAGAGAGGTGGGCGAAGATGTCGTTGCGGAGATCGAACTCGATCTCGCGGGAGGCTCCGATGATGATCTGGCGGGTGAGGTAGAGGCAGACGGCGGCGACGGCGGCGACGGCGAGGAGACGGAGGGCAAGGTGCTCGACGCGGGTGGCGCTCAGGTCGTGCTGGATGTCATTCATGGCGCCGCCAATGAGCAGCGGGATCATGGCCTTGGCAGCGTTATAGACGATGAGCGCGAGGCCGCCGAAGAGGAAGCTGCGCCAGTAACGGCGGAGATAGGGAAAGAGCGGTCTGATGCGGGAGAGCATAAAGGCAGTGTGTAGAGAGTAGAGGGTAGAGAAAAGCGGCCGGAGGTTTGATGCTCGCGGCCGCCGTTTGGATTGAGATTACTGCTGGGGTTTGGTGGGTTGGGGTGGGGTTGTCGGCTTCGCCGTTGGTGGGGGTGTGGCTGGGTGCATGGGCTCGGGGTGGCGCATGGCTGGTGGCTGCTCGCTGGGCATCTGGTCGCCCTGGGCTATGAACTCTATGTCGAAGACCAGTTCTGCCTTGGCGGGGATGACGGGGGGACGGCCGGCTTCACCGTAGGCCAGCTGGTAGGGGATGAAGAGACGGCGCTTGCCGCCTACATGCATGCCCTCGAAGGCGGTGTCCCAGCCTTCGATGACGCGATGCTTGCCGTAGGGGAAGGTGATGGGCTTGCCGCGGTCTACGGAGGAGTCGAACTTGGTGCCGTCGGTTAGATAGCCGGTGTAGTGGACGGTGTAGTACTTGCCGGGCTGGGCGAGGGGGCCGGTGCCGATCTCGGTGTCGACGTAGACGAGGGAGTAGGTGGTCTTCTCCTGGGAGAGCTCGGCGCGAAGCTCTGGGCTTACCAGCGGTGAGGCGTAGTCGAGGTGGATATCGGGGGTGTGGGTGAGGGTGTAGAGGGCGCGCGGGCAGGGATCGCTGGCGGGGAGCGCGGGGATCTTGGGGGAGAGTTCCGGTACCTTGACGCAGCCGCCGGCCATGGTGGTGTGGTGCTCGGTGGCGTGGTGGACGGTGTGATGCATGGTGCTGGTTTGGGCTCCCAGAGGAAGCGCGGCTATGGCTAGGACGAGCGCGGAGAGCGGGAAGGCTTGTATTTTCATGTCGAGTTTAGTTTAGCTTGCATTGGGGTTGGGGGGTCGGAGGTGCTGTTTGGCTTCTGGTATTTAGCTTCTAGCTTCTAACTTCTAGCTCCTAGCTCCTAGCTCCTAGCTCCTAGCTTTTAGCTCAAAGGCAAGAACGGGGCTCGCTTCGCGCGGAATGACAGACAGAAGTGCAACGCAACGGCAAGAGCAGTCCCAGGGGCTAAAGCCCCGATTGTGGGTTGGCTGTAATGTCCGGGCTAAAGCCCGGACCTATCTCAGAAGCAACGGCAAGAGCAAAAGCAAAGGCAAGGGCAAGGGCAAAAGCAAGAGCAAGAGCAAAAGCAAGAACAAAAGCAGGGGCAAAAGCAAGAGCAAATGCAAGAGCAAGGGCAAGAGCAAGAGCAAGAGCAAGAGCAAGAGCAAGAGCAAAAGCAAGGGCAAGAGCAAGAGCAAGAGCAAAAGCAAAAGCAAAAGCAAGGGCAAGAGCAAGGGCAAGAGCAAGGGCAAAAGCAAGGGCAAGAGCAAGGGCAAAAGCAAGAGCAAAAGCAAAAGCAAGGGCAAAAGCAAGGGCAAAAGCAAGGGCAAAAGCAAAAGCAAAAGCAAAAGCAGATCCCTGCGGGATGACAACCAAAAATGCAAATGCAGATGCAGATGCAAATGCAGATGCAAACCCCGAGGTCCAATTAGTTAGAAGCTAGGTGGGGGTGCGGAGTAGTAGGTAGGTGCCGGCTATGGCGAAGAGTAGGTCCGGGGACCAGGCGGCTAGTACGGCTGGCAGGGAGTTTACGTCGCCTAGATTTTCAAAGATGCCGGCGATGACCCAGTAGCAGATGGCTACTCCGATGGCCGTGCCGATGCCTGCGATGCTGCCGCGCTTGCCGGCGAAGAGAGCGAAGGGGATGGCCAGGATGGCCAGGACCAGGGTCATGAGCGGGTAGGCCAGCTTGTGGTTGAGCTGGACGCGGAGGCGCATGGTGTCGAAGCCACTCTGTTTGAGGTCGCGGATGTAGGCGGCTAGCTCGGTGTAGGACATCTCCTGGGACTGGCGGTCTTCTTTTTTGAAGTAGCTGGGTCGCTCGTGGATCTCGGGGAAGGTGGAGACGGTGAAGGGTTGGTAGGTGGCGATGGATTCGCCCTGGAAGGTGCGCTGCCAGCCGTCTTCAAAGACCCACTCGTTGAGCTTGTCGTCCCAGCGCGCGCTCTGGGCGAAGATGCGGCGGGTCAGGTTGAAGGTGCCGGGTTGGAACTCGAATACGGTGATGTTGGCGAAGTCGTTGCGGTCGGGATTGAAGAACTGGTAGTAGAAGATGCGGGTGGGCTGGGCCTGGCTTCCGCTTGTGCCGGAGTTATTGGTTTCGCCCGAGATCCATTTGCGGTCGGGGCGGAGGAAGGTCTGGGCAGGCTTGCCTTTGATCTCGGAGAGGAGCGACTCCTGGCGGCGGTTGGCGGCGGGAAGGTAGGTTTCGTCGAAGACGAAGAGCAGGGCCGAGAGGAGGGTCGCTACGACGAGCATGGGCGCGACGATGCGATAGAGGCTGATGCCGGTGGACTTCATGGCGGTGAGCTCGTTGTTGCGATTGAGGGCGCCGAAGGTGATGAGGACGGCTACGAGCGAGCAGAGAGGGAGGATGGAGTCGAGGATGAAAGGGATGAGGTTGATGAGGTATTCGCCGACGATGGAGAGCGGGGTGCGATAGCGGAGGATGTCGCCGATGAGTTCGAAGAAGGTGAAGATGATGAAGAGGATGACGAGCGAGACGAGGATGAGGACGAAGTTGCGGAGGAAGCTGCCCATGACGTACTCGTCGAGGATGAGGGGAAAGCGGATGCGGAGGGCGCGGCGGATGCGCTGCATGATGGCGCCGTCGCTGAGGTGGGGGGTGGTGGGTTGGCCTTCTGCTGTCTCGGGGGTGGTGTGGCGGGTGCGGATGCGGTCGAGGAGTTTGGTGAAGGCGTGGCCTACGCTGGCGAAGAGTTCGAGTGCGGCGCCGCCGCGGGAGATCTGCTGGAGGAGAACAATACCTGCGATGGCGAAGAGGATATTGGCTCCCCAGACGCCTAGCTCTGGCGGGAGCTTGCCCTGACGCGCGAAGGCGATGCCGATGGAAGAGAGGAAGTAGTAGATGAAGACCAGGCCGAGGGTGGCTACGAAGCCGGCGCCTTTGCCTCCGCGTTTGGAGGAGAGGCCGAGCGGAACGCCGACGAGCATGAGGACGAGGCAGGCGGTGGGGAAGGCGATGCGGTAGTTGAGCTCAATACGGTAGGGGCGGGAGGTGGGTCCGGGGACGCGGGCGAGACGCCAGAGCTCGTGGATGTTGAGCGCGTGCATGGGGGTGTCGCGGCGGCTGAGGTGGGAGTCCTCTTCCTGCTGGCCGGTTTGAACGGGCAGCTCGGTGGTGAGGAAGGTGGAGATGTCGTATTGGCCGGGGTTAGAGAGGGAGAGATCGTGGCGGCTGCCGTTGGCGAGCTGGAGGCGGAGGGTTTGGTGGCCTCCGCTGAGGACGGTGGCTTCGTTGGCGGTGATGATGTGGGGGCTGGCGGGCTTGGTGAGGTCGGCGAGGAAGACGTGGTGCCAGATGGCGCTGCCGTTGGCTCCGGGGATGACGTCCTGCGCGTAGAGGACGTAGTTTTTGAAGTCTTCGTAGAAGACGCGGGGCTGGATCTCAACGGTGGCCTGGCTGGTCTTGGCGGCGTCTTCGTAGTGGAGCAGGGCTTGCGCGGCGCGGGGAGCTACGAAGATGGAGTTGGCGAGGCCGAGGATCCAGAAGAAGGCGGCGAAGATGCTGACGATGCGGACGAAGGAGAGAACTCCGAGACCGGAGGCGCGCATGGCGGTGACTTCGCTGTCGGCTGCGAGACGGCTGAGGCCTAGAAGGATGCCTACGAGTACTGCCATGGGGATGGTGAAGGAGAAGAAGCCGGGAAGGAGATAGCCGATGAGGCGGAGGATGTCGAGAGGGCTGGCTACGCCGCGGACGGCTAGCTCCATGAGCGGGAGGAGATAGCGCATGAATAGGATGAAGGTGAAGAGCACGCCGCCGAGGAGAGCGTAGCCGGTGATTTCGCGGAGGATGTAGCGAGTGAAGATGCGCACGTTTTGTCCGCGGATGGCGGTAATTTAGTTTAGCGCGGAGTTTGCGGTGTACTCATATCTGATCTTCAGGAACTCTGCGGCGCAGGAGAATATCGCGGCGCTCCCGCTTCATTCTTCGGTACTCACCCCAGAGAGGCAGAACGGACATCAACGCCACTGACACCAGATAGCCTATGACCGTTGTTCGCCAAGAACTAAACGCCCATCCAGCGAAGCTCCAAGCTACAAGTTCGATCCAGAGAAAGGACCGCATCTCGGTTAGCTTTTCTTTGTAGCGTTGTTTGAAGAGCGCCTTTCCAGTGGGTGAGTTGAGCACATAGGGCCATTCGGTCTTTGCCCTCTGTTGTGCTTGTTCCCAGGTAGCTCTCCTCGCCGCGTACCGTTGCTCGCGTAGCTCTGGAGAGAGCAGGTTCTCTAAGGCTTCGCGGGCTAGTGTTCGTTGTTCGTCGGCGTTGTCTTGTATAAGAAGATCGAAGCTGTCTTCCAGATATGCGAGTTCATACAGTTCCTCTGGATAGTCGGCTGACCAAAGCAGTCGATGAAAGTATGGCAAGGATGGTAAGGGATCTTCACCGGTCTTCAAGATGTGCTCAGCTCGCTGACAACCTAAGCGCAGGGCTGCCTCTTCGAGGGTGAGCGGCTGGCAGCCGAGGTCTGCCAGCATTGCGGGAAGGGTCTGATCGATCTCCCATGCCGCGTTGGGTTCCAGAATTGCCATTCGGATAACATGAGGCCCGTCGAAGCCGGCTTCCATTGCGTCCTGGGCGGTTGCGGGAAAGCGCTCCGTTGGAATCAGCTTCAGCGCTACTTCTGCTTCGAAGCTCGCCAGGTCGAAGGGCATGCTCTCTAGCTTACTCAAACGGAAAGCGTGCGGTGGTGCACGTTATGAAGAAGGGAGGCTGCGGAGGCGGAGGGAGTTGGCCAGGACGCTTACCGAGCTTAGGGCCATGGCGGCAGAGGCGAGGATGGGGCTTAGCAGGATGTGGAAGTGGGGGTAGAGGACGCCGGCGGCTAGAGGGATTCCGATCAGGTTGTAGATGATGGCCCAGCCGAGGTTCTGGCGCATGATGTGCGTGGTGCGGCGGGCGATGCGGATGGAGAGTGGGAGCAGCGCGAGGTCGTGGTGGAGGAGGAGGATGTCGCCGGCTTCGCGGGCGAGGTCGGAGCCGGAGGCCATGGCCAGGCCGGCGTCGGATTGGGCGAGGGCTGCGGCGTCGTTGATGCCGTCGCCTGCCATGGCTACTTTGTGTCCGCTGGATTGGAGGGTGCGGATGGCGGTTAGTTTTTCTGCGGGGGTCAGGTGGGCGTGGATATCGGCTATGCCGGCGGCCTGGGCTATGGGGGCTGCGGAGGCGGCGATGTCGCCGGTTAGGAGGATGGGGTGGACCTGGAGGGCGTTGAGCTGCGCGATGGCGGATGGGGCGGAGGGGCGGAGTTCGTCGGTGGCGAAGAAGGTGGCTTGGGGGATGTTGTCGATTAGGAGATAGAGGGGGGTGGCGTGGGTTAGGTTGGTGGGGGCCAAGGGGATTTGTGGCGGCCCACTCACGGGCCAAGGGCTGCCCGTGAATGGGGCACCCGGAGTTTGGGTTAGTGGAGTTTGGGTTAGCAGGGTTGCGTTGCCCAGGGCAAGATGGCGACCGGCGATGGTCGCGGTCAGGCCCGTGCCGGGGAGGGTGATCAGGTCGTCGACTACGACCTGGGCTAAAGCCGCTTCTTCTTTGAAGCTGGTATGAGACCCAAGGCTGAAGCCTTGGGGTACCTGGGGGTCGGTTGTGATCTGGGAGTCGACGGCATTTTGTTTTGTTGCATAGTCGACTACGGCCTGGGCTAAGGGGTGGGTGCTCAGGCGCTCGGCGGCGGCGGCATAGGCTAGGAGGGTTTGGGCATCCATGGTGGCGTTGGGGGAGAGGATGAAGGCTGCTATGCGGGGGCGGCCTTCGGTCAGGGTGCCGGTTTTATCGAGGGCTATGGTGTCGACGATGGCGAGGCGCTCCAGGGCTTCGCCGCCTTTGATTAGCAGGCCGGATTGGGCGGCTCGGCCTAGTGAGACGGTGATGGCCGCGGGGACGGCGAGGCCCATGGCGCAGGGGCAGGCGATGATGAGGACTGCTATGGCGATGGAGAGGGCTCGGGCGTAGCCTTCGTGATGGCCGCCGGTGTTTTCTGCGATGGACCAGATGGTGAAGGTTAGAGCTGCGAGGGCGAGGACGGTGGGGACGAAGATGGCGCTGGCGCGGTCGGCGAGGCGCTGCATGGGGGCTCGGCTGGACTGGGCTTGCTCGAGGAGGCGCTGCATCTGGGCTAGTGTTGAGGCGGCGCCTACGGCGGTTGCGCGCAGGACCAGGGGGCCGTCCAGGTTCAGGGTTCCGCCGGAGACGTGGTCGTTGATGGTGCGGGTTACGGGGAGGGGTTCGCCGGTGAGCATGGACTCGTCGACGGAGCTGCGGCCGTGGAGAATGAGGCCGTCGAGGGGGATGCGGTCGCCGGGGAGGACGCGGATTAGGTCGTTGGGTTCGATGGCGGAGAGGGGGAGTAAAGTTTCGGGGGCGGAGGCGTAGGCTGTGGAGTCGTGGGGGGAGTTGGGTGCGAGGTTTAGGAGGCGGGCGTCGGCGGATTCCAGTTGGGCGAAGCTACGGAGGGCGCTGGTGGCTCGGTTGCGGGCTCGGGACTCTAGCCAGCGGCCGGTTAGGAGGAAAGCCAGGATGAAGATTACGGCTTCGTAGTAGACGTCGGAGGCGAGGCCGTGGCTAGCGAAGTAGGTGGGTGCGATGGTTGCCGCGAAAGAGGACGCGAAGGCTGCCAGGGTGCCTAGCGCTACGAGGGTGTTCATGTTGGTGGAGCGGTGGCGCGCTGCTCGCCAGGCGGCGGAGTAAATCTCTGGGGCGGCGAAGAGCATGGTGGCCAGAGCTAACGCGCAGAGGATCCAGCGGATGGGCTGCGCGGGGAGGGCCATTAGGGCTGAGGGCATCAGCGGGGCGAGGGCGTTGGCTACGGCGTGGAGGAGTGGGTCGGAGGTTGTGTTGGAGGACATCATCAGCGGCATGGAGAGCAGCATGGCTACGACGCCGGTGATGAGTGCGAGGAGGGTGCGGAGGCCCTGGTGGGGGCTGTCTGTGTTGTCGTGGTCGTGTGCGGCGTGGTCTTCGTCGCTTGTGTTTGGTAGGGAGGCGTTATAGCCGGAGTTGCGGACGGCGGTGATGAGGGCGTTGGGGTCTAGTGGCTCGGTGGTGGTGATCTGCGCGGTGTGCGCCATGAGGTTGACGCTGGCGGTGTCCACACCGGGGACGGACTGGAGGGCTTTCTGGACGTGGATCTGGCAGGAGGCGCAGGTCATGCCTTGAATGCGTAGCGTTTGCTGCGTTGTTGGCTCGATCACGCTGCCTTGCTTATTCACGCGCTTGCCGGTTCGACGAACGCGGGATAGCCGGCGGAGGTTAGGGCTTGTTGAATCTGCTCGGGAGTGGCGCTGGTAGAGACGCGTGCGCCGCCTACACGGACCTCTTCGGCGTGGGTGTCGGGCAGGGCGTTTAGGGTTTGGGTTACGTGGCGGATGCAGGAGCCGCAGTGCATGTTGTCGATGCGTAGGTTTAGGGTCGCCATGGTTAATATGATGCGCTCGTTGCGGTTCGGTCGCTGGTGGGGGCTGCTTGCTGGGGCGGTGATTGTGGTGGGGTTGAGGCGCAGCAGACGGAGATGCAGATCTCTCCACTACGC
>JBAVDD010000221.1:0-30476 GCA_049587035.1 Acidobacteriaceae bacterium | reverse complement strand
ACTTTCCACAACGTCGGCGCGCAAAGCCGAACCGCCGTGGGCCACTGGTCCTGGGCCGCCGATGCATGGGACTTCGATTGCGACGGCTTCTCTGACCTCTACGTCACCAACGGTTACATCTCCACGGCCGACCCCACGGACATCGGCAGCTTCTTCTGGCGACAGGTCGTCGCCAACTCTCCCGACGACGCATCCGCTCACCTCGCCTACGAACACGGCTGGAGCGCCATCAACGAACTCGTCCGCGCAGACAACTCCTGGAACTCGTACCAACGCAACGCCATGTTCGCCAACAACGGCGACGGCACCTTCGCCGAAGTCTCCTCAATCGTTGGCCTCGACTGCCTCGAAGACAGTCGCTCCTTTGCCCTCGCCGACATAGACCACGATGGCCGCCAGGAGCTTCTGCTCAAGAACCGCAACGCTCCGCAACTACGCATCCTCCACAACAACCTCGCTGAGATCGGCAACTCCGTCTGCTTCCGCCTGCGCGGCCACAAGAGCAATCGCGACGCCATTGGAGCAGCCGTCACGCTCGAAGCAGGCTCACTCCGACAGACAAAATATCTGCAAGCTGGCACCGGCTTCCTCGGTCAGCGCTCCAAAGAGCTCTTCTTCGGCATCGGAAAATTCGAAGGCCCCCTCAAAGCAACTATCCGCTGGCCCAGCGGCCTCACGCAAACCTTTACTATCGTCCCGGTCAATCACCGCATCGAGCTCGAAGAGGGCATGGCCACCTTTACCGCCAAACCATTCGCTGAACGTCCGAAGATCTACGAGCAACCCGCCCAACCCGCTTCGCCGTCGCCACTACAGACCAACGTTGAAACGTGGCTCACCGTTCCTCTCAAGGCCCCGGCATTCTCACTCCCGGACGTCAACGGAACCACGCATCAGCTTCAAGACTGGCTCGGCAGCTACACCCTTCTCATACTCTGGGCGACCACATCAGAGGAGTCCACAGCGCAGCTCACCGATCTTCAGCGCAACCTCGCACAACTCCGCGACGCATCACTTCAGCTCGTCGCTCTCAGTCTCGACGAGGCGGCGCAAGCCGCAGCCGTCCGCACCTTCGCAAAGCGCGCGGGCGTTGCTTTCACCATCCTGCTAGGAACGCCTGAAGTTGGTGGCATCTACAACATCATCTATCGCTATCTCTTCGATCGCCGCCGCGACCTCGCCTTCCCCACCGCCTTCCTGCTCGACAAAGAAGGCCAGATCGTCAAGGTCTATCAGGGTTCCGTGTCGGCCGACCGCCTCGTCCACGACGTCACGACTGCGCCCACCACGCCACAGCAGCGCATCGAACGAGCTCTTCCCTTCAAAGGTAGCCTCTATCAAAGCACGCTCCAACGCAACGACTTCACCTACGGCGTCGCCCTCTTTCAACACGGCTATTACGAGCAGGCGGAGGCTTCGTTCAAGCAGGTCGTCGCAGCCCGTCCCAAGGACCCCGAGGCCTACTACAACCTCGGCACCCTGAACCTCCGGCGCAACAACTTCGACCAGGCGCGCGAGTACCTCAACCAGGCGCTCAAGCTGCGCCCCGACTACCCCGAAGCGTGGAACAACCTGGGCATGATGGCCGCACAACAGGGCCACACTGAAGAGGCTGTACAAAAGTTCCAGCAGGCGCTCCAGCTACGTCCCGACTACGAGATCGCTCTTCTCAATCTCGGCAACGTCTACCGGCACGCAGGCGCGTTCGCGCAAGCGGAGACCGCCCTCAAGCACGCGCTCAACCTGCAGTCCGATGACGCCGAGGTGCACTATAGTCTCGGCATGCTTTACGCTCAGCGAAACCAGCTTGAAACCGCTGCCGGCTATCTTCAACAAGCCATCGCGCTTCGCCCCATCTATCCGGAGGCGCTCAACAACCTCGGTATCGTATACGTGCGCCTGCAGCAGCTGAACCTCGCCGAGCAGCAGTTCAAGACCGGCATCGAACGCGCCCCCGACAACGATCAGGCGTATCTGAATCTCGCTCGCCTGTACGCCATGCAGGGCGACAAGGCGAGCGCACGCGAGGCATTGCAGCGTCTCCTCCAGCGCCAGCCGCAGAACGCCGTTGCGCTCAAAGCCATGGAGGTGATGCAATGACCGCATCGCACCTTCGCCGCAACGCACTGCTAGCCGCACTCTGCGCCCTCACGGCTGCGCCTGTCTTCGCACAGCAAGACTCCGCCCAGCACCACCTCACGCAAGGCATCCATCTCGCCTCGCAGAAGCACTACAAAGCAGCACAGCTTGAGTTCGAAAAGGCCGACGCCCTCCACCCCGAAGACTTTGCCATCCAGTTCAATCTAGGCCAGGTTGAACTGGCTCTCGGCGACAACGCGCGCGCGGAGCTCACACTCACCCAGGCTCTCAAGCTTCAACCCAACTCCGTCGACACGCTACTGCTACTCGCCCAGGCTGACGCCAATCAATCGCGTGGACTCGACGCCCTCGACCTTCTCGTCCGCGCTCGCACCCTCGCGCCCTCCAACCCGGACATTCTCTACCACATGGCGCGGATCTCCATGTCACAGGGCTACTATGCAGACGCAGTACCTCTGCTGCAACAAGCCCAGAAGCTCGCCCCTGCGCGCACGGACATCCAAATAGCGCTCGGCGAAAGTGACTACAACGCAGAGAAGACCGACGCCGCCATCGCCGTCTTCCAGACACTGACACCAGCGGCACACTCAGCGCTCACCTTCTCGTACCTCGGCCTGGCGCACATCCGTCTCGGCCGCTTCGCCGAAGCCAAGGAGAACTTCCATCAGTGCCTCAGGCTCGAGCCGCATGACAACTTCTGCCTCTTCCAGCTTGGCCGCATCGCCCATCTGCAAGGCGACTCCATCGCAGCCGAATCGGTCTTCAGGCGCGTCTTACAAGCCGACCCCCATTACCCCGCAGCGCTGCTTGAGTTAGCCACCCTCCGCATGGAGCAGAAGCGTTTCGCCGAAGCCATAGACCTGCTTCATCGCTACACGCTCGCGAACCAAGATGCCACCGGCTATTACAAACTCGCCATGACAGAAAAAGCCCTGCACCAAAGCGACGCCGCACAACATGACCTGGCCGAGTTTCAGCGCCTCTCCCGCGACGCCACACCCACAACGCATCCTTACGATCATCTTCTCGACTATCTCGACGACCGCTCGAAGCTTTCAACCGGCGCGCGCGAGCAGCAGGACCTCAACTCACTACTCCAGCAGGCGCAGCTGCATCCCGACCAGCCTGAGCTGCTCTACTCCCTCACCGAGGCGTATCTCAAAACCGGCAACCTCGCTGAAGCCCGCAAGACGGTGGCGCAACTCGACACGCAGCACCCAGACGACGCCCGCACCCTCACAGGCCTTGGCGTCCTGCTCGCTCAGTACAGCCTCTACGACGATGCCATCGCGCAGTTCCAGGCAGCTCTCACCGCACAGCCGGACTCTGACGATGCTCTCTTCGATCTCGCCAATGCGGAGTTCCGTAAAGGCAGCTTCGCAGAGGCCCTCTCGACTGCGCAACGCATTTTCTCGCCCCCGCAGCATGAGGAGGCCTACCTCTCGCTCCTCGCCGACATCGACGCACACCTCGGAAACACCACTCAAGCAGAGTCTCTCTACCGCAGCGCGCTCGAGCGCAACCCAGACAACGATCAGGATTACCTCTCGCTCGCCCTGCTGCAGATGCGCGAAGGCTCGCTCTCCGATGCGGAGCAGACCCTCACTCGCGGTCGGCAGCGCATCCCCGCCTCCGGCAAGGTCCTCTGGGGTCAGGGACTCCTTGCCGTCCTCAACGGCGACACAGCCACAGCCTCCAGCGACCTAGAACGCGCCGTCGAGCTTCTCCCCGAGTGGCCCGGCAGCTACGCCACTCTCGGCTTCTTCTACTACCAGACAGGACAAATCGACAAAGCCCGCGAAGTCCTCGATCGCTTCAAAAACAGCGGCACACGCGGTGGCCTCGACATCGCACGCATCGAGCAGACGCTAGCCCAGGCTCAGCCTTCTTCAACCACAACCTCCCTCGAACCCGCACAGCGCATGCAGATCTTCCAGCTTGCTCTCTACCTCGTCGACAAGACCCTCTGACTAGAGCTATCGCCAAGCGCACGCTTTCACCCCGCACTTTCCTCGCGCACTGCGGCCTCTCTATAATTTGCCCAGCATGATCACTCCCCGGCGACGCTTCCTCGGCTCCTCTCTCGTACTTCTCGGCGCTGGCCTCACCGACGCCCTCGCCACACCACTCTGGCGCTGGAAGCACGCGCTCACTGTTGAAGCCACAGAGACGCAGCCGAACGATCTTGGCATACGCTTCGTGGACGTCGCCCAGACCGCAGGCCTCAACGTCACCAACGTCTGGGGAGGCATCGACCACAAGCGTTCCATCATCGAAACCAAAGGCAGTGGCCTCGCCTTCTTCGACTACGACGGCGACGGCTGGCTGGACATCTACCTCACCAACGGCAACCGTCTCGACACCACCTGGCCCGCCGGCAAAGCGCCCACCTCACACCTATTCAAGAACAACCGCGACGGAACCTTCACCGACGTCACCACGGGCTCAGGCCTCGGCATCACCGGTTGGCAAACCGGCGTCTGCGTAGGCGACTACAACAACGACGGCATCGACGATCTCTTCTGCTGCTTCCTCGGCCACAACCGTCTCTTCCACAACAACGGCAACGGAACCTTCACCGATGTAACGCGCAAAGCCGGCCTCTATCAAGAGCACGGCCGCTGGGGCGCAGGCTGCAGCTTCCTCGACTACGACCGCGACGGCCACCTCGACCTCTTCGTCTGCAACTACATCAAGATCGACCCCGACAAAATCCCACCTGCCAACGAAACGCACTACTGCCAGTGGAAGGGCATGCCCATCCTCTGCGGCCCGCGCGGACTCCCACCTGACACCAACATCCTCTACCACAACAACGGCGACGGAACCTTCACCGACGTCTCCGAAAAGTCCGGCATCCTCGAGCCTGGCCCAAGGTACTCCATCACCTCCGTCTCCTATGACTTCGACAATGATGGCTGGCCTGACATCTATATAGCCGTCGACTCCATGCCCAGCATTCTCTTCAAGAACAACCACAACGGCACCTTCACCGACGTCGCCGTGATGGCAGGCTGCGCCTACAACGAAGACGGTCATGAGCAAGCCGGCATGGGCGTCGCCGTCGCCGACTACGACTGCGACGGCTTCTTCGACATTTTCAAAACCAACTTCGTCGACGACACCAGCAACCTCTACCACAACAACGGCGACGGAACCTTCACCGACGTCTCTGGGCCCTCCGGCATCGGCGTCAACAACCGTTACGTCGCCTGGGGCTGCGGTTTCATCGACTTCGATAACGATGGCTGGGCAGACATCATCCAGGTCAACGGTCACGTCTACCCCGAGGTCGACCGCTACAACTTTGGCGAGACCTACAAGAACCCCCGCATCGCCTACCACAACCTCGGCAATGGCCGTTTCAAGGACGTATCTGCCGAGCTCGGCCCCGGCATCAGCGAGCGATTCTCCAGTCGCGGTGCGGCCTTTGGTGACTACAACAACAACGGCTGCATGGACGCTCTCGTCCTAAATCTCAACGACCCGCCCTCACTTCTCCGCAACGAAGGTGGCAACAAACAGAACTGGATCAAGATCAAGCTCATCGGCACGCACTGTAACCGCACCGCCATCGGCGCACGCGTCCGCGTCATCAACGGCAAGCACATTCAGATGGACGAGGTCGCAAGCGGCGGCAGCGTCATGTCACAGAACGATCTTCGCCTGCACTTCGGCCTCGGCAAAACCGACACCGTCGACATGATCGAAGTAAAGTGGCCCACGACGCAAACGATCGAACGCTTCCCTCACATCAAGGCCAACCAGATCCTCACCATTCGCGAAGGCGCAGGCATCATCAAGTCCGAGAAGCCGAACGCTAAGGCGTAGCGACCGTCGGCGCGTCTCCTGGCTTCGCAAACAAAAACTGCTTCACAAGCTTGCGCTGCCGCTCGGTCGCCGCAGCCTGCTCCTGGGTCACCTTGTCGTGCATCGCGAAGGCGGCCTTCGCCTTCTCGCGTTGCCCCGTGCGCTCATACGCCTTCGCCAGCCGATAGTACGCATCAGCCGCCATCGGGTTCGCATCAATCGCCTTCGAGTAGTACCCAATCTCCGTCGGCAGGTCCTTCCTCTGCGCTGCGAGCACGCCCAACTCTAGATACCCATCGCTACACTTCGCATCCAGCGCGACAGCCTGCTGTAAGAGCGCCTCAGCCTGCGCAATCGCCGCCGCATCCGGAGAACTCTCCTGCTGCTTCAGAATCGCCATAGCGTACAGATAATGCGCCTCGGAGCTCCCCGGCTTCAGATGCACATACCGCGCCAGATGCGGTTCCACGCACGCAAGCGCATCCGGCGCCGCAAGCTCCGCTTTGCCCATAAACTTGTACGGCTCCGCATCCTCCGGCGCCAGATCCGACGCCTTGCACAACCGTTCCGCTGCCTGTTCATAGCGAGCACCTGCAAATAGAGCCGCGCCCAGCGCCGTCTGCATCCGCACTGATCTCGGATACGCTTTCACTCCGCTTGCAAACACAGCCTCCGCAGGCCAGATCGCCCGATGCACCAACAACTCCGAACCCCACTCAAACTCATTCACCTCGCTCGGATCCAACTTCGCCGCCTGTTCAAACTCACGCACCGCCGCCAGCGGATCGCCGCCCCTCTCATCCACCTCTGCCGCCACCCGATACAGCGTCGCCGTGGGTTGTGCATGCAACGCAGCATGCACCTGAGCCTGCGCCTGCGCCACATCGCCCCGACCTTCGTCCTCATGCACAGCTGTCTCTACGCGCAACTCCTCCGGTGTCGTCGCGCCTGCACCACTACCCGAAAGGCTTGCCGTAGCGCTTGCCAGCGACTCGCTCGTCCGCAGCGTCGCATCCGACCCATGCCCGCCTACCGCCGTCCAGTCCGTAACACCAGCCACCGTAAAGTTAGGCGCGTCGCTGAACTCCATCTGCCCCACAGTACTCGTCGCCGGCCGCAACGCCAGCGGCACCGGAGACCAATCGGCCGCCCACGTTGAGGGCGATCTTCCCATCGTGAGACGCAGCGTCGATCCGCGCATGATGTCTTCGTAGGTGATCTTCGGAATGGAGAGTTTCTTTCCATCCAACGTTGCCGATTGAATGTAACGATTCACGTTGCTGTTGTTGTCGGCGATCACAGTGAACTGCTTTCCGTTGGCCAGGCGCAGGCTCATGCGCGAAAAGATAGGACTACCAATCATGTAGTCCCCTGAAGCCGGCGTAACAGGATAAAAGCCGAACGCGGTAAAGAGGTACCAAGCCGACATCTGTCCGCAATCGTCGTCTCCGTCCAGGCCAGCGGGGAGATTCGCATACTCTGCGTCCGCGATTTCGCGCACCGTCGCCTGCGTCTTCCATGGCTCTCCGCTGTAGTCGTAGAGATACCCATAGTGATGGCTCGGCTCATTCTTGTGGATGTTGTGATGGCCCGCAAAGTGCTCGTCGAGTTCGCGGTTATAGACATCCTTGCCGCCCATCAACTTCATCAGCCCAGGTATGTCCTGCATCACAGCCCACGTGTAGACCCACTTATTCCCCTCGGTCCATCCAGCATCAATAGGAGCCCACGAACCATCCGAGTTGCGCGCCTGCATAAAGCCGGTCGCCTTGTTGAAGATGTTCGCGTAGTTGTGCGCGCGCTGCAGGAAGTAGGTGGCATCACTGGTCTTGCCCAACCGAGCCGCGATCTGCGAAACGCACCAGTCGTCGTAAGAGTCCTCAAGCGTCCGTGACGCCGACTCCGCCGTCTTATCCGCGGGCACATACCCGAGCTTCTTCAGATACGTCAAGCCGCCGCGAGCTTCGTACGGCGTTCCTGGTGCCCGATCTGCCCAACGGCGCGTGGTATCGCCATCGGGCGGTGTCATTGCATCTTTGTAGACCGCGGCCCACGCCGTATCATAGTCAAATCCCTTGAAGCCTTTGCGCATCGCCTCGGCTACGAGAGAGTCTGCGTGAGTGCCAATCATGATGTTCGTGTAGGAAGGATTGGGCCACTTCGGCATCCAACCACCTTCTTTGTAATCCTGTAGCAGTGCAGTGACCATCCCATCCACACGCTCCGGCGCGAGCAGCGTCAACAGGCTGAACTCAGCGCGGAAGGTGTCCCATATGGAGTAGGCGGTATAGGACTGGCCTGCAAGGACCTGATCATCAAATGCGCTGTAGTAGTGCCCGTACTCGGAGAACACGCGAGGATATAGCAACGCATGATACAGCGCGGTATAGACGATGCGGCGCTGGTCCTCGCTGGCGCCTTCGAGCGTTACGCGCTCCAATTTTTCTTTCCACTGGGCATGTGTCTCCTGACGCACGCGATCGAAGTCCCATGACGGAATCTCTCTCTCCAGATTCTGGCGCGCCTGCTCAATGCTCAGGAACGACGTGCCCACGCGCACGTCAATCTGCTCGTGGTCTCGCGTAACGAATTCGGCGAATGCACCAGTGGACTCGGCCGGGATAGGCGCATGCGGACCGTACACGCCCGAGGAAGTAAATGCCTTACGAAACTGAATAACAAAGTATCCCTTAAAGTTCGGCAACTTCATGGGGCCAAGGTTGGCGTCGGTGCGCGCAGGGTTGTAGCCAACAATCTCTCGACGGGCCAGGTCAACCTTCGCGAAGCCCGCAAAGCCTGGCCTCGACACCTCCACCATAACAATCGCTGCCTTGCTAGCCGGAAAGGTAAAGCGCATATACGCACAGCGCGTGGTGGCCGTGATCTCCGTGCGCAGCGGCCGCGCGGATCCCGCGTTCTCTACAACAGAGTAAAAATCGGGATGAGTGATCTCGTCTGCATGAGAGAACGGCAGCTTGCGCTGCTCCGGCTTGATCTTGAGCGAATCGAGCTCGGGTACCACCGTTACGTATCCGTAATCGCCCATCCAGATGGCCGGCTGGTGGGTTCCCATAAACCCTGAGATGGTTGTGTCGGCATAGTTGTAGGAGACCCTGCTCAGCTTGTTCTGCCGGGTCTGCGCCGTCCAATCCGTCATGCCGAATGGCGGCGTGACAAAGGGCATCGTCCCGCCGTAGCCGATCCCCCCTGCCCCTGTCCCGATGTATGGATTCACCCAGTCCACCGGATCCTGGGGCCGTGGCGCAGGGCCAGATTGCGCAGCTGCGGAGAGGCCGAACACGATGATGCAGGCGAACATGCAGGCCAATGTTCTTTCAAAATGAGACACCCGGCCCCGAACCCTCGAATCGCACTCTACTTTTCCGTCTGCAACACTTCCAGCCATAAAAACCCTTCCACCGAGACAAGCGACAAGCCGTAGCACGTCATTTCGCACCGCGGTGAACCGCAACTGTGCCAGCAGAATTCTACATACTTGCCTCCGCTGGACGATAACTGAGACGGAGCCACCCCAAGCCGCAGATCACTCTGCGAACGTCTCATGTTGGCCGAATGATGCCAATTAAAGCGATTATATAAAAACTTTTGCCTATCCCGGTTTGCATCTGAGCGTCTATGATGGACGCGTACTTTGGAGGAGAAAGATGACGCCGCGTAACACCCATGTTCGAGTGCTTTTTGTCGCCTGTATCGGAATGCTTCTCTTATTGCTGCCCTGCGCCGTAACGAACGCCCGCGCGCAGCAACCATCGAAAGCAGCGTATCTCAACCCAAAGCTGCCTCCAGAGGTACGCGCGCGAGACCTGGTAAGCCGCATGACGCTCGAACAGAAGGCTTCGCAGTTGGTGAATCAAGCTCGCGCCATTCCTGACCTCCATGTGATCGCCTACGACTGGTGGAGTGAGGCGCTGCATGGGGTGGCCGTCGACGGAACCACGGAGTTCCCAGAACCAATCGGTCTCGGCGCAACCTTCGACGCGCCCGCAATTCATGCCATGGCAACCGACATCGGCATTGAAGGACGAGTGGTGCACGATGAGGCGATGCGCAACGGCGGCTCAACGATCTTTCATGGCCTCGACTTCTGGGCGCCCAACGTCAATATCTTTCGCGATCCCCGCTGGGGCCGCGGCCAGGAGACCTACGGCGAGGATCCATTCCTTACCGCGCACATGGCCGTCGCGTTCGTGACCGGAATGCAGGGCGACAATCCCGAGTACTATCGCGTCATCGCAACGCCAAAGCACTTCGACGTGCACAGCGGGCCTGAACCGACACGTCATTTTGCGGACGTGGATGTCAGCAGACACGATGAGGTCGACACCTACCAGCCAGCCTTCCGTGCAGCCATCATGGATGGGCACGCAGGTTCGATCATGTGCTCCTACAACGCCATCAACGGAGAGCCGGCTTGCGCGAATCAATATCTGCTACAGGATCTTCTGCGCGGCAAATGGGGCTTTAAGGGGTATGTAGTCTCGGATTGCGACGCTGTGCGCGACATCTTTAATGGTCACCATTTCCGCCCCACGCAGGCACAATCCTCCGCCATCTCGCTCGAACGAGGCATGGATAATGAATGCGCCGACTTCTTCGCTAAGGCGAAAGACGATCACGACTACAAGCCATTTGTCGAAGCCGTACAGCAGGGTTATCTCAGCGAGAGTGCAATCGATACTGCACTGGTGCGGCTCTTTACTGCGCGGATCAGGCTCGGTATGTTCGACCCTGCGGGAACCGATCCCTACTCCAAGATCGACGCAAGCAATCTGAATAGTCCGGAGCATCGCGCGCTCGCGCTCAAGCTGGCGGATGAGTCGATGGTCCTGTTGAAGAATGACGGCACACTTCCGCTCAAGCCGGGCATTCGCAACATCGCAGTCGTGGGCCCCTTGGCCGACCAAACAGCCGTTCTCTTGGGCAACTATAACGGCTTCCCCACCCATACGGTGTCCATGCTCGAAGGTTTGAAGGCTGCGTTCCCCAACGCGAAGATCAGCTACGTAGCTGGCACACAGTTCCTCGGCAATGATGGCAACCCCGTCCCAAGCGACCTTCTGACAACGCCCGAAGGCAAGCCGGGCCTGCAAGCCGAGTACAGCAATCTGGAAGGGATGGAATTGTCTCCTGGCGCAAAGCCAAAGCCGTTTCTCAGCCGATCTGAATCGAATGTGAATCTGAGCGAGAAGACCATGCCCGCCGAAGCAGCAAAGCAGAAGATGTTCGGCGTGGAATGGACGGGCTTCCTCACGCCGCCCGAGTCTGGAGATTATCTGATTGGCATTCGTGCAGACGGGTCCATCAGCGTCAAGGTCGATGGCAAGGAGGTTGCGCAGGAGTTCAGGACACACGGCATCGAATCGAAGCTTGGCCGAGTCCACCTGGAAAAGGGACAGAAGATTGCCCTCAGCGTGCAATACGGAGAACCTAGCAATGGAAAGCCCACGGCGCAACTGATCTGGGCGCGTGTCGATAACACACCATCGCCCGAAGCAATTGCAGCAGCTAAGCAGGCAGATGTAGTGATCGCCGTAGTCGGAATTACCAGCAAGCTCGAAGGCGAAGAGATGCCAGTGAGTGAGCCAGGATTCCTCGGCGGCGACCGCACGACCATCGACCTGCCAGCACCGGAAGAGGCGTTGGTAGAAGCAGTCGCGCATACCGGTAAGCCACTAGTGGTTGTTCTGATGAACGGCAGTGCGCTGGCTGTGAACTGGATTCAGGGCCACGCAAACTCGATTCTCGAGGCATGGTACTCCGGCGAAGAGGGAGGCGCCGCGATCGCCGATACGCTGGCTGGAAAAAACGATCCCTCCGGTAGGCTCCCGGTGACCTTCTACAAGGATGTAAGCCAGCTTCCCAAGTTTGAGGATTACTCCATGGAGAACCGGACCTACCGGTACTTCACCGGCAAGCCGCTCTATCCGTTTGGGTACGGCCTCAGCTACACAAGCTTTGGCTTTAGCGACCTCCATGTGCCCGAAGCCGCGGTGGCTGCGGG
This sequence comes from Acidobacteriaceae bacterium, assembly GCA_049587035.1. GTDB lineage: Bacteria > Acidobacteriota > Terriglobia > Terriglobales > Acidobacteriaceae > Granulicella. Next base: position 18,544 of record JBAVDD010000221.1, on the reverse strand, counting down.
TGATCCCGTGAACGCGAGCGTCACGGTCAAGAATACGGGCAGCGTTGCAGGAGACGAAGTCGTGCAGCTTTATCTCAAGTTCCCGCCCGTCGCAGGCGCACCTCGCATCGCCCTGCGGGGATTCCAGCGCATTCATCTAGCGCCCGGCGAGAGCCGCCAGGTTCAGTTTGAGTTGAAGCACCGTGATCTAAGCATGGTGACCGAAACGGGACAGCCCATCATTGCGAGCGGCGATTACACCGTCAGCATTGGTGGCGGCCAGCCGGATACAAGTGCTCCGAGTGTCAGCGGACACTTCCATATCGCCGGCCAGATCGGACTGTCCGAGTAGCGACACCAGCATTGCCATGGGTGTCCGCAGCCGCAGGCGCATACCGGCGCCCAAGCAAAATCGACGAGACAGGCCGCTCCCATAGGGCCTGTCACTCATTCCTCGCTGGAGATGGCGCCAACGATCCCCAGCGGCCGATTTGGGTCAAACTTCGGCCGCAGCACTTCGCGTCCACGTGGGCAGTCGAATATCTAGCCAGCCGTCTGATCGGCACCCCATGGGTGGAGGAGCGGCAGCAGCGGAAGATCGGTGCGCCTCGCCAGGTATCTCGATTCGAATACGAAACATGGCAGAGGCTTGCTAAAGAGAAACCCCTGCATCTCATCGCAACCCAGCGTGCGAAGCAGCCGGGACTGATCCTCGGTCTCTACACCCTCGGCGACCACCTTTAGACGCATCGAATGCGCCAGGTTCACGATCGCTGAAATCTGCGAGAACCTCTCCGGAGCCGTGTTCAAATCGGACACAAACGAACGATCAATCTTCAGCGTATCTAGCGGGAGCTTCGACAAGTAGCTCAACGAAGAGAATCCGGTGCCAAAGTCGTCGAGTGCAATCGTCACTCCCATCGCTCGAATGGCACGTAAGACGTCGATGCTGTACTCGACGTCCTCCATGATCATTCCTTCGGTGACCTCCAGCTCCAGGCTGGCTGCCGCATCCTGATGGCTTGCAAGCGCGTATTCGATCTCATGCAGGAACTGCCGACTACGTAGCTGCAACGGCGATACATTCACCGCGATCCGTACGCTTGCAGCATTTTTCTGGCGCCAAAGCAGCGCATCTTCCAGCGTCTTCCCCAGTGCCCAGCGACCCACATCACAGATCAAACCCGTCTCCTCCAGCATCGGTATGAACCGATTGGGCTGAACCAGTCCTGTGTGCGGATCGTTCCATCGAATCAGGGCCTCCGCACCGCTAAGCTCGCCAGATACCGCGTCCACCTTGGGCTGGTAGTGCAGGACAAACTCCTCGCGGTCGAGTGCCCGGCGGAGCTGGTTCTCCAGCACAAACTTGCCCGCCATCATCTCGCTCATCTTCCTGGTGTGGAAGAGGTAGCGATTGCGGCTCGCCTTGGCTTGCTTCAGCGCGGCCTCCGCATGATTGAAGAGCATCCCCGCTTTCACGCCGTCCTCGGGATACATCGAAATTCCCACCTTCGCGCTGATCCGGAAGGTATCTTCCCTGAGGCCGAACACCTGATCCCGGAGCGAGCTCATCCAACGCTCCACCAGAAGTTCCACGTCTGCCACGTGCTCCACCTGGGGAATCATGACGGCAAAATGGTCTACATCCAGGCGCGCCAGCAGGTTGCTGTCGCCCACCTCACCTTTAAGCCACTCGGCCACCTGCTTAAGCACATGGTCGCCAGCGGCGTGCCCCAGTGTGTCGTTGACATTTTTGAAACGCTCCAGATCGAACTGCAATACAGCCAGCTTATGGCCTTCTCTCGCCGCCTTCCGAAGGTGATGCGTCACCCGCCCCATAAACCAGGTCCGATTCCCAAGCCCGGTCAGACCGTCGTAATCGACCAGCCGCTTCAGCAGGGTCTCCTTCTCCAGGCGATCCATGGCAAACGACAAATTGCGCGCCAGGTCGGTCAGCAGCTTGGTCTCCTCCTCGCCGAAGGCTCCAGCCTCACCCGCATACAATGCGAGCACGCCCACCGGCTGTCCCTCTCGCTGCAGAGGCACAACCGCCAAAGAGTTCCATCCAAATTGACGGCAGTGTTCGTGCCGCATCGCCGTAAGCGGGTGCTGTTGGCAGTTCTGAATCCAAACAGGCCGGTTCTCGCGGATCGCCACCCCTTCCGGCCCCTCGTGCAACGACGCCACCGAGTCCAGCACGTCCAGGTACTCGTCCGCATGTCTCCCGAAGCTCGCGTGCAGCTGCAGCTGCGACGTCTCTGGATCGAGTAACCCGATCCACATCAGACTGAATGCGCCAGCCTCCACCGCGATCCGGCACGCATCGCGGAACAGGGTCTCGCGGTCCTTCGCCCGGATAGCGAGAGTGTTGATTCTGCTCTGCATCGTCAGGATCCGATTCAGGTGCCGGATCCTCATCTCAGTAACCTTGCGTTCGGTAATGACCCGCACGGACGCCAGTGTGTAGGTAGCATCCGTGGCCTCGTACGGGTTGAGACTCACCTCCACTGGAAACTCCGAACCATCTGCCCGGCGCGCCGTCAGTTCAAGGCCGTGCCCCATATCCCTCACATGCTGCGTCTTTACAAATTCCTCCAGACGAATGTCGTGCATTGCTCGGTAGCGTTCCGGTACCAGCACCGCAACCGGCTTTCCGTTCAACTCGCCCGCGGGGTATCCAAACAGGCTGCAGGTGTGCTCGTTGGCGAGCACAATCTGGCCCTCCCTATTCACCAGCAGCATTGAATTGGAAACGATCGAAAAGAAGTTTGCCAGGTTTTGCACGCCGCACCAGTCCCTCTGTCCCGCATCGTTGCGGCACGTTCGAGACCTTCGACATCCCAAGCTTCGGCGCCACGGACAGGCGGGCCCATCACCTGGGTTGATCTCGTGCGGTCACACGGGGATTATCGGCTGGAGTAGAAAAAACTTGAGCTGGCCCCCACAGCGCGCGCCTAGCTGTCACCCTTCGTCTTCGCCCACGAGAACACGACGCACTTCGGCCCTCACCATGCAGAGCGAAGAACTCCCACCCTGGGAAGTCCAAGGCTCGCGTGTCCTGAAATGAAACGGATCGCAGACGCTACGTGCTGCTACTGCATGCCATAGTGCTTAAGCCACTTCAGCTCCTCGCGGACCTTGATGTAGCCATGCCATGGATTCTTGTCCAGCGGATGGTTCTCTCCTGGAAACACCAGCAGCGTGTGCGGCACATTCAATCGCTGCAACGCGCGCTCGAACAGCACCTGCTCCAGGTAGCTCACCCGATCGTCCGCGTTTCCACCAACAATATGCGTCGGCGTCTTCACCTTGTTGAGTTGAAACAATGCCGCCTCACTCTGGTAGAGCTCTGGCTTCTCCCATGGCGTTCCGGAAAGATACCACGCGTCGTCCCAGGTCAGGTCGTCGTTGCCCCAGTTGGCCGCATGCTCCACGGCGCCTGCGCCTGTCACAGCAGCCTTGAACCGCGTCGTTTGCGTGATCAACCAGTTCGTCATGTAGCCGCCATAGCTGTACCCGCCGATCGTCAGGTGGTCTGGATCGGCAATCCCATCCTTCACTAGAGCATCGACGCCAGCAAGAATATCCTTGCCCGGCGCCGACACAAGATGCGGCCGGATGCCCAACATGAACTCATCGCCATAACCCGTCGATCCGCGATAGTTTGGCCGAAACACCAGCCACCCATTGCTCGCCGCCAGCGTCGCCCAGTAATACCAGTCGGCGCCAAAGCGATCGCCATCCGCATCCGCGGGGCCGCCATGGATCAGCGTGAACATCGGCAGATTCTTCTCGCCAAGTTTTCCCGGCGGATAGATCAGCACGCCCTCAACCTCGGTACCATCGCCAGACTTCCAGCGATACGGCCGCCACTCCACCTTCGCACGCTCAGCAAACACTGGATTGAACGCAGTCACCGCCCTGGCTGCATTCATAGTCGCGACACCTTCTGCAACGTACACCTGCGTAGGCTCGGTAATCGTCGAGTGCGTGAACAACACCGCACTTCCCTCGCGCGGAACATCCAGATGCGCATCGTTTCCGGGCGCCGTCACAACGGCCTCGGCGCGCTCTCCCTCAATGCGATACACCTTCTGGTACATTCCCTCCAACCCGGCGGCGAGCACCGTACCGTCCGCCGTCACGGTCATGTCCTCCCACGAGCCGTGGAAACCAGCGCCCAGCCGTGTCACAACTCCCGTCGCCACATCCAGCGAGTAGATCCTTCCCTGCACATCTTCATATGGGCCCTCAATCGACCCGCCAGAGGCACGCACCATCAGGTCAATCGTCTTCCCTGCGGGCGTCCAGTGCAGGTCGCTCTCCAGCCCCTGGTTGTGTGTCACCTGCCGCGCCACCCCACCCGTCGACGCCACAAGAAACAACTCGCTATCAGCCGGGTTCTCCAGCCGCCGTGATACCGGCCCTGTCTCAAACGCAATCTGCTGTCCGTCCGGTGAAGGAGCAATCTCCGTGATCATGAGCTTGCTGTGGGCGAGCACCACCGAGTCCGCAGGATACTCCGGCTTGTCCGGCGCCGGCTTCGGATCCTGATGCGCTTCGGGCGTCTTCACGCTCGCCTCCAGCGCCGCGGCAACGGGCACGGAAAGCAGCACATCGCCACGCTCCTGCTCACGCCACCGGATCACGTCCTTCCACTTTGCCTTCTCCGCATCGACCGCATCTTTCGAGAGCGGCTCGGTCACGGAGAAGTCGATGCCCTTTCCATCCTGCGACCACGCGAAGGCGTGAACATCCAGCTTCTCACGATACAGCGGAACCGCCTCTCCGCCCGCCACCGGTATAAGCCACACCCTGCTGGTCCCGCCGTCACTTCCCGCTGCCGCGTCTTCAGAAGCTCCGTTGTCGTCGCTTGCAGCGAGATCTCCGGGCAGCGCGCGATCCGAAAGAAACGCAACCATCGTCCCGTCAGGCGACCACTGCGGTGACGAGTCATGTCCCGTGTAGGTAAGCGGCGTTACGGTCCCGCTCTTCCGGGTCCACAGCCAAAGATCCTCTTTGAACCGGTTGTGTTGCCAATCAGGAGCGTCCGTCGAAATCACGACCGCCGAACCATCCGGAGAGATCCGCGCCCCCAGAATCTCCGAAGCATTCAAAAACTCATCCAACGTGATCAGAGGCTTCTTTTGCGCCTCCACAGGGCCTTGTGCACTAGCTATAAATGAAGCGCCAAGCAGGGCGGAGAGCAGAAGGGAGGATACGCGAACAAGTCTCATAATTGTCTTCAAAGTTCCTTTGCACCACTACGAAGCCTACATCAACCGCAAGCAAAAAAGCCGGCGAAGAAAGCAATCGCTCCTCCGCCGGCCTCATTGTTTTGACATCCAGCGCTGGGCTAGAAGTCGTAGCGCAGCGAGAACTGCATACGGCGCGGTGCGTTGTTGCCACCGATGAGTCGGCTGGCAATTCCAAGGCGTCCGTCCGTCAACCCAGTGTCGATGCTGAGTGGATCGAACCGGTTGGTGTTCGTCACGTTGTAGACCTCCCAGGCGAACTTGAGAGCCCCATAGCGCGAAATTTTCCACACCTTGGTAAGTCCAGAGTCCAGATCGAGGTACCCGTCTCCACGGAAATTGTTACGCTGTCCAGACTCGCCCGGATACGGGATGCGGATCTCGGAGCCTGTATACACGTCGTCATTAATCTGCGTGGGGTTCGAGAAGAATGTTGGATTCATGCTCGAATCGAAATGCTTGTGCGCAATAATACGCGGGTCCGTGACAACTCCATAGCCCTCTTCCTGCCAATCGGTCGTCCAGCCCGGCTCAAAGAGCGAGAAGGGCAGACCGCTGGTCATACGGTAGATGCCGGAGGATTGCCATCCACCCAGCAGCGCATTCACGATTGGATTTGCGGTGCCAAGGAACGGCTTACCTTTGCCAATCGGCAAGGCGTACACCCAGTCGATGGTCAGCAGGCTGGTCGTGTCAAAGTCCGAAACACCCTTGCTCAGATACGGCTTCCATGTGCTGATGATATTGCTGTTAAAAGAGTCGCCTGTGAACTCCGTATTCCGCTCAGCGTCTGATCCCCAATCGATCGACTTGGAGAAGGTGTAGCTGACATCCATTTGCAGACCATGGCTCATCGGATGCCGAAGCGTCCATTGAGCCGAGTGATACGAACTCTTTCCAATGCTCGAGAGCGCATAGAGCGAAGAGAACTGGTCCTGCCAGAACTTCGACTGATAGCCTGTCGGGCAGCCGTAGTTGCAGTAGTAGTCGATATCTGACAGCGAGGTCGTGGCGCCATAGCTGTACCGGTAGGGTGCCCATTCGTCCGAATAGATGGCCTGCGTTGCGCTCTCACCGGGGTAGTCTACGTTTGCCATGAACGGGAACACATCCTCGAAATACGGGATGGCTTGTACCTGTGCGGTAGGATCGCCGCCGTGTTCATCCGACAACTTGGAGATTGCAGTGCCCGCAGTGTAGTAATCCCCGCCGCCCTGCGGGTCCACGTAGTCCACCGGCTCCGCCAGGTCCAGGCTTTGCATCAGGTGTGTCCCAAGTCTGCCGACATAGGCGATCTCAATCGTGAAGCCAGCAGGTAACTGATGCTGAATCGAGAGATCCAGCGACGTCGAGTAGGGAGTCTTGATCTTGCTGTCAAGCCCCCACGTAATCGCAAAGTTCCCTTGTGGCGCGATATAGGGATAGCTCGTAGTAGATGCTGCTGCCCCATTGCTGAAGGGCAGCGTATGCCTGTCAGTAAAACGAGGTGTTGTTGCATCCGTGAGCACACCTGCAGGATTGGTTACCGATGTCGACAACCCGAATTCACCCTCCTGGTCGAAGATGTTCACCAGCGCCTCGCCGAAGTGATCAAAGTAGATACCTGCACCAGCGCGGATCGACGTCTTGGGATCCGGGGAGAAAGCAATCGCCAGCCGAGGAGCAAAGTCATGCTTGTTCTGGGGATAGAAGCCCGGCTTCTTGTAGAACTTGCCAGCAGGCGCAAACGATAGATCCGGTTCGTAGATCTGTCCTTGCAATGCAGCCTTTTCACGATTCTGATACCAGGTGTCCGTATCCGTTCCCTTTCCACCCGCTGTGGTCGCCGGCACATACGGAGTCACCTCTTGTCCATGGGTCTCCCACGGCGTCTGCAGCAAGGTGTAGCGCACACCCCCTGTAATGGTCAGGTTGGGCAGGATTCTCCAGAAGTCCTGCACGTATCCCTCATACTCATTGGCGCTGAAGTGACGGCTGATAGGTGCGCCGTCTGACAGCAGCGTGCCTGACGTCGGGCTTGTGACCTCGTAGTTATACACATTCGTCGATGACGGAACGGTGCCAACCAAATTCGAAAATGCAATCTCATAGGAATTCGCGAAGCTTCCATCGTATGTTCCTATGCCCCCCCCCAGAGACGCCGGGTCAGGTGGGTTGCCCTTCACCCAGTACGGGTTCGACGAAGCGTTGTTGTACGAGTTCGCATCGGAGGTGCGGTTCTGGTGGATCAGACGCCAGTTCACGCCAATCTGGATGTTGTGCTTGCCCTTCGTCCAGTTGAAGTTGTCGACAATGTTGTTGACCGGAACGATATTCACAGAGCTGCGCGTCTCCGCCGTCGCCGTGGACATAAAACGAAAATCAACATAGTCGCCTGAACCCACACCCGAATCGCCACCTCCCTGACGGGTGTATCCATAACGAATGTCGTTGACCATATTCGGCGTGATCGTCCATGTATCACCAGCAGTTAGGCCCTTGTTGTCGGAGACTTCCTTGGTGGAAGGCGGCTGCCCCGGGAACTGTTCCGTACCCGACGTCACGTCATCCTGAAGGTTGCCGCGTACGAATACACGTTGTCTGCTTGTAGGCGTCCAGTCAATCTTCACAATCGACGTATTCAGGCGAATCGGGTTTGGCGAGGAGAAGGTGTAGGAGCCCGTATTCAGACCATCACCAGTTGTCGTCCCATTCGCCGCCGGCATTAAGTTGAAATATGCCAAAGCATTCGGATCTGGCCCAGGACCCGGCGCATAAGGAACGTAATCCGCAAGCGGATAACCGTTATAAACCTCCAGACTCGCCTCAGTGGCATTGTTGCAAACCGCACAACCATTGGCCGTATCCAGCGCTGTAACTTGTGCCGGCGAAAGCTGCACGTCATTACCGTTCGATGTGTACTGCAAAACACCTTGTTGATAGAGCGCTGTCGGGGTCGTTTCGGTTACCGTCTGGCTTTCACTCTGGCGCTGGGCTTCATAGTTGCCGAAGAAGAAAAGTTTGTCTTTGATAATGAATCCACCCAGATCCGCACCGTAAATGTGGCGGATCAGCTTCGGTGGGCGGTTGTCTTCGCCGCTATTGATCTGCCCCTGCTTGAGGAAAAACTGATTCGACACGGTATTCGTCGGACGGTAATACTCATACGCTGCACCATGAAACTTGTTCGTTCCTGTCTTGGTCAGCAAGGAAACCTGCGCACCGGAAGATCGCCCAGCGTCTGCGTCGCCGTTGCTCGTTGTGACACGGAACTCCTCAACCGAGTCCTGCGTTTCCCGCAGCACTCCTTGAAACGCATAGCCGTTCACCTGATCATTATCGTCCACACCGTCGATCGTGATATCGCCTTGATCGGACCGGCCGCCATTAACCGATCCGGAGCGGCTCGAAACACCCTGATCTTGGGGAATGTAAAGTACGCCTGGCTGCAACGAAAGCAGATCGGGAACGTTACGCGTTTCACTGGGCAGCGCCTGAATCGTTGCATTGTCCGTCGCTTGCCCCATGGACGCATCCGTGGTGTTCAGCGTCTGCGCTGCTTCCGTTACATCCACCACCTCGGTGCTTGTCTTAACCGACAACTCAAAGTTGACCGTCGCAGGTTGATTCACCAGCAGCTCTGCAGACTTCGCCTGGCTACCGAATCCTGCAGCAGTCACAGTGATCGTATAAGTCGCCGGCGGAAGCTGCTGCAGTTGATAGTCACCACCGCTCTTCGATGTGGTTGAGATTACCTGCCCCGTTGCGCTATTGCTAAGGGTGATCGTAGCTCCCGGCACCATCGCGCCCGTCGGATCCTTGATCACGCCGCGCAACGACGTCGTCGCATTTTGCGCAAAGCTTGCGATGGTAAATAGGGAGAAGAACAGAACAGCAAATACGCGAATGAGTCTCATCAATAGCTTCCTCCAAAGAGATAACGCCATTACATGGCCTGCTATGGGCCTAAATAAATTCGTAATACGCTTCGGTTTAGTTGACCGAGAATCAAAAAGAAAAAGTTCGTCTGGTACGTGAGTATCTAATGGTTTACAGGAATATAGCTCGAATTGCAAGATGCAACGGCTCTTGCACCGTCCGTACATAGCACTGACGCGACTCGCGACGCTCCCTAACCATGAACAAATGCGTGCGACTGGACCAGTTGCACACGCGCCCCGCGGCAAACTGGTCCAGTCACTCTTTCCCCGCTAAGGCTTTGCCGGATGCGACAGGTGATCAAAGTTCAGAATCGCATTGAACACCAGCGGATAACTTCCCACCGTCTCTCCGCGATACACCGGATTGTTCGCGAACAACAGCACATTACCTTCGCCGAGGTGCGCGTCCACAACAATAGCGTGTTCCGCAATCGAACCCGGATTCGCGAGCAGCCCCGAGAGCAACATGTCCTTTGCATCTGCAAATCGCAAAATCACATCTGGCCGAAGACCCGCGGGAATCACCGACGGATTATTCCGCATCTGCTCCTCGTTGAGTTGCCTGGGCTCCCATGGCTTCTGTTTCACTAGCGGCTCCGGCGCCACACTTTTGCGTCCTTGCACTACATCGCTGTCCTCCAGGGTGCCGCGTCCCGTAGGCCGCTGCGAATACGGATCCATCAGCGTTCGTCCGAAACCTCTGCTACCATCGAGATTACTCACGTTGAACGCCATGCCATTCGCGCTGATCACCGGAACAGAGGTTCCATAGCCCCACGCAACCGGATCATTCGGTTCAACGAACACCGTGTTCAGCACCGTTCCGACCACGCGTGCCTGACTCCTCTCCACCGACACACCCGGAGCCAGTCCGCTATCGATCGCAAACTGCGCCGTGTCCTCCGACGTAATCAGCAGTCCTCCCTGCTCCACAAACTTGCGCAGGTGTTCCAACCCGGCTGCGCCCAGTCCCGGCCGCGTATCTGCGGTCGAGTCCACCCGACCCAGGTTTGGCGTCAACGCCGTCTTCTCCCAAGGTAGAGGATTGCCATACATCGGCGTCCCATTCAGAATCGATTGCGTCGAGGCATATCCCACCGGCGCAAACACAATCACGTCGTACTTGCTGCGCAGGTCCGGCTCAGCCGCCGCCGTCTGCGTGCTGATGTACGAGTACGGCACGCCTGCATGATCGAACTCATACCGCCACCAGCCTTCGGTCTGCGTGCTCTGCCACGTATGCATGAACGCAACCCGCGGTGCCTTCACCGCATGCGTCGGCACATCCGGAGCTGCCGCCAGCCTTGTTGCATCCAGCGAAAGCTCCTTCAAGACCGGCGCTAGCGTCGCATCGGACACATCGCTGATCAGCAGCGAGCCCTCACCAAAGTGCGCTCCATCCGCATCGAACGCTTTCTCCGCAACGGCAACGTGCGCATCCTTCAGCTTGTACGCCAGCGCCAGCAGCGAGCTCTGCCCGGTGTTCGCAATTGCCACCACGGAACCCGCGCCCGTCTCTTTGCCCGACAAGTTCGCCGGATCCTCCACGCTGGACATCTTCGCCCCAAGAATCGACGTATCCGTCAACCGCACTACCTTCAAATTAAACAGCTCGCTGAAGCTCCATCCCGTGTCATCGTAAGGATGCTTCTGCGGATCATCCGGAGCCCAGTACTGCTTATCCAGCAGAGCATCCGCAATCCGCGAGTACGGCTGGTCCATCCGGATCACAAAGCTGCCCGCGGGGAAGGTCTCCTCGGTCGGCTTCTCCCCGCGCTTGGCCGGTGGCACGCTGGACGTCACCGCATCGCTCAGTTGCTGTACCTCCACATGCTGCTTCTTCATTACCTCCAGCAGTTGCACCTGTCGATTCAGATCCGCCGCATTAGCGGGAATTACATACGCCGCGGGTCCCTCCACCGTCGGCTTCAGAATCGACCGCTTGCTCTTCTCGTAGTAGTCCACCAGAAAGTGGTGTGTATTCTTGGAAAAGTAGGAAAGCGTCGAGAGCAGCGCACTCTCCTCATAATTATTGTTGTCTCTCTGCGACCACGTCACCACCGGCAGCGGAGGGTTCTGTCGATACCACGTCCGCGAATACTCCTCCGGCGAAAGAATGCGCTTCTCCGTGTCCGCGCCGCCATTGCCAAACGTCTCATACAGCCGGCTGATGCCGTTATGCAGCCCCGCCAGGAACATCAGATACCCTGGGCTCCATGTGTCGAAGTCGCCATGCGTGAACACGCCCGGCATGCCGAAGTTCTGCATCTGCGCCACGTTGTTCCATCCCAGCTCCGCCCACTCATCGGCCAGAATCGGATCGATCCAGGCGTTGTAGGGACCATCGCCCACCGTATTGTCGTAGAGAAACGGCACCGACTCATGCAGATCGTGCAACACCTGCGCATGCCAACCAATGTAGGTGTTCAGCACATTGTTGGTAAGGTTCAACGTCATGCCCATCGCATCGCGGTTGTTATCGTGCGCCACATAATGGCCCCAGTACACCAACCGTGGCCACTGCTCGTTAAGGTGCGCGCGGTGCCACTTGTAGATGTCCACCATGCGGTCGCGCCCATCCACTTCCACCACCGGTGTAATCAGCACAATCATGTGCGAGCGGATGTACTTGATGTACGGCGAATTATCCACCGCCAGCCGGTACGCCATCTCCATCAACGCCGTCGGCGCGCCCGTCTCCGTCGAATGAATCGTCCCCGTGATGTAGTACACCGGATACGACGCATCGATCAGCGGCTCAGCCTTCGCATCATCCATCCCAATCGTGCGCGGGTCCGCAAGCTTCGCCAGTCGCTCGTTATTCTCCTTCTCGCCCTTCAGCAGGCTCTCATCCGCAATCGCAACCGCAATCATCTCGCGGCCTTCTTCGCTGTGCCCGATCGTAACCACTTGCACGCGCGGTGTGCTCGCCGCCAGCAAGCGGAAGTACTTGTACACATCCTCCGCATACGGCAGCATGTTAGGCGCACCAGACACATCGCCCAACACCTTTTCCGGCGTCGGCACCGTCGAGGACGCAGGCAGATAGCTCACCAGCGGCGACAAGAACTGCGGGTCCGTCGTGTACTGCAGAATCTTCTTCGTATACTGCTGATCGATCGGCTGGCTCGGGTCGCGCGCATAATCGCTGTTCGTAACCTGCGCAGAGGCACAAATGCAGACAGAACACACCACAGCGGCCGCCAAGGCCGGTACAACACTGAAGAATCGCATACAGCTTTATATACCTGAATCCATCCTCAAGACCAGTCTCGCGATGAATCGCCTCCCATGGTCTCGATGGCTCAACGCACCAATCAACTTCTCCCCCTCCACAAAGAGGTCGCTGCGAATCTTCCGTCCTCAGCCGCAAATCCACCCTGAAAACACGAAGGCCCGGAGAATATCTCCGAGCTCTCGCCGATCCATCAATCGCGCCCTAGTCTCCGTCATCGGGCACGCTGTGATGCCGCACATCCGCGCCACGCACCCAGAAGATTACGTCTTCGGCGATATTCGTAGCGTGGTCACCAACCCGCTCCAGGTTGCGCGAGATGATCAGCGCATTCAGCGCCTGCGGCACCAGCTCCGGCTTGTTCTTGATTAGGTCGCCCAGCGCGCGGAAAGCGTCCCGGTTCATATCATCCACCTGGTCGTCCAACATCAGCACCGACTGCGCCATCTCCGCATCGCCTTCAATAAAAGCCTGCAGCGCCTTGCGTACCATCGCTGCCGCCAGCAACGCCAGCCGCGGAATATCCACCGGCAGGTCAACCTTCGCCTGGCTACCCAGGTCCAGCACGCGTCCCGCGATATTCACTGCCTGGTCGCCCATCCGCTCCAGGTCCACGTTGATGCGGATAACCGACAGAATAAACCGCAGATCAACAGCCATCGGCTGTTCCATCGCCAGCAGATCCAGCGCCAACTGATCGATCTCGCGCTCCATGCGGTTGATGGCCGGCTCCGACATCCTCACCAGCTCGCACAAGCTCTCATCGCGCGAGGAGTATGCCTCTGTCGCCCTTTGGATCGCCTGTTCCACCAGCCCCGCCATCACCAGCAAGCGTTCTTTCAATTCATCGAGACTCTGCTGAAATTTGATCCGTATCATCCGAACCTCCCTGTGATGTAATCCTCGGTGCGCTTATCCGAAGGGTTCGTGAAGATCTTCGTCGTAGCAGCGAACTCGACCAGCTTGCCCATCAGGAAGAACCCTGTGTTCTCCGCCACTCGAGCAGCCTGTTGCATATTATGCGTCACAATCACGATAGTGTACTGGCTCTTCAGCTTGAAGATCAGGTCCTCGATCTTCGCCGTCGAAACCGGATCGAGCGCACTCGCCGGCTCATCCATCAGCAACACCTCTGGATCCACCGCCAGCGCCCGCGCAATGCACAACCGCTGCTGCTGGCCACCGGAGATGCTCGCTCCGGACTTCTTCTTCAGATCGTCCTTCACCTCGTCCCACAGCGCCGCCTGCTTCAACGAGCGCTCCACCACCTCGTCCAGCACGCGCTTCTTGCGAAACCCATTCAGCTTCAACCCGCTCGCAACATTGTCATAGATCGACATCGTAGGAAACGGATTCGGCCGCTGAAACACCATTCCCACTCGCCGCCGGATCTCCACTGGTGTCGCGTCCTTGTAGATGTCGATATCGCCCATACGCACCACACCCTCAGCGCGCGCCGCAGGGTTGGTCTCATGCATCCGGTTCAGGCAACGCACAAACGTCGACTTCCCACACCCCGAAGGCCCGATCAGCGCGGTCGCATGGTTGGCCGGAATATGCAGGCTCACATCCTTCAGCGTATGCACCTGGCCATACCAAGCATTCAAATCTTCGACGCGAATGTCGACTCCCACTAATGTCCTCCCTTAAGTACGCCGCGGTTGGCAAAGATCCGCACCAGCGTCACCGACGCCATAATCATCACAATCAGCACCAGTGCTCCGGCCCATGCCAGGCGGTGCCACTCGTCGTACGGCGAAACGGCATACACAAAAATCTGTAGCGGCAGAGCCGCAATCGGCTGGTTCAGATCGAAGCTCCAGAACTGGTTGCCGAAGGCCGTAAACAGCAGTGGCGCAGTCTCGCCCGCAACCCGCGCAAACGCCAGCATGCAGCCCGTAATAATGCCCGGCGAGGCGGTCCGTAAGCTCACCGACAGCACCGTCCGCCACTTCGGAATGCCCAGCCCCAGCGCCGCCTCGCGCACCGGATTCGGCACCGTGGCCAGCATCTCCTCGGTCGTCCGCGCCACTGTCGGCACCATCATAATCGCCAGCGCCACGCCGCCCGCCAGCCCGGAAAAGTGACGCTGGTTGACCACGATCAGCGCATACGCTGCGATGCCCATCACAATCGAAGGCACGCCGTTCAATACATCCGCGGTAAACCGCACCGCCGTACCCAGCCACGTTCCCCGCGCATACTCCGCCAGGTAAACCCCCGCGCCAATCCCGAGCGGTATTCCAAGCGCGCTCGCCAGCGCCAGGATCACCCCCGAACCAACAATGGCGTTCGCCATGCCACCCCCCGTCTCGCCAACAGGCACCGGTGGCCGCGTGAAGAACGCAAGATTCAAAGAGCTCGCGCCCTTGAAGAGCAGGTACCCAAGTATGGCCACCAGCGGAGCCAGCACCACAATTGTGCTGATGATCGAAACCACCGTCACCACGTGATCGGTTGAGGTGCGGCGGAAATTTAGAAGCCGCGTAGTAGCTCGCGAGCGAACCGGCAAGGTACTCATCAGTGAGCACTCCCCGGCGTACCGCGCGTCACCGCCCACACCATCAGGCGCGCAATCGCGTTCACCACAATCGTCACAAGGAACAGCGCCAAGCCAATCTCAATCAGCGCGCTCAAGTACAGGTTTCCTGTAGCCTCCGTAAACTCATTCGCAATCACGCTTGCCAGCGTGTATCCCGGCGCAAACAGGTTCTTCACAATATCCGGGTGGTTGCCAATCACCATCGTGACGGCCATGGTCTCACCCAGCGCGCGCCCCAACCCCAGAATCACCGACCCGATAATGCCCATGCGCGCATTGCGCAGCACGCCAATCCGTAGCATCTCCCAACGCGTCGCACCCAGCGCCAACACCGCCTCGCGCTGGTTTACCGGCACCGCCCGCATCACATCTCGACTGATGGAGCTGATCACGGGAAAGATCATGATCGCCAAAATCACACCCGCCGTGAACATGCCCACTCCGAAGTTCGGCGAGGCAAACAATCCCGTCCAACCGAAGTACTTCAACAGGACAGGTCCCACCTGGTCGCGGATAATCGGCACCAGCACAAAAATTCCCCAAAGCCCATACACCACGCTCGGTATCGCCGCCAGCAACTCCGTAAGGAACGAGATCGGCCCCTGCAAAAACTTCGGGCAGATATCCAGCAGAAAGATCGAGACCGCCAGCGCCAGGGGCACCGCCATAAACACCGCCAGCAGTGACGACAGCACCGTGCCATACACAAACGGCAACGCGCCGAACTGGCCTGCAACCGGGTTCCACGTCGAGCTGGTAAAAAACTTCCACCCAAACGCAGCGATCGAAAGCCGCGAGCTCCCAATCAACACAAAAAGGATCAGCAGAACAATCGCGAAGATCGTCAGCGCACAGATCGCCATCAAGCCTGCAAATGCTCCATCGGCCATCCGCCCGGAGCTCTTCGCCTGCAGGAAGCTGCGGACGACAGACGGAGCCGCGGGTGTCACTATCGTCGGCTCTCCAACCGCAGCCCGCATCATCGGCATCTTGATCAGCGGTGCCACCTGCGCAGTCTCCGTAGGCGTCGTCGGCGTTGAGGGCAGCGGGATGGTCTTTGGCTCGTTCATCGATTTGTTTGGGGGAGCCCCCATCTCACTGTATTAAAGGAATGTGAACGGACCATGAATTTGAACTCTTGCGCCGATCGTTCCAGGCGGCGAAACGGCGAAGAAATAGCGAGGGGCCTGCGCGAACGCACAGGCCCCTTGCCCTCCGCTTTAGTGCACTTCTTGGATCGTCTGCCGAACCTTCGCAACCACCGCCGGCGGCAGCGGAGCGTACGTCATGATCGCAGCCTCAGACTCACCGTGATCCAGCATCCACTCCAGGAAGTCGTGCATCACCTTGCCCTTGGCCGGCGAATCCATCGGCACCGGAATCAGCAGCCATGTGAACGACGCAATCGGATACGAGTTCGCACCCGGCGCATTCGTAATCGACACACGATAATCCGCAGGCATGTCTTCCGCCGCGCCTGCCGCCGCCGCGCTCACCGAATCCGTCGAAGCCTTGATCCAGTTCCCGGCCGCGTTCTTCACCAGGCCATACAGCATGTGGTTCTGCGCGGCATAGATCAGCTCGACATAGCCAAACCCGTACGGGCTGTTGCGGATCATCCCCGCCACGCCCTCATTACCCTTCTGTCCAACACCGAGCGGCCACTGCACCGACGTCGCTGAGCCAACCTTCGTCTTGAACTCCGGACTCACCTTGCTCAGGAAGTTCGTAAAGATGTAGTTCGTGCCCGACCCATCCGAACGATACACCGGCAGAATCGTGTGGTCCGGCAGGCTAACCCCAGGATTGTCCTTGACCAACCTCGGGTCATTCCACTTTGTAATCTTGCCCAGGTAAATGTCGGCAATCACATCCGGCGCGAACTTCAGCTCAGCCGTAACGCCAGGAAGGTTATACGCCGGAACAACGCCGCCCAGCACCGTCGGAATGTGGACGATGTTGATTTTGTTGGCCGTCGCCGCAGCCAGCTGTTTGTCGGTCATCGGTCCGTCTGAAGCGCCAAAGTCAACAATGCCCTGCGAAACCTGACGGATACCCGCGCCCGAACCCACCGACTGGTAGTTGATCTGCACCCCCGAAAGCGCCGCTCCATACTCGCTGAACCACCGCTGGTAGATCGGGTTCGGGAACGTTCCGCCCGCTCCCGTCATATGGATCGTTCCACCCTCCGACGACCCGGGGTTCGACTTACAACCCAGCGGCACCAGCATCAGCGCGCTCGCAAGCATCACTGCCGACACAACCTTCATTTTCATATCCAACTCCTTCGAACTCCGCTCAATCGCGCAACCTGGCCCACAGTCTTCAAGCAGTGGCCCATCTAGCGTCACCAACCAACACAGCGACGATACTATTCGCCGCCAACGGGATCATTACCAGCCCATGAAATCCGGCGCGAGAATCCTCTCCCGCCACGATCCCATTCACTCCTAAGGAATGTAGTACCTCATGCTTACGTGGATCATGCTGTCCTGCGCACGAGGTCCAGTCGGCGTCGTCGCATTGCCGATTCCGGACCACAGATTGCGCTGCAACAGCTGATACGTAGCTGAATACTGCAGCCGCCCATACTTCGGATTGTTCACCAGGCGATACGTAAAGCCGATCATGCCTTCCTGAATGTACCGGGTCGGCGAGCTGCAGCCGGACGCACTCGGCGATCCGCCAGTGCTCGATCCCGGGTTAGCCGCAATCGCATAGCATCCCGTGTTGTTCAGGTTCGGCGTGCCATATCCGATAAGTGCGCCGGCCGCGGTCGTATACACCGTGCGCTGAGCATACTCACCACCGTAATACGCATACACATCAAGCTTCTTGGCCGGATGCGTCTCCAGCGTAAATAACCCATGGTAGTTGCGGACCGGCTCCAGCGCGCCACTCGGCTTCAGCGTCGCATCGGCCAACTGCGCCGAGCCATAACGACCCACGCCCGTTCCGCCCATCGCCTGCACCGCCACATCGAAGTATTTGTCCGGTGTCACGCGAACGCTGCCATACGCACCGCCCGCCTTCGCCGTATTGCTCTGCGCAGTTGGTGAGTAGGTGTACGCAACGCTCGTAAGAGCTCCGCTAGTTGTCGCGAACGTAGGCGTCTCGGTCAAAATCGGATAGTAGTAGTCGCGCATGAAGCGAGCGATCCCGCCAACCTCCGTGTGAACCTTCGGGCTATCGTATGCCGCCTTCAAAAAGAAGTCCGGTGACACGCTGTTCGCATACGTCGTCGTGTTGTTATACAGGCCACCGTTGGTTCCGGTGCCTGCAAAGTAGTAGTTCGAAGGCACCGCGCCCAAGGTCCCCGACGCTACCGCGAAGCTCGTAATCTGCGCATTCTCAGCAGAAGCCGCAATCGTAAACGCGCCTGTTTTATAGTCACCAAACCGTTGCTGGATGCGAATACCTGGCTGCCGCGTCCAGCTGAAGCCGACCATGTACTGCGGATCGATCGTAGCCGGCAGCTTCTCGGTTCGAGCATCGGTTCCCTTGCCAGTCTCGGTCACCAGCGACCACATCTGTCCGCCCGTAACAGCGAATCCGCTGGCCGTCTCTCCCTTCGCCCAGAACTGCCGCTGACGCAGCGTATAGCTGTTGCTCT
>JBAVDD010000220.1:0-32014 GCA_049587035.1 Acidobacteriaceae bacterium | reverse complement strand
ATCCATCTTATTGGAATGGATGACGATGATGGGAATCCCAATGGAGAAAACTCCGTGGGCTGGTGGCGGCAGATGCTCGATCAAGCTGGTCTGACGAATGTTCCTGTATCCGTCGGGCCTAATTCACGGGGTGTAAATACCGGGGGCTGTCCTGCTTCGAATATCACTGCGTACAACGCATCCACACCGCAGAACGCCAGTTCGTATGAATCCTCCGTGACGATGTATCGCACACTCTACGCACAATATTCAACACAACCCATCTACGCCTTGGTTACGCAGTCCTTCAACGGCTATGCGGAGTTCGTCACTAGCCCAGCCGACACTATTTCATCGCTTACAGGGTTGCAGTTGCAGGCGCGGAATGCGGCGAATGGAGGCTACGCTAACATCTTTGAAGGAAATACAGGCCTTACTCCAACCTACTTGGCAACGATGTTGAGTAATAACGGGAGCCTACCTATTTACTCGCTCGGTGGATCGCCGCAGCCTGGCGGTCCTGGCATTCTAGCCTCGCGTGCTGCCACTGACCCGCTATACATGGCGGCCTACGCGATGCAAAGCCACGATGATGTTGTATCAGGCTGGACGAATCTAAATATTGCACAGGTGCTTACACCGATGTTCTGGGGTGGGGTGACAATTACGACCAGCGGCGGAACAGGCTACGCAAACTCGACGCTATTCACTTCGACGGGTGGAGGGCCGAACTGCACAGTGACTGGCATCATGACCGCCACTGGCGGCGTTCCAAATGGTATTAAGACGTATTGGGGACAGTCGATCCCGCCGACAATTACGTACAACGGAATCGGCTATGGATGCACGTCTCCACCAACGATTGTTCTGACCGCTCCGACGGGTACTGGCGTAACGTTGGTGGCATCCTCACCGCTCATACCCGACTGCTACGGGGTCGCCGGCTGCTCCAACGTGTATAAAATCTTTCCGAATGTATATTCAGCACAAACGGGAGGAACAGGAATAGCTCCGATTTTTCAGTGGTTTCAGAATTCCCTGATGGACCCGCCGGTCAATTAGACGGGGAGGGTGGAGTCTTCGCACAGAGCACTTGAGTAGGCGGGGGACGCGGCGCGGCGACCGCGGTCGGTCGTGCTACATCCAAGTTGGAAATTGGACCGGGCTCGCGGTGCGGGCCAAGCGTGATACGCAGATGTGACGTGTGCCCATGGAGTGGGATTCTGAGGGAGTGTAAAATAGAAAGATTGCCGATCATAATAGCTGAGCCTTGAAAGATCAGCGCAAGAGGGGCCTTGGCGGGCGAGTGGACACTGCGTGGGCTTGTCGCCTGGAAGATTGAGAGCATATCGGCCCAGTCAATACTGATGGTGCATATGCGTATTGAGAGGGACAGTTAAGATCGTATGGATGGACGGCGAAATTCTGGTGCGCCAGAGATAAAGGAAGGCAGTCCCGGATCTCGTTTGGCGAGGATGCCGGTCCCAGCGGTTGCGTTTCTCGCACTCACGGCGGTGGTTTCATGTCTCACGTCGCACTATCGGATGGCTGTCGGCGATGATCTGCTGGAGTTGTGGAGTGACAGGGTGCCGAGCCTCGGGCAACTCCTGCACATCCAGAGCACGTCGCCCCTTGCGATCGATCCGTTTTTCTATCACGGGCTCATTTTCTCCATGATTCGCCTGTTTGGAGTCCATCCTCATCTTCTCAATCTGCCTTCACTTGCCGGCTTTCTGATAATGCAAGTATGTCTCTTCTACTTTGTTCGTCGCATCGCATCGGAGAGAGCCGCGACGTTTGCCCTTGCGTTCCCAGCGATTACCATCGCATTTGCGTATACGTTGCAGATTCGTCCTTATGGCGTGCTGCTCGGATTATTCGGCCTCGCGATGCTCAGTTGGCAGACTGCTGTTCGCCGCGAGACGCATCGTGCATGGGCGTTGGTTGTCTTTGGTTTGAGCATCGCTGTCGCGATCAACACACAATATTATGGTGTTCTGCTGATGTTGCCGCTGTGCGCCGCAGAGGCTGTCCGTACCTGGCAGCGACGGCGACTGGATGCTCCAGTGCTGATGTCCATGGGTGCGGGGATGGCTGGAATTGTTCTCCTATTACCCTTCCTGAAGGGAGCTGCTGCGTTCCGTAGTCATTTCAAAGCTGGGAACGTTTCGTATCGAGCTATCCCACAGGCATATAACTTTCTTCTGCTGGGCCATGCTACTTTCACTGTGAGAATCAATCACCTTCTGTCCCTTGTGTTGGGGATGCTGGTTGTTCTGATGCTCTGGAGTTGTGTGCGCCAGTTGCGCGCTAAAACGCTCATGCTTCCCACAGCTGAGTCCGTATTTCTGGTTACGCTTGCGGCTCTGCCGCTTTTCGGCTTTCTTCTGGGCCATTTCGTCACGCATGCCTTTGAGCCGCGTTATGTTCTTGGCGCAGTCATCGGGATTGCTGCACTGGTGTCGATTGCACTCGATCCTCTTTTTCACCTTCGGAGGGAGATCCTCGGCCGCCTGACTGTCGCTGCCCTGTTTGCCGGATTTGCAGGTATGGGTGTCGTGCGGATGCGCGCAGAAGAAAGAGTCAGTCAGCACGTCAGGTCATACCTAGTGGTGTCGCCGGAGATAAAGCGTGCCATCACGGATGGCCCTGGAAAGATGCTATACACCCAGGATATCGATCTGTTTGGGCTGGTATCTTTCCACGAAGCCGATCCCGATGTGCGATCACACCTGGCGCTTGTTTACTCGACAGATCAGGAGATGCGCTGGAATAAGGCTGCCTCCAGTTCACGGACCGCTCTCAACCTAAAGTCCTTTACGCCCTATACGATCGTGCCCTATGAGAGTGTTATTGGACAGCCAGGAGTGCACCTGTTTGTAGTGACGCATGGAGGCTGGAACTGGCTTGATAAGGCTCTTGCAGGTACGCAGATGCAGGCAACGCCAATAGGTCAAGCGCTGGGTGGTGAGGTGGTCTCGGTTCGCGTTCAGTAAGCGATAGAAGTCAGCTAGTACGATGATGACTGGCAAAGCCGGGGATGAAGCGGTTGACGGCCATGGAAATGGCGTAACACACCATGATGAGAAAGAGCTGGCCTGTACCGTCGACGCCGAGTACTCGTTAGAGTTGGTAACTATGCGGGGTATAACTCGTGTAGCCATCCAGACTACAGACTTATCGAAGCGATTATCGAGCTATTGAAGCATCCATTAGTTCCCTCTTCGGGTAAGTTTATGATTGCGATGTCCACAATGCTTAGCATGTCGTGGGTTCATCATCTTTGAGTGCAGCCAGGGCATGCTTTTTCGCTTAGTGGAAGTGGATGGGGATTCCTAGTTTGAAGAAGTTCCGCCGATGCAGTTACAAGCTCGTTATGGCAGGCAAGGTCTGTAGCGACCGTTAGAAGCTGTAGCGAAGTCCGCCTTCGATGCGGCGGCCATTGTCGCCTGCGTAGGGCTGGCCGAACAATGGGGAGCCGGCTACTCCACCTACGGCGGTGACGTTGAGGCGGTTGAGGACGTTGGAGCTGCGGATGTTTGCGGTGAGGGACTGCGGGTGGCCAGACTTCGGGTCGCGGGTGAGCTTGAAGGTGCGCTGGAGATTGCTGTCGAGATAGTACGTCCACGGCATGACGCCCGCGTTGCGGTGGAGCGTGGGGCCTCCGGTTGCGGTGGTGGTGAGCAATCCGAACTGCGTGGCGTAGGCGCAGTTGGCGGTGGCGGTGGCGGAGCAGATGGGCGTGCCTGCCACGGCAAACCAGGGGCGGTCGTTGAAGTCGCCGTCGCCGTTGTTGTCGAAGCCGGTGGTGATGTTGTACGGCAGGTCGCCTTGCGCGTTGAAGTTGGCGCTGAGTTGGAGTTTGAGTGGGAGCTTGGAGGTGGCGTTGCCGAAGACGGTCCACAGTGGGTTGCCGGTGCGGTTGGCGTATTCGCCGACGTTGGAGCCGGTTTTCTGCGGGGTGGTGAAGTTGCTGTCGTCGGTATCGTCGATGACGTTGACTCGCACAGCGCCGGCGCTGAACTGGAGGTGCTTGAGGGACTGGTTACTAAGGCCAAGGAAGATTACATTGCCATAGCCTCTGCCGGAGGACTGCCACTGAAGGATGTTGACATCGGGCGCGAGAGGGCGCGGACCGAGAGGCTGATCATTGGTGGGGGAGTTGATGTTTTCGGTGCGGGTGTTGTGCCAGATCTGCGCGATGTCGTAGTCGGCTGATACGGACCAGTTTTTGGCGATCGTGTGGCTGAAGCCGAGGTTTTCGATGGCGTAGAAGGTGTTGGGCAGGTGGGGCTGGATGGTGCGGATGGAGTGGAGCGGCGTGGCTCCAGTGAAGGCGTTGCAGCTGTAGGCGTCGAAGACGCCGGGGCAGGTTGGGGTGTAGATGAGGCTGGTGATGTGCTGTACGCCGTCCGTATCGAGGACCTGGCCGTAGCCGTGTGCGGAGAAGCGGCCAGCGAAGAGGCCGGCGTGGCCGTGGATGGTCCAGGTGGATTTCTTGTCGGGAGCCCAGGACAGGCCGAAGCGGGGGGTGAAGTTGTTATGCACCATGGGTTTGTTCTGCGTGTAGTAGCGCAGGCCCCACGCGAAGTGGAGACGGGGACGAAGCGTCCAGTCGTCCTGGAAGAAGAGGGCTTCGCGATACTGGACGAGGTTAACTGTGGGATTGCCGGAGGTGTTGGAGTATTCGGTGGGCGAACCGCCGGCATAGCCGTTGAGGGCGCGGACGTATTGCTGGACGCCGGTGATGGTTTCGGACTGCGAAGTGGGATTGTTGTTGGCGTCGAGGACAGGGGCGGTGCCGCCACCAAAGAGCCAGGTGCCGTTGAAGCCGTTGAAGTAACGGAAACGCTCGCGGAGGAGTTCGGACTGTGTGCCGAACTTGATGAGGTGTTTGGAGAGGCTGAGGATGGCGTCGTCGTCTAATTCGGCGTCGATTTCGTGGTCGCGCAGGGTGCCACTGGTGCTGCCGCCTGAGGTGAAGGCGCCGGCAACCTGAAGCTGCGGAGCTAGCGAGTTGGGGGTCTGGTCCCTGCCGTCGAAGTCGATCTCCAGGCGGGATTCGTGCATGAGTTTGGGGGAGATGGTGGTGACGTCGGTGAGGTGCAGGTCGTTTTCGTAGGCCTCGATGCCGTAGGCGGCTTCGGCAAGGGTGGTGCCGCCGGCGCCTACGTTTTCCTGGTGGTTATGCCAGGCGTTCAGGCTGGTGATGAAGGTGTTCTTTGAGCCTAGCTGCCAGTCGACTTTGGCCATGCCGATCCAGAGACGCTGCGGGGCGGGAACGTTTTGGAGTATGGGGGTTTGGTCGCCTGCGGCATCGAGGCCGATGGCGTCGACTACGGCGAAGTTGTTGATAGAGCGATGCTCGAGACTGAGGACGAAGTCAGAGCCCTTTTTGCGAAGAGGACCAGTGAGATCGAAGCCGTAGCGTTGCTTGCCAATGGCGGCGCGGCTGACAGAGAAGGGGTCGCGGGCGTTCATCCATGCGCTGGAGTTTGTGGTGAAGACGTCGCCGTGATAGGTGGGCTGTCCGGGCTTGGTGTAAACCTGGATCTCGCCGCCACCGAAGGGAGGGTTGCGGTACTCGGAGGAGAAGAGATCGGGGTTGATCTTGATATAGGCGATGGTGGACTTAGGCGGGAGCGTGTTGTTGTTGTCTCCGCTGTGGAAGCCGTCGACGGAGATTGTGGCACTTGAAGGACTGCCGCCACCGGCTGCAGCCATCTGCTGGAGCTCGCGGAGCAGATCGTCAGGGTCGTCGGCGAGGGTTTGGAGACGCTGGCCGGAGATGGTCTGGGTGGGGCCGCTGGCGGTGGGAGAGTTGGCCACAGCGGCATTGTCGTCTGGATTGACTACGTCGACAGTGGTCCGAACTTCTTCCGGGCTAAGTGTAAGAGAGAGCTCGGCGGTGTGGGGTGTCGTGACGTGCAGGCTGAGCGTGGCGAAGCCAGTGGAGGAGACGTGCAACGTGTGGCGTCCGGCGGGGGCACAAGCGATGCGGAACCGCCCGGATGGACCGCTAAGTACTGGCACTCCCGAATCGAGCTGGATGGAGGCGCCGGGGATAATGGCCGCGGTGGAGTCGTGTACTACACCCGCGAGCGGCGTACAACCGGTTTGAGCTCCCGCGGCGGCAACCAGGAGAAAGACGCACGCCGGCACCAGGGCCGCAGTTAGGGCGGGCAGGAGCCGTTTCACAGTCTTCTCTCGAGTTGTTCGTTGTCAGGCAGAGGTTGGTCGTTTTCTGGCAGAGGTTGGGTACTGTTGCGAGCTTCAGCTCTATAGCTGGATACGTAGGCTGAGACGCTTTAGTTCCCCGTGAATTGTTCGGACGCGCTCGTGCTGCAATACCGTCTCAATACTGGTTGCGGTTCCCTCTCTCGAATACCACATGGATGTTGCCGGTCTTTGGATTCGTCAGCAATACGGGAGATACATCAAACGCCGTGCTCAGATGGTCTCCGGCGAGAACCTCTCTGGTGTTGCCGTCTGCGAGAATTCGGCCATCGTGGAGCAGAAGGAGACGATCGGCAAATCGCGCTGCGAGGCTGAGGTCGTGCACGACTCCAACAACGAGGACATCTGGTTGAAGCGCAAAGGTCCGCACCTTCTCCATGAAATCGATCTGGTGGCGAATATCGAGGAAGGTCAACGGCTCATCGAGGAACAGGTAACGATTTAGACCGTCCAGTGGCCTCCAAATCTGTGCGAGCACGCGCGCAAATTGGACACGTTGCTTCTCGCCGCCACTGAGGGTCCCGTAGCTGCGGTCCGCCATGTCGGTTACGTCGAAGAACCGCATGACCTCCTCGGAGATTTGCAGGTCGTCGGCACCAGGACGAGCGCCAAAGTGGGGGTATCGTCCCATCATTACCAGCTCGCGAACAGGGATCGAGAAGGCAACCTCGACAGCCTGCGAAAGCACGGCCCTGCGTCGCGCAAGTTCCGGCTCGCCCCAGCGTAGTACATCGGCGTTGTCATAGAGGACGCGCCCTTCGTCGGGACGAATTAGCCGCGCGAGCAGTTTGATCAGGGTGGACTTTCCAGCGCCGTTTGCACCCATGATGATGTGCAGACGCCCGGGTTCGAAGCTTGCTGAGAAGTGGTCGATCAGCACGCGCCCGCTGGCTCGGAAGACAAGATCAGTGGCAATCAGCATGGTTCAGGAAAGATACTCCTTGCTGCGAAGCAGCGATAGAAACACGGGCACACCGACGACTGCTGTTACGATCCCGATGGGTAGTTCAGCCGGGCGCAACAATACGCGTGCAATCAGGTCGGCGATGCTAAGCAGCGTACCACCCAGCAGTGCGCTGCCGAGGATGAGAAATCGGTTGTCTGGTCCGCGAATGATTCGCAGAATGTGAGGAACGATCAGTCCGACAAAGCTGATTACCCCGGTGAACGCCGTCGCCACGGCCACCATCAACACGTTGATGGTTAGCACCATCCACTTCAGGCGCTTGACGTTGACGCCCAGCGCCGCGGCCTCATCCTCGCCGATCATCAGTGCATTCAGAGGCTTGGCGAACATAATAGCTGGCACGATTCCGAGTACCGTGGCCAAGCCAACGACGAGGACTGAATTCCAGTCGGCGCCTGAGAGTGTGCCCAGATTCCAGTAGATGATGGAGCGGGCCGCCGGATCTCGAGCAACATAGGAGAGAAATCCAATGCCGCTCAGAAAGAGCGCGTTGATCGCCAACCCGGTGAGCAGAAGACGCAGGATCGAGCTGCGGCCTTCGCTCTTTGTATGGGCGAGAGCAAAGACGAGATAGGTTGAGAGCACTCCCCCGATGCATGCGGCGAGTGGAAGCGTCCAGCCGCCGAGACTCACCTTGAGCATGGCGCCGAAGACGTAGAAAAGCGCCGCGCCGAAAGCTGCGCCGCTCGATGTGCCGACTAGACCGGGCTCGACGATTGGATTGCGAAACAGCGCCTGCATGAGGGTTCCGCCGACTCCCAAGCAGGCCCCAACCACCAGGCAGAGGATAGCGCGGGGGACGCGTAGTTGAATAAAGATCCTCTGATCAAGCGTCAGGTCGGTGCGTCCCAGAAGTCTGCCCCAGACTGCTGCTGCCATGTCGTGCGCAGAAAAATCCATGGCCCCAAAACGGATCGACACAGCTGTGGTGACGATCATGAGGACGAAGAGCAGCGTCAGCCACCAACGATCGGTCCGGCGAGGATTCATTGGGCGGGGATTCATTGAGCGAGGGTTCATTGATGGATAAGCTGCGCCAGCCGGATGATGCTCTCGCCCGTGTCAGGACCGAAGTACATCAGATCGTGCTCCGGCACCTTGTAGATCCGGTTATTCCTTGCTGCGTCGGTTTCAGCCACACCGGGCAGAGTCTTCGCCTGTTCCATCGATCCAAGACGATCGAAGCCATATTCGGTCATGAGGATGACCTGAGGATTGCTCTTCGCAACGATTTCTGGCGAGACCATGCGCTCCATGCCAGGCTTTTGGATGGCCATTTGACCGCCAGCGAGTTGGACCATTGATCCCGCGGTGCCCGCGTCTCCGTGGCCGCCGTTGCCAACCAGGAGGTACATGTTCGAAGCGCGTCCATAATGAATGACTGCGACGCGCGGGGTGGTCTTATATTTTTTAACATCGACTGCGGCGGCGGCCATTTCGCGGTCCATCTGAGCACAGAGTTCCTTGGCGCGCTGCTCTTTGTGGAAGAATGCTCCCATTTCAAGGAGCAAAGCCTTCGTCCCTTCGATCGAATTGTTCTTCGCTTGGAAGGTCTTCATTGGAATGTGCAGTGCCTGCAACTGCCGCACGACGTTATCGGGGCCGATATTGTCGTCTTCGATGATGAGGGTCGGCTTGAGCGAGAGAATTCCTTCGGCGCTGAGGGCACGGTGATATCCAACTGTGGGAAGCTTCCTGATCTCTGACGGATACGTGCTGGAGTAATCGACGCCGACGAGGTTCGTCTGCGCGCCCAAAGCATAGATCATCTCGTTATAGGCTTCGCCGATGCAAACAATTCGCTGGGCGCTCGCTTGATGAGTCGCTGTGTTTCCAAACCGGCCACAGCCCGTTAGAAGACACACAAAAACAACGGCTAACAGGAATTGACATCTCTTCATAGGGCTCCCTTGAGAATACACAAATCTGGAAGTCAACCGCCAGCATCAGGTTCGTGGCCGATGGCCGCGCCAACTCACTAGCGCTCGATATTGAGTTCGTCGATCCTGCCGTATCTAAAATGCTGATACGACAAGTTACGTTGTCTAGAATCGATCGTCAAAGAACAGGGATAGCGGCCCCAAAAACAATGATGTGCAGGCGTGGCGCGGCCTCAATTCAGGCAAAATTCTGCAGATTGCCCCTACCGAGACCAGCTTGGATATGTCACCAATTGTAAACAAGGTGTTTGCTGGAAACTTCGACGCTCACTTTTCTGTCGCCAATGTATTTTTATCGCGCAACAACAGATTTGTGCGAAGAATATAAGCACGAAGACCAGACGGGATTTTCTTAAACTTGCCGCGACGCTTTCTGGAGCCGCAGGGCTATCAGGTGTTACTCCTGACTCCAATCAACGGGCGTATGCGATTGCGCCTGAGTCTCGCGCTACGTTTCCAGATGCTGAGCACATCTTGATTCTGATGCGCAGCCCGTAGTCTTGATCGGGGGCGGCGATCCGGCGCTAAGAACTCCGAGTGGTCATCGATGAGAATGTGCGGCGATCTTGGACAATTAAGCATGGGGCTATGCCTGCGTTCCACTCCACAGATGCCCATGTATAGAGCGACGGTCGGAGACGACTCGGAAGGGTACGCACCGCCTCGAGCTTATGTTGCTCTGTCAGAAGCTGATCTTCGCGGAGAACTGCAATTCACGGGCTGGCAACTGGGCGGTAGCGCCGTAGCTTGGAGAGCCCAGTGTGAGGGGCGCGGCGCCATTGCCGTAGGTGCCGTTGAAGGTGACGAAGTTGGCGTGATTGAGTACATTGAAGGCCTCAGCGCGCAGGTTCAGGAGGACGGCCCGGGTAAAGAGAGGAAACTCACGAGCGATGAACGGATCGACTGAGTAGACGGGCGTACCTCGACCGGTGTTTCTGCCCACGACCACGCCACTGATGACCGGTCTGTCGGTGGTTGCACCGGTATCGCCGGAGTTGTTCGTGCCGGTAACGAGGTTATAGGGCAGGCCGCCAGCCATGCTGGCAATGCCGCCGATCTGAATCTGGAGCGGAGCGACATAGTAACCACTCAGGACGAAGCGGCTGCGTTGATCGTAGAGGGCGTTGCCACGCTCGGCTGCGCCGGTCTGGTTGGGATTGTTGGGATTCTGACTGGTGGCGTCGGGATCGACGTTATCGGTGGTGTGCGACCAGGTGTAGCTGGCCAGCATTACGCCTCTGCTGCCGAAGTTCTCGTGCAGGTTCACATCGAGTGCGTTGTAGTGCAGATAGCCGTTGTTCACATCGCTCTGGATCACGCTATAGGGCGGCTGCGGATTGGACGTGGCCGTTGTGCTGCAGCTTGTTCCGTTCTGCTGATACCAGTAGATCCAATAAGGACGAGTGCAGTTGGCCGCCTGCGCTGAACGCGTCTGGTTCTGCGCCGTGCGGATAAAGGAGGAGGGCGGATCGACATCGAGCGGCCGATTGATATGGACGGTGTGGGTGCCCACGTAGTCGATGCTCAGAACTGTAGCTGGTGCGAGGCGCTGCTCGAGACTGAGGGTCCACTGCTCGGAGTAGGGGTTGAGTAACTTGCTGGGATAGCCGATCAGCGTGGAGGTGGGGAAGAACTGGTTCAGGTATGCGCTCTCGCCGGGGCGGATGTAGAGGCTGCGCAGCGGTGCGACAGCTCCCGCCGGGAAGGCGGGCAGCGGGGCTGCGGCAATGCTGGTGGGGAATCCAACTTGACCTGGCGTGGCCGTATAGTTGAAGACGCCAGTGGGACCGGTGAGAGCGTAACTGGCCTC
This sequence comes from Acidobacteriaceae bacterium, assembly GCA_049587035.1. Lineage (GTDB taxonomy): Bacteria > Acidobacteriota > Terriglobia > Terriglobales > Acidobacteriaceae > Granulicella. Next base: position 21,081 of record JBAVDD010000220.1, on the reverse strand, counting down.
GTCGTTGTCGACGATTTGTGAGTAGTAAATACCAAAGCCGCCGCGAAGGACGGTCGAACCAGTGCCGCGCGGGTTATAGTCGAAGCCGACGCGAGGAGCGAAGTCGGTGCGGGAGTCGGTGAAGGTTTGCCCCTCATACCGGATGCCGAGATTCAGCACCAGCTTTTGCGAGAGACGATAGTCGTCCTGCGCGAAGATCGCGTAGAGCGCATCATTGACGAGATAGTTGGCATTCCCATAGCTCTGCTGGTAGCTCTGCACGTTGGAGATGTCGCCGAGATAGGCGGAGCTCTCACAGAACGCAGTTGTATCGGAGACGGGACAAGTGTTGTAGGTGAATTTGCCCAGATAGATCGGTCCGCCGAACTCCTTGCTGTTGCCGCCGGTGTGCGAAAAGATAAGATCTCCGCCGGCAGTCAGTTGGTGCTTGCCGAACGTGGCCGCGAGTGTCTCATTGAGTTCGTACTGATGATTCATCAACAGAGCCGACTGCGATGTGCCGGAGGTAAAGGTCGCTCTGCCGGCGATGGGTACGACAAATTGCGTTCCGTAGATTACTGGATCGAACTCCGTAATAGGAGACGCAAGTTGGAACTGGAGCCGCACGTTGTTGACAAGGTTCGGGGTGAGGACGGCGGTATCACCGAGCTCAGTGGTGTAGGTACGGCGGCGAAAGGTTCGCGCAACGCTCGGTAGCGTGGAGCCGCCAACGGTGCCATTGGGATTCGTGTCGTAGAAGCCGTCCGCTGCGCCGCGGAAGAAAGCATTATTGTGCTGGCTCATCTGGCGATCGAAGCGCAGAGAACCGACGAGATCGCGATAGTGGCCAATGAAGTTCCCCGGCGCGAGCGGCGAAGTCACTGGGCTGGCGCGGTTCTGCTGGCTGAGTTCGCCCGCAAAGAAGAAGTAGGTGGGGTCATGCTTGAGTAACTTGCCCGAGAGCGATGCGGCGGTCTGCGCGAGGGTGTCGTTGGTGATGTCGTTGCCGCTGGTAGCGGTTGATGCGTTGTAGCCTGAAAGCTCAGCCTCTGGGCCGGAGGGGCGGTAGAGCCCGAGCAGATCGCCATGGAGCTTGTCTCCGCCGGACTTGGTGACAATGTTCACTACGCTGCCGGTGCTGGCGCCGTACTCCGCCGAGAAGCCACTGGTGAGCACGGTCATCTCCTGGACGGCCTCCTCGGGAATGTTCGTGAAGATGGTTTGGCGTCCCCAACTATCGTTGGCTCCGGCTCCATCGACCTCGAACCAGGTCTGGCGGCGGCCAGCGCCGTTGGTCGTAAAGAGGTCCTGGTTCATGAAGACATCACCTTGATTGATGGCAGGGCGATTGGCGGCGTTGAGCAGTGGCAGATAGGTAATGCGGCGGTTGACAAGCGGCGTTTCCTCTATCTGCATTGCGCCGAGGTGGTCTCCGAGCTGTGGCTCGTCGATGCGGACATCGTTGGCTGCGCCCTCGATGGTGATCGACGTATTCGACAGCGAAACGCTGAGAGTGACGACGACGTTTGCTGCGCTGCCGCCGGTCAGCGTGATGTGCTTCAGCGTAGCGGACGCGAAACCATTCTTGAGACTCTCGACATCGTAGGTGCCCGCGACGGGCAGGCCGGCTAGCGAGAACTCGCCCTCGCTGTTAGTTTGCGCGCTGCGGTGAAGCCCCGTGAGTTCGTTGGTGACGGAGACGGCGGCTCCTGGTACGACCGCGTGCGTCTGGTCCTGGACAATGCCAGCGAGAGTCGCAGTATCGGGTGTCTGGGCTGAAAGATAGTAAGGAAAACAGACAAAACACGCGGCTACCACGATAGAAACGTTACGCATGAATCTCCTTAGCTAGGCGATGGAAACGACGCTGGTTGGATGCTGCGATCAATCACGACCGTGCGATTATCGATATAAACATTCAGAAAGTGTCCTTAGAGATGTTAACAAGTTCTGGCTTTGATTGAGGGCGATCACACGCTCAGAAATCTCATACGGTGTTGAGAGCGCGTGTGCAGCCTTCAGAAAGGAAGCGGTTCTCCGCCACGGGCGCTAGAGCGGTAGACGGCCTCTACTAATGCCATGGTCTGGTAGGCGGACTCATAGCCGGTGGGCAACTCGGAGACGGAACCTTCGACGTAGGCTTGAAGGGCTCCCATGCTGCCGATGAAGGCGTCGGGGAACCAGTTCCCTGCTATGGAAAGTGTGCGCCAACTGTGGTCGATGCTGCCGCGGAGTGCATAGGAGAGCGTGTCGGGTTTGCCTTCAGGATAGGCGAGGTTCACCCCCATATCTATACGAATTGTACCTTCGGTTCCTTCCCACTGGACGAAACTGCATTGGCTTTCGTCTGCGAGGTCGTGACCGTGGTTGGTTACGACGAAGACGCGCTTCCAGTCGCCGTAGTCGAGGACGATGGATGATTTGGTTGCGGCAAGCGATGGGCTGAGCGGGTTTCTGACGGTCCTGGCATAGACCCCGATGGGGTTGCCAAGCCAGGAACGGATGAGATCGAGGTAGTGGATGCTGTGGTAGAGCACCTCGAGGCGGGGTGCGGTGGAGAGAAAGGTCCAGAGACTCCAGGGAGTGTAGGTGCGGACCTGGACCTCGATGTCGTGGAGTTCGCCGAGGACGCCTTCGCGGGCGAGAGCTAGCACGCCGAGGTGATTGGGCGCATAGCGGAGTTGAAAGTTTACTGCGAGAGTGAGGCCGTGCTGACGGCAGTAGTCGCGAATAGCGCGGGCCTCCTCGATGGTTTCACCCATGGGCTTCTGCAGGAGCACGGCCGCTCCGTTGGGCAACTGCGGGAGGATGGACATGATTTGTGAAGCTGGAACGGCGACGTCGAAGATGGCGTCGGGGGGAGCGAAACGGACTGCTTCAGCAATCGAGCCGAAGCTGTGGTCTATATGCCAGTAGGCGGCGAGTTCGGTGGCCTTCTGCGAAGCTACGTCGGCGATGGCCACTACCGGAAAAGCTGCCTTTTGATAGGCGGGCAGATGCGCGGCACGGACAATGCCACCGGCGCCAAGCACTACGATGGGGCGCGGCACATTGGGCCGCGGAGGTGCGGCGTGTTCTACGGCGAGCCTGAAGCGTTCTTCGCTGGATTCCATTGGGCCCTCGCTCTCGGTGTTTATTGTGGACATCTGCTCTTCAAGATATGGTCGCACTTCTGCTTCGATCGCGGGTTTTACGATTTGATCCGACAGGTCTTTTCAGTTGGCGGCAAGGGGGATGATCGATTGGATCATTCTTGCAGCTCCAGGGACAGGCCTTTGCGTGATGAATTCGGTGCCTAGACCTGGGGCCGCCGGAGTACAATTCCGGCATGCCATTAAGCGCCGCTATCGAAAATCTCCCCAATGGGATCGCCATCGTTAAACTCTCTGGAGGTCTGACGCTTGGTACCTCTCTCAAGATTGCTGACTCGCACATTCAGGCCGCTATTGAAGACGGGGTCACGAAGATGGTGATCGATTTGACGGACGTGGAATATGCGGACAGTGCTGGCCTGGGCATGCTGATGTATACGTATGGCATGTTGAACGAGAAGAATGGGTCACTGCGACTCTGCGGTGTAACGCCTCGCGTAATGTCGTTGCTGCAGATGACAAAGACGGATATGCTGCTGGCGATCGATCATAACCGTGATGAGAGCGTGGCTGCGTTGCGAGGGTAGGAGTTTTGCGTAGCACGCGGCAATCGCTGAAATAACCCTTCTCCTTCAGTTGATGCATTCCCAGTTGAAGCTGGCAGCAGCTGGCACTGTTCATTTAAGTCCATAAAATGCTGTGGGCTGTGGCCACTTAGCACGGGCTTCGTGATCCGGCTGTTTGAGTTGGGGTCCGCTCTTACACGCTGACGAGGCGCGATGGTCTGACAGCGCCCGGGAATGCGCTGGAATGAATGTGCGAAAAGAGATGCCTAGCTCTTGGCTCCATTCATTGTAGAATACACTATGTAAAACGCTTTAAAGATTACTTGACAAACCTTGATTGGGTCAAATAACGTCAACGCGTTCCGAGCTTTTCTGCATACCATCTGGCAGTGCGATGGGTATCCCATTTGCATGTGAATCGATTCAGCCCTGCGGCTGCCGTAAGGAGACGATTGCGCAATCAGGATGGATTTGTAGAAGCGGAGATTGAAGTAGCCGGGCCCTACTATTGCTTGCTGAGACAACCGCCACGTTTTCTGTTCGCCGTTCGCGTCAAAACCTCAACGAATGAGGTTCCAACCAACACTATTTCAGGGCAACAATCCATGACACGTCGTTCCATCGATTTCGCCAAGAGCGGAACACACTTCCGCCGGGCAACACTCATCAGCCTTTGTGCAGCAAGCATCTTTTGTGCGACATTACCGGCCCAGGTTCCGGGACATGTACCTACACCGGAGACAGCGAAGCGCGTATCTGCGCTGGTGGCGAAGATGACGCTCGAGGAGAAGGTTTCGCAGATGCAGAATGATGCAGCTGCTATACCGAGGCTGCATGTGCCCGCGTACAACTGGTGGAGCGAGGGATTGCATGGCGTTGCTCGATCGGGATATGCGACCGTGTTTCCGCAGGCGATTGGTCTGGCGGCGACGTGGGATGTGCCGTTAGTGCATGAGGTTGCAACCACCGTCAGCACAGAGGCGCGTGCAAAGAATGGTGAGGCCCTACGGGAAGGACTCCATAGTATTTATTTCGGGCTCGATTTCTGGTCACCGAACGTGAACATCTTCCGCGATCCGCGCTGGGGACGAGGGCAAGAGACGTACGGAGAAGATCCATTTCTGACCAGTCAGTTTGGTGTTGCGTTTGTCGAGGGATTGCAGGGAAACGATCCGGAGTATTACAAGACGATCGCCACGCCGAAACATTTTGATGTGCACTCAGGACCAGAAACGACCAGACATACTGTGAACATTGACCCCTCGGCGCATGATCTGGAGGATACGTATCTTCCTGCGTTTCGCGCGACCGTGACAAGAGCTAAGGCCGGCAGCGTCATGTGCGCGTACAACTCGGTTGATGGCGAACCGGCGTGCGCAAACACGATGTTGCTTCAGGACACATTGCGCAAGGACTGGGGCTTCAATGGCTACGTGACGTCCGATTGTGGTGCGATCGCCGACATTTACGAGGGACATCATTACTCACCTGATCTTGAGCATGCTGCGGTCGCGGCTGTTCGCGCTGGAACCGATACCAGCTGTGGAGATGAGTATGCGGTTTTGGTAAAAGCTGTGCATGATGGATTGATCTCGGAGAGTGAGATCAATCGCGCGGTAGACCGGCTGTTTACTGCGCGATTTGAGCTGGGGCTGTTCGACGATCCTGCGAAGGTTGCGTATGCCCGCATTCCGTTCTCGGAAGATGACTCTGCGGCGCATCGCGAACTTGCGCGGGAGGTCGCAGACAAATCGATCGTGCTGTTGAAGAACGATGGGATTCTTCCGCTGAAGAAGTCCATCAAGATTGCCGTGGTTGGGCCCAATGCGGCGAGCCTTTCGGCGATTGAGGGGAACTATAACGCGGTACCGTCGCACCCGATTCTTCCGCTCGGCGGTATTGAATCGACGTTTGGGGCGACGGATGTCGTCTATGCTCAAGGGGCTCCCTATGTGAGCGAGTTGCCCATTCCTGTTCCGCGAACTCTGTTTCATCCGGCGTTGGGGAATACCACGTATGGATTGAAGGGGGAGTACTTTGATAACGTGAGCTTCCAGGGTGCGCCGGCTATGACACGGATCGATCCCCAAGTGCAGTTCGACTGGAATGCTGCGACTCCGTCCAAGAGTATTAGCACGTCGCATTTTGGGGTGCGCTGGACGGGAACCATCCAGGTACCGGCTGCGGGAGACTATACGTTCAGTTTCACACTGGCTCATTGCTATCCGTGTGGTGACGCAGAAAACGTAAAGGTTTTCCTTGATGACAAAGCAGCAACGGATCTTCCCGTACCTGCAAGCGACTTCCGCTCAAGCGGCCTTTCGCCCTTTACGCTGCACCTGGCCGACACAAAACCACACGCGATACGCATTGAATATGCGCACCAGGCGAAGCTGTTCGGTGCGGGCATCACACTCAACTGGATGCCGCCCATAGATGCTGAACAAGAGGCGGCTGTTTCGCTGGCGAAGCAGTCGGATGTTGTGATTGCCGTGGTTGGATTGTCGCCTGATCTGGAGGGCGAAGAGATGCCGGTCCACGTGAAGGGGTTTGACGGGGGCGACCGCACAACTATTGAGCTGCCTGCGGTGCAGGAGAAGATGCTGGAGGCGCTTGGGGCGACGGGCAAACCGCTGGTGGTGGTGCTGATGAACGGAAGCGCGTTGGCTGTTGACTGGGCTAAGGCGCATGCGAACGCCATCGTTGAGGCGTGGTATCCGGGTGAGGAAGGCGGTGCCGCTATTGCCGATGTATTGACTGGCAAAGCGAATCCGGCGGGACGGCTACCCATTACCTTCTATGCAAGTACGAAGGATCTTCCACCATTCGATGATTACTCGATGAGCGACCGCACGTATCGTTACTATCGCGGAACTCCGCTGTGGGGATTTGGATACGGTTTGAGCTATTCGACATTCAAATGGACGAACCTCAAGTTGTCTGCAAGTTCGCTGAAAGCAGGTGACCCGTTGGTAGTGGACGCTGATGTCGAGAACACTAGTTCGCGTCCTGGTGATGCGGTGAGCGAGCTCTATCTGACACCTCCTGCTACACCCACCTCCCCGAGACTGGCGCTGGTTGGATTTGAGCGCACGACCCTGGCTGCACATGCGAAAGAGCATGTGCACTTCACGTTGGATGCGCGCACGTTGAGCACCGTGGATGCTAAGGGCATGCGGGCGGTGCGATCAGGAGATTACGTGTTGCACCTTGGCGGGGCACAACCAAGCGATGCGGCCTCTGGATCCGTTGCAGCATCGTTTACGATTCGCGGCAGCGAGGAGTTGCCGCGGTGAAGCTGACGGCGTGTCGCCTGGTAGGGATTGCCGGGCTCTCTGTGTCCTTTTTCCTGCCAAATGCGATGGCTCAGGCTGTGAATGCAGATGGCCCTCTTGGTCCGGGCCAACCGGCGTGGCTGGCCTACGGATCTGTGAACGCCTCGATGGTATTTCCGGGGGGTGTTCCGGATACGATTTTGGAGCTTGGGCGCGGTGCGCTTGAGGACTCGGCTACTGGAGAGCTGGAGCGGGGATGGAGAGGTATGCTGGGGCATGAGCCGCGGGTTGTTCATGCGACATCACGCACCGATTCGGAAGTAGTGCTGGGAACGAAGTCGGAGATTGAGGCCTGGCGGCCTCGGGTGACGCCGGCAGATTCCCTGGGTGACGATGGGTACAGGTTGTACCGCGACGGGAACTTGCTGGTGGTTGAAGGTGGGGACGAGCGTGGTGTTCTGTATGGAGCCTTTGCACTGCTGCGCGAGGTGGCCGAGCAGCACTCGCTGAAGACTGTTGACGAGACTTCTGCGCCCTGGGCGGCGGTTCGCTGGACGAATGAGTGGGACAATCCGAACGGCACGATCGAACGCGGGTATGCGGGGCCTTCCATCTTCTTTGAAGGTGGAAAGGTTCGGACGGACTTGTCTCGTGCTGCGGCGTATGCTCGATTGTTGAGTTCGGTGGGCATTGATGGTTGCACTATCAACAACGTCAATGCTGCTGCTGGCTTGCTCAAGACAGAGAATCTGAAGGAGATTGCGCGGATCGCGGATGCGTTTCGTCCGTATGGTGTTCAGTTGTCGCTTTCGGTAGCGATCAACAGCCCGGAGGTGGTGGGTGGGCTGAAGACATTCGATCCGCTGGATCCGCAGGTGGCTGCTTGGTGGAAGAAGAAGGTCGATGAAATCTACGCGGTGATCCCCGACTTTGGGGGATTCGTGATTAAGGCTGATTCTGAAGGGCAGGCTGGGCCTTCACGCTATGGGCGCAGCCAGGCGGATGCGGCGAATGTAGTGGCGCGAGCGCTGAAACCGCATGGCGGGATCGTTCTCTATCGGGCGTTTGTCTATAACAATCACCTGAATTGGCACGACATGAAGGCAGACCGGGCTCGCGCGAGCTACGATACCTTTCATCCGCTGGATGGCAAGTTCGATGAGAATGTGGTCGTGCAGATCAAGAATGGGCCGATTGATTTTCAGGTTCGCGAGCCGGTGAGCCCGATCTTCGCGGGGCTGCCACACACCAACGAAGCAATCGAGCTGCAAGTCACGCAGGAGTATACGGGGCAGGCTCGCCACCTTGTGTATCTCCCGCCGATGTGGAAGGTGTCGCTGGATACGAATATGCGGGCTTCGACGAGTGCGGCCGCGCTGCCGGTGAAGCTGTTGGTGAGCGGGCGCTCGATTGCGACCGAGCACCACACGCTGGGCGGGTTCGTTGGTGTTTCGAATGTGGGTGCCGACGGCTGGCTGGGCAATCCTCTGTCTGTGGCGAACCTTTATGGTTTTGGAAGACTGGCGTGGGATCCGAATCTGAGTGCGGCCACGATTAGCGATGAGTGGACGCGGCTTACGTTCGGCAATGATCCCGAGGTGCGCGCTACCATCAACAAGTTGCAGATGGACTCGTGGCACATTTACGAGAGCTATACGGGGCCGCTTGGAGTAGGAACGCTGACCGATATTCTTGGCTCTCATTATGGACCGGGGATCGAGTCCGCCGAACGCAACGGATGGGGACAGTGGATTCGGGCGAATCATGAGGGCGTGGGCATGGACCGCACCATTGCCACGGGCACTGGCTACATTGGCCAGTACCCTGCCCCGCTGGGAGATGAATACGAATCGCTTGCTACGTGCCCTGACAATCTTCTGTTGTTCATGCACCACGTTCCGTATACCTATCGGTTGCATTCTGGTGTGACTGTGATGCAGTACATCGATAACTCGCACTACTGGGGTGCGAAGGCCGCGGCTGCGCAGATACCCGAGTGGGAGAAGCTTCAGGGGAAGGTTCCTGGCGCAACGTATGCAGAGGTGCTGAAGCGGCTCAAATACCAGGCCGGAGCTGCGATCGTGTGGCGGGATGCTGTTACCCGATGGTTCACGAAGGAGTCGGGAATTCCCGATGTACTGGGGCGGGTTGGCCACTATCCGGGACGTATCGAAGCGGAATCGATGACTCTAAACGGCTATTCCGTGGTCGATGTCACTCCGTGGGAGACGGCATCAGGGGGGAAGGCTGTGATCTGCGCGTTGGCTGAGTGCAGCGTTCAAACAACCTGGACGAAGCCCGGTGGCTGGTACGACATTGACGTGCAATACTTTGACTTGCTGCATGGACATTCGCGGTTTTCACTGTCGGTCGCAGGAAGTGAAGTGGACCACTGGGTTGCGGACGATATGTTGCCGGGCGATACATTGAATGGAAGCACCTCCACTCGGCGCGTGTTGCACAATGTCGCCATCCATCGGGGGGACATTGTGAAGGTGACGGGATGGCCTGATGGGATTGAACGGGCGCCGTTGGATTATGTGACGATCGTGCCGCACATGAGTGGCGCGGCGAGCACAAAGATCGCAGCCCACTGAGGATTGATCATTGAGCACGAAGATTATCGATGCGAAAGTTATTGTTAGCTGTCCGGGGCGGAACTTTGTCACGCTCAAAATCACCACGGCCGATGGGGTGCATGGTATCGGTGATGGGACGCTGAATGGACGGGAGCTAGCCGTTGCGGCGTATCTGCAGGAGCATGTGATTCCCTGCCTGATTGGGCGGGATGCTGATCGGATTGAGGATACGTGGCAGTATCTGTACCGGGGAGCGTATTGGCGGCGGGGGCCGGTGACGATGAGCGCGATTGCCGCGGTCGATGTGGCGCTTTGGGATATCAAAGCCAAGCGTGCAGCGATGCCTTTGTATCAGCTCCTTGGTGGACGATGCCGAGAGGGAGTGACGGTCTACGCGCATGCGAATGGGCATGAGGTTGGCGACCTGCTGGAGTCGGTGGCAATGCACCAGGAGATGGGTTACAAGGCGATTCGGGTGCAGGCTGCTGTGCCGGGAGTTCCTGATGCCTATGGGGTACCGCACGGGGAAAAGCCATATGAGCCTGCGGATGGGGATTTGCCGCGTGAAGAGGTTTGGGATACGGCGAAATATCTGCGTTTTGTGCCCAAGATGATGGATGCTGTGCGGTCGAAGTTCGGTTTTGACCTGGCGCTCTTGCATGATGGTCATCATCGAATGACACCGATTGAGGCGGCGGGGTTAGGAAAGAGCCTGGAAGAATTTCGCCTGTTCTGGCTGGAGGATCCTACTCCTGCGGAGAACCAGGAGGCGTTTCGGCTGATTCGACAACATACGACGACGCCTTTGGCGGTGGGTGAGGTGTTCAATTCAGTGTTTGACTGCCAACGGCTAATCAGCGAGCAGCTTATCGATTTCATTCGGGCCACGGTGGTGCACGCTGGTGGCATTACTCACTTGCGGAAGGTTGCCAGCTTCGCGGATTTGTCTGGGGTCAAGACGGGCTTCCATGGCGCTACGGACCTTTCGCCAGTGTGCATGGGTGCGGCGCTGCACTTTGATTTAAGCGTTCCTAACTTCGGTATCCAGGAACATATGCCGCACCAGGCACTAACGAATGAAGTGTTCCCCCATGCGTACACATTCAAGAACGGGATGATGGAGCCCGGAGAGGTGCCGGGGCATGGGGTGGAGATTGATGAGGCAATGGCAGCGAAATACCCTTACAAACGGGCATATTTGCCGGTTTGCCGGCTGGCGGATGGAACGATGCACTCCTGGTAAGTGGGATTAGTTGGGCTACAATGAGGGGGTTGCACCCCTTGCGGAGGGATGTGTGAGTGGTTGAAACAGGCGGTCTTGAAAACCGCTTAGCCCTAACGGGCTACGGGGGTTCGAATCCCTCTCCCTCCGCCACAAACTCTTCCAGGAGCGTCCGAGGACGCGTGAAGACTCGAGTCAATCCACTCTGAAAAGAGGGATGCAGTTGTCCTTCAGCATTCAGGAAGATATGCTGAACGCCGGCATCTGACGGGGTATTTCGCGGGTAACCTGTTCTGGAACCCGGCACAACGATACCGATCTGCCGGCGCGATGGTTGCACGGAGATCGCAGGTTGTCGGCGATCTGTGCTGCATGTGCAGCTAAGCCCTTCGAAATCAGCGGACACTTTCGTCTGTTGAGGGGACCTCCTCCGAGGTAAACGTCGAGCCCGGTAGCCCGGCACTGTTGTAGAACCATGAGGTTACCACGTTGCTCCAGCCGTAACGCACATAGAGCGGATCCGCGAGGCTGGGCGTCGACACGATAATGGTGTTCCCCTCAATCCTTGCAGTCGCCGGAACAAACCGATGGTCGCTGCCAGCCAACTCGAAATCCTCCAGCGCCTTTCCATTCGAGTTCAGTCCGCTGGCGTTATCAAACCACAGGCGGAGCGCACCTGGCTCCGTCGTCGCTTCCCGAAACTGAGGAGAGGCATACTCGATATGGTCGCCGTACACCAGTCCGAGCGCGGTCAACGCAAGCCGATGTCCCACTGTTTGCTTGTCCGCGGGATGCACGTTCTCGGGGTTGCCGACGTCCAGCGACACCGTCATCGCTGTGTTCGCAACGAAGAGCGTACGGCGCTGTGCGTCTCGAATCACTCCCCACTCCTCCTGCGGCGAATGAAAGCTTGAGATCTGTACATACAGAAATGGCAGATTCCCCTGCTGGAAGTGCGTGCGCCAATCCTGAATGAGCGCCGGGAAGAGCGTGCTGTAGTGAGGAGCTCGCTCGTGGGAGCTGTCCGTCTCTCCCTGATACCAGAGAAAGCCCTTGATGGTCTCAGGCGTGAGGGGCGCAATCATGCCGTTATAGAGCCCCGCTGGCAGCCAGGACACTTCGTCCGGGTGCCATGGGTACACAGGCTTCGGCTTTCCTGCCGCCGACGCCGCCGCATCGGCAGCCTTCTCCGCGGCAATCTGAGCGCTCAGGTCCGTCTGCTGGTCTGCAAACCTCGCGCGGTTGCTGAATGCCGACAGCAGTGCCGCATTGTTGCCCAGACTATCCATCGACACCCACGAAGAGATCGGCGTTCCTCCCCAGGTGGAGTCGATCAGGCCGATCGCAACATGCTCCTTAGCTGCAATCTCCCTGCCGAAAAAGTACGCAACTGCAGAAAACTCACTAGCCGTTTCCGGCGTGCACAGCGTCCATTCGCCTTTGACATCCTGGAGCGGTATGTCAGAACTCTGCTGTCCCACCAGCATCAGGCGCAGCATCGGATTGTTTGCCGATGCGATCTCCTGAACGCCATTCTTGATGAACGCCGTAGGAGGAAACCCCCGCAGCGGTATTTGCATATTCGATTGACCCGAAGCAATCCAGACATCGCCCACCATCACATCCGTAATCTGCTTCTCGCCCTCGACTGAACCGCCATCGATGGTGAGCGTATACGGGCCACCCGCTCGCTCAGGCATAAGCCACGCAGACCACGCACCCAGATCGTTCGCTGTAGCGTGCAGCATCTGCTCGTGAAAGCGTATGCTCAGCTTCGCGTCCGGCGCAGCCCATCCCCATACGTGGATTGGGACCCCACGCTGTAGCACCGCGTGATCGCTCAACAGATTTGGGAGCTTGATCTCGGCGCTCGTCGTTCGTGCCCCGGCCAGCCCAGCGAGTGCAATAACAATCGCTGCAATGGAGCGAACTCCATGATTCATGATCTTGTGTGTTGTCGGCATATCGTTTCGTCCCTCTGAAACACTTTCCCGCTTGGATCCGCCGTCTCATCGAAGTCGCGGATCCTTCAAGCGAAGTTGATCCCGACATCATCATAATGTTTGCACGCTATCAAATCAGCGCACTCACAGCGAAGCTGCTCTGTCAATTCTCACCGCTCACCAGTTTGAGCCTCTGGTCCTATCCGGGCTTTTGAGCCCGAGGGCCTCCACATCGGCGGCATCCGGTACCACTCGATCGCCCTGATGCGTTACAACGCCGAAGTTACCGCTCCAGTCCCACATGGCCCATCCAATACCATTCGCCTCCAGGGCACTGCGTACGTCATGCAGATAACGGGCACGCGAGTTGTGCGGAGCTGTATCGCGGTACGCTCCAAACTCATTGCAGATCACCGGAACATCACGCTCGCGCCCCCACGCAGAGGCAAACGCAATGCGCTGGCGGATCGTCGATTCGTTCCAGCCATCCGCTCCATACAGATACGTTGATACCGCGCAGAGTCTCCCGAAACATTCTTCATCCGTTCCGTAATCTGGCTCGATGTAGCTGGATAGGGAATGTCCTTAAAATAATTCCACTCAATCGAGCCCCACGTCGCGCCTTGATGAGTGAAGGGATACGGCTCATAGAATGTGTAAATCACATTGGTGTCGTCGATCGGCTCCGTCACCAAAAGGTCGCCAAGGCTGTCGTAGTGAGCTACGGAAGCAATGATTGTATGCTCCGCATCTATCTCCCGAATCGCGTGAGCCGTCGCGCTTTCGAGTCCAACCCATCGGTACGGGTCCGGCTCTTCCGACTCGTTCATCAGCTCGAAGAAAACCTTATTCTGCCTTACCCCATATCGGAGATGTCCCACCCGCCTCCACCCGGAGTCTCCAACTGCAACATCGCCCCCTGCCTTACACGCGTGCTGCACTTCCCTCGCAGCAAACGTTCTCCAACTCCTTCGCGTAACACTGCCCGTCCACTCTCACCGTCAGCCCCGCTCCCCAGACCGTACGGTCGCATCTTCCTTCGGTCCGCCAGCAAGGTAACTTCTGCGTCACACAGCATTTCCAACTCTTTCACCAACCCATCGCCCCCACGATGCCTCCCTGTTCCGCCCGACCCCCGTCGGTATCCGTACCGGCGCATCCGCAGCGGATACGCAAACTCCAGCGCTTCCACCGGCGTGTTGAGAGAGTTCGTCATGTGCGTCTGCACGCCCGACAATCCGTCTCCCGCCGCACTCGCGCCCATCCCTCCCGCCGTCGTCTCGTAGTAAGTAAACACCGCACCCGTCCGCGGATCCACGCCGCCAATCGTCAGGTTGCTCATCGTCCCAGCGCTCGCCGCCGGAACTCGCTTCGGCGCAGCCTTTGCCAATGCACGCAACAGCGTGTCCACAATCCGCTGCGATGTTTCCACATTCCCTCCCGCCACCGCAGACGGCGAACGTGCATCCACCACGCTTCCCTCTTCTGTAAGCAAACGCAACGGCCGCAGAACCCCAGCGGTGGCCGGTGCTTCGTCGCCCAACAAACACCGCAGCACATAGAAACACGCCGAGAGCGTAATCGCCCGTACCGCATTCACACTCCCTGCCACCTGCCGCGATGTCCCCGCAAAATCAACCTCTATTGCCCCGGTCGCAGCGTCCACTTCAAGCTTCACCACAATGCGCACGGGCTCATCTGTCACACCATCATCATCCAGCCAGTCTTCCGCCTCAAACACCCCCGCGGGTAGCTTCCGCAACTCCGCCCTCACCAATCTCTCCGAGTAATCCAGCAGCGCCTCGCCTAGTACCGCGAGCCGCTTCACACCATATCGCTCCGCCAGCTGCAGCAGCCTCTGTTCTCCCACGCGGCAAGCCCCAATCTGCGCCGCGAGATCGCCTTCGCGCTCCTCGGGTGTTCGCACATTCAGCAGTACCATCGCCATCAATCCCTCATCCACCACTCCGCCCCGCACCAGCTTCACGGGAGGAATCCGCAGCCCCTCCTGGAAGATCTCCCGCGCCGGCCCCATTGACCCCGCAAATGTTCCACCCACATCCGCATGGTGCGCGCGCGCCGCCACAAAAAAGCTCGCCGTCTCCGCTCCCGCACAGAACACCGGCATCACCATCGTGATGTCCGGGAGATGCGTCCCCCCCGCATATGGATCATTGAGAATCGCAACGTCGCCGCGTTCCAGCCGCAGCGTCTTGACCGCTGCCTCCACACTCATCGGCATCGACCCCAGATGCACTGGCATATGATCGCCCATCGCAATCACCCGATGCTCTCCATCAAACACCGCGCATGAGTAATCCCTCCGCTCCTTGATATTCGGTGAGATCGCCGTCCTCCGCAGCGCTGCTCCCATCTCTTCCGCAATCGAGTGCACCGCACTCTGAAACACCGCCAGATCCACCGCATCCACCCCAGCATCCACTGCGCTCATACGGTCACCTCCATCACCAGATTCCTCAGCCCATCCACCTCCAACCGCGCTCCCGGCGGCACCACCGTCGCCGACGTATACTCCGCAATCAGCGCCGGCCCGACCACCACATCTCCCGCGCGCAATCGTTCGCGTTCAAACACCTGCGCCCGCACCCAATCCCCATCGAAGTACATCCGCTTCTCTCCGCGCAACGCCGCCGCACCATCCCCCGCCCGCAGCTCCTCGCGTCGTGGCGCATACCTTTCCGAGCGCACGCTCACCCGCACTCGCACATTCACAATCTCCAACCTGCGTCCCCGATGCGCAAACCCATACCGTTGCGCATGCATCGCATGAAACCTCTCCGTCGCATCGGCACCATGCTCCACACTCAACTCATACCCCTGCCCCGCGTACCGCACATCTACCGTCCGCTCCACCACAAACTTCTTCCCCGCAAGCTCCCGCACACCGATCTCCTCGAGCGCGCGAAATTCCCCTTCCAAGTCCTCCATCTTCGACCCCGGCAGCATCACCGTCCGCGAGTAGTCCCGCACCGCGTCCGCGAACAAAATTCCCACCGCCGAGAGCGCACCGGGCATAGCTGGAATCATCACCCGCGGTACCCGCAGCGCCCGCGCCACCGCCCACGCATGCAGCGGGCCCCCTCCGCCAAATGCCACCAGCGTAAACCTTCGCGGATCATGCCCGCGTTCCACCGAAATCACGCGAATCGCGCGCTCCATCTGCGTCTCCACTACGCGCAGAATCCCAGCCGCAAAAGCCTCGACGCTCTCCAGCTTCCCACGTCGGTCTTCAAAGCAGGCCCGCGCCCTCGCCGCATCCAGCTTCACGGCGCCACCCATAAACTCCGTCTCATCCAACCGCCCCAGCAGAAGGTTCGCGTCGGTCACCGTCGGCAGTTCGCCCCTCCCAAAGCACACCGGCCCCGGCTCCGCACCAGCCGACTCCGGCCCAACTCGAAGAAGCCCTCCCGCATCCAGTCTCGCCAGCGACCCACCACCAGCACCAGCCGTATGAATATCCAACATTGGTACACTTACCGGCACGCCCGCCACCACACTCTCCTGCGTCCGTTGCACCCCGCCCATCTCCGCATCCGCGAGAAACACATCCGTCGACGTACCGCCCATATCGAACCCGATCACCCGCGCAAACCCCGCCGCCCGCGCCATCTCCCACGCCCCCATCACTCCGCCCGCCGGCCCGCTTAGCACCGTTCGCACTGGCTCCTGCGCCGCCAGCCCAGCCGCCACAATCCCCCCCGACGACTGCATTACCTCCACCGTTCCGCCCTCAAACTTCCGGTGCACCTCCGCCTCCAGACCCAGCAGATACCCCCGCATCTTCGGCGTCAGGTACGCATTTACCACCAGCGTCGACCCCCGCTCATACTCCCGAAACTCCGGCAGAATCAGATGCCCAACCGACAGTGGAATCCCCAGCCCCTCCAGCGCCCGGACCACTCGAGCCTCATTCTCCGCATTCAAGAATGCAAACAGCAGCGACACCGCGACCGCCTCCGCACCACTAGCCCGCACCCTCTCCACCAGTTCGTCCAGCTCCCCATCCGAAGGCCGTCGCAGCACCTCACCCTCGGCACTCACCCTCTCCGGCACGCCAAAGCGCAGCTCCTCCGGCACCAGGCAGCTGGCCGCCGGCTGCGTCCACGCATAGAGCTTCGGACGCGTCTGCCGTCCAATCGCGATCGTGTCTTCAAACCCCGCGGTAGTAACAAACGCGACCCGAGCTCCCTTCCGCTCGAGCATCGCGTTCGTCCCTACAGTCGTCCCGTGCCGTAGCTCCAACCTCTCCCGAGCACCCAGCCTTGCAACCCCATCCAACACCGCTGCCCCCGGATCCCCCGGCGTCGACCGCACCTTCACCACGCGCATCTCCCCCTCGACCATCGCTACGCAATCGGTAAACGTCCCGCCGGTATCAATCGCAATCCGCAAAGTATCCCCCAAAACAACTCTCCACCAGTATGCTTGAACAACACCACATGATCTTTCTCTAAGCTCTACACTCTAACCTCTACACTCTGCTCTTATGTCCTGGCTAGCCACCGCATCCGCCTCTCAGCGCCGAGCTCTCATCGCCGCCGCACTCGGCTGGATGCTCGACAGCATGGACGTCATGCTCTACGCCATGATCCTCCCCGCCGTGCAACGTGACCTCCATCTCACGTCTGCCGTCTCCGGCGCCATGATGTCCGCGACCCTGCTCTCCGCAGCTGCCGGCGGCATCTTCTTCGGCTGGTTCGCCGACCGCCTCGGCCGCACCCGCGCCCTCAACGCCAGTCTCCTCATTTACTCCGTCGCAACCTTCTTGTGCGGCTTCGCCCACACCGCGCTCATCCTCGCCACCTTCCGCATCCTCCTCGGCCTCGGCATGGGTGGTGAGTGGGCATCCGGCGCCGCCCTGGTCGCCGAAACCTTCCCTCCAGCCGCCCGCGGCAAAGCCCTCGCGTTTGTACAAAGCTTCTGGGCCATCGGCTACGCGCTCGGCGCCATCATCACCGCCCTCGTCCTCCCGCGCTTCGGCTGGCGAGCCGTCTTCTTCGCCGGCATCCTCCCTGCCCTCCTCACCCTCTGGATCCGACGTCGTGTCCCCGAGGCCGAACTCTTCCAGCACCAGCGCCAGCCCAACCCCTCCCCACTCCAACTCTTCCGTGGCCCCCTCGCCCGCCCCACCCTCATCTGCGCCACCATGAACGCTGCTACTCTCTTCGCCTGGTGGGGTCTCTTCACCTGGACGCCGCGCTTTCTCTCCCTACCGATCGCCCACGGGGGTCACGGCCTTTCCATCGTCAACACCTCTACCTGGACCATCGTGATGCAAATCGGCACCTTCGCCGGCTACATCAGCTTCGGCAGCATCGCCGAGCGCTTCGGCGCCAAGCGCAGCTACATCGCATACCTCCTCATCGCCGCCGCCGCAGTCCCTGTCTTCGCCGCGGTCGCCAACCCCTGGCTGCTCCTCATCATCGGTCCCATCGTAGGCTTCTTCGGCACCGGCTACTTCTCGGGCTTCGCCGTAATCTCCGCCGAGCTATTCCCCACCCCCATCCGAGCCACGGCCATGGGCTTCGTCTACAACATCGGTCGAATAGCCAGCGCCGCCGCCCCGTACCTCATCGGCCTACTCTCCGAACGCCATGGCTTAAGTTCAGCTCTTCTCATCACCTCCATAGCCTTCCTACTGGCCGCCCTGATCGCCACGGCCCTGAAACCCACCCCCGTCCATCCGGTCCGGAAATAGAACTGTTGAACGTGTTTATTTGTCGAGCGTTCAGCGGCTGACTATTTGTTGCTGATGAGGCGGATGCGGGCGGTTAGGGCTCGGCCTAGCGGTTCGGTGAAGGTGCCGAACTGCGGGGAGTCGATGTTGTTATTGACGATGGTGGGGTTTTCGCGGCCTGTGATGTTTTCGATGATGCCGCGGATGCCGTAGTAGGCTCCGCGGAAGTGGAATTTCCACTCCAGACCGGGGCTGAAGGAGAGATAGGCAGGGAAGGTGAGGGCGTCGGGAGTGCCGGAGACGAAGTGGTTGGCGTCGATGGCGGTGTAAGGGAGGCCGGTGTGACAGTCGAGGGTGTAGACGAGGTCCCAGCGTTTGAGAGGCGTGGGCAGCCAGCCCCAGGAGAGGACGCGGTTGGGAACGCTCCAGGGTTCGGGGCCGGGTTGTTGCGGGCCTAGGTCACCAAGGGTGGGGCTGTAGTCGATGGCCGCGTTGGTGTAGGCGAGGGAGTGGGTGTAGGCGGCGAAGATGGCGTAGGGCTGGGAGTTGTGGGTGAAGTTGTGGCGGAGGGTGAGGGTGACGGCGTGGTAGGCGGAGGTGCGTTCGTTGGTGAGGAGATAGTTGCCAAAGAACTGTGGGGAGTTCTGGTCAGCAAAGGCTTGATCGGCAAAGACGAAGAAGTTGCTCCCCTGCTTGTGCAGATAGCTGAGGGTGGCGTAAGTGGAAGCGGGGAGTTCCTGTTCGAGCTCGACACTGGCGTTGACCACGCGGGGGGCACGGAGTAGATGGTAGTCGACTGTGAAGGCGGTGGAGAGCGGGGGGCTGGTGGGAGTCACACCATCGGGTGCAAAGTAGGTGTCGTTGCGGAGGCCGGCGAAGGCTTGCTGGAGGTAGTCGAGCTGGGTGTGCTCGTAGTAGACGCCGATGCCGGCGGAAATCTTAGTGCGGGGGACTTTGCCGGGAGCGAGGATGGCGGCAATGCGTGGGGAGTAGAGCGAGCGGCGAACGATCTGGTCCCAGTCGAAGCGGAGGCCGGGCTCGATGGAGAGGCCGTCGCGGAGCTGCCAGTGGTCTTGCACGTAGGCGCCTACGTCGGCGTTCTGGCGAGTGAACGGAGGCTGCGTGGGGAAGGTGCTCTGACGAAGGAGGGTACCGTCTTCGCGGAGATAGTTGATAGCGGCGCGGGAGAAGGATTCTCCGAAGGTGACTTGATCGGGATCTGCGCCGAACTGGAAGTCATGTTTCCCGACCCAGCGGGTGGGTGAGAGATAGAGGGCGAATGCTTCCTGGATGCGGCTGGAGCGGCCGGTAAGGTCTTCAAAGTAGCTACCCCGGGAGGCTTCGGGGGTGAGGCCGAAGGAGATGTTGCCATGAGGCTCGTACCCACTGTGAATGCGTGTGATGCCGACGGCTACGTCGAGGAGGTTGCCATTGGAGAAGAGTTGCTGGTCTCGAAGGTAGGGGAGAAAGGCGAGGGTGTCGGATTTGACGGTGCTGATGCGGGGGTCGAGGGTGGAAAGGCCGCTGAAAGGGGCGTAGGTGTCGTTAAAGAGGAGCGCGAGAATGAGGTTGTTGCGGGGGGTGAGGTTGAACTGAAAACGGGAGAGATTGCTCTCCTGCCAGGAGGGGTCGGTGTTGGCAGCGGGCGGAAGGCCGACGATGTAGTTGCTGGCGTAGTCGAGGTCGAAGGCGTTGAAGAACCAGGCGCGGTTTTTGCGGATCGGGCCGGAGAAGGTGACGCGGGGGAGGAACTTGTCGAAGTGGAGACCGCCGGTGGCCTTCGCTGAGGGGATGAAGTCGGTAGCGTTGAAGCGGAAACGGTCGTCGCCCATACCGCTGGAGAACGCGATGACGCCGCCGGTGGCTTTGCCGTACTCGGCGGGATAGCGCGTGCTCTGGACGACGATGGTGCGGACCGCGTCTGTGCTCACGTGGAGAGAGAGGGTGCCGCTTGCGGGCGAGCGGAGGTCGAAGCCGTCGAGGAGATCGAGGGTGGCGTAGGTGGGTGAGCCAGCGACGTGCATCTGGCCAGTGGGGTCCTCGATGACGCCGGGGTTGAAGGGGAGCAGATAGCGGATGTCGCGCGAGGTCTGGTAGGGGATGTTGACGATCTCGGGCGTGCTCATAATGTTGGCATCGGCGGATTGCTGCGGATCGATGGTGGGGGTGGAGGCGACTACGTCGATCTGTTGATGGACGATCTGCTGGTGGGCCATGGTTAGCTCGATGGCGGGGATGGTGGGGTCGAGGTTGCGCTGGAGGGTCTGGTAGAAGCCTTGCTTGTCGGCCTGAAGCTGGTAGAGGGAGGGGCTGGTGAGGGTAAACTCGGCACGGCCGGCGCGGTTGGTGAGGAGCTGGGTGAGGGGTGCGTTGGGTTCAGTGAGGGTGAGGCGCGCGTCGGGGACTACGACACCGTTTTCGTCGACGACGGTGACGCGAATGTGCGAGGGGGTGGACTGGGCGATTGCGACGATTGGAAGAGTGAAGCAAGCGGTGGCGAGGAGGCGGAGACAGATGCGCGTTGGAGGCTTGGAGCACAGAGGCATGAGCGTGGGCCCTGGATTGCTTACGCCCTGATTGTAGAGGGTGAGAGAAGTGTGTGCGGCTGGGGTGCGACGTCTGACGTTCTTGTCATCTTTCGCTGCGAAGAGGAGTGTGTGCGGTGGAAGTGAGGGATGCGATGCTAGAGCCAGCCGCGTGTGCGGGCGATGCGTGCGGCGTCTACGC
>JBAVDD010000219.1:0-2900 GCA_049587035.1 Acidobacteriaceae bacterium | reverse complement strand
CACCAGGTACAGCGCCCTCGCATCCTTCTTCGACCACCACTGCGCCAGCACGCCGCCCACCACCGTTCCACCCAGCCCACACACCACCGTAATCGTGCCCATGATCGTTCCCGCCGCCTCAATCGATCGCCCATCCACGCGATGCAAAAACGACGGCATCCACCACGAGATCCCACCCAGCGAAAACGTCACCGCCGCATATCCCATGATCGAACTCAAATAAGCCTTGTTCCTAGCCAGCGACATCACCGACGCCTTATTCACCTTCGCCTTTTCCTTCGATCCCTCCACCCGCTGTGGCTCGCGCATAAAAAACAAAATCAACAGCGCAATCAGAGCCCCCGGCACCGCCGACACTATAAACGCCATCCGCCATCCATGCTGCGCCGCCACCACACCGCCCGACAAATATCCCATCGCCGCCCCCACCGGAATCGCCACATTGAACACAGTCAGCACCGCATTGCGCTTATCATCGGCAAAGTAATCCGCCAGCAGCGCCGGCGCAAAGATCCCAAAACTAGCCTCGCCAATCCCCAGCGCCGCATGCCGCAAATTCAACGACAGGTAACTGTGCACGCCAGCCGTCCAGAAGTTCATCGCCGCAATCATCAACGCGGCAATCACAATCATCGGCTTACGCGGAAACCGATCCCCCAACCAACCCGTAACCGGCGACGACAGCACATACGCCACAAAAAACCAAAGCGTCAGCGACCCAATCTGATTATCCGAAAGATGAAACTCATGCTTGATCTGCTCCTGCACCGCCGGCAGAATATAGCGGTCCAGGTAGTTCACAAAGTTCATCGCAGTCAGCAGGCAAAGCGCCACCACCGCTCCCCTGACTGAAGGATTGACCGCACGATCTTCAGGTCTGGTCACGGTCGTCAGGGCAGTCTTCATACTGTGCCGAGCATATCAGGCGCAATCAGCCTCGGCCACCATACCTCAACGCCAGCACCCTCTCCCATAGCGTCACTGCGTCAGCACCTGCCGTTCCAGCCACGCAGTGAGCTCGGCAAAGTATGCCGGAGCATCCGGCTGCTCCTTTGCAAAAAACTTCGGATCAATCTGTTCCTTCGGATCAACGTCAAGCATCATCGTATGATCTGCGCCATTAATCACGACGGTCTGCACATTCCGATCCTTTGCCGCCCGCGCCTTCAGCCGCCTCAACGATTCACCCACCGGCACCCACGGATCGGCCTCACCATACACCATCAGCACCGGCGCCTTCACCCTCGCCAGCACCGGCACCGGGTCGAACTCCATCTGCCTCAGCCATGTCGAAGTCTTCGGATCGTCTGGCGTGGCATCCTGATAGATCAGCGGAAACCACGGCTTGTCGCGCACCGCCTTCAACGCTTCCGCTGCGTCCGCGCGCCTCTCCGTGCCGCGAAGATACGCATCGTTCGCACTCCTCGCCTTCACCGCCAGCGCAACATCCTCGTCCGAATACCCATCGATGCGCAGAATATTGGCAACCGCAAAATTCATCTGCACGTCAGGCGTCGTCATGGGCGCGGAAACGGCAATCGCAAACGCCGCCCGCGCATCCTCGCTCGCCGCCAGTAGCGCCAGCCACCCTCCCTGGCTAATCCCCCAATACCCGATGCGCGCTCCGTCCACATGCGGATCCTTCGCCAACGCACGGCTCGCCGCCACACCATCTTCCGCAAGCATCTTGAAATCCAAAGCGTCGCGGCGATTTCCACCCGACGCCCCACTCCCCCGGCGGTCGAAAACAAACACAGCCATCCCCAGGCGAGGCAGCATCTGCTTCAGGTGCCGATAAAGCGGCAGATCTTTCGACGGTGACGACGCCCCATGCAGCACCACCATCGTCGGCTGCCTGCTGCTTCCCACAGCAAAATACAGAACCCCATGCAACTCAGCACCCTTGCTGGGAAACGTAATCGGCTCCTGCTCGACCACCACCTGCGGCGAAACCGTCCACGCTGGAGACTGCGCCGTAGCGACTCGCGGCAGCATCACCACGCCCATCGCTAAGCCAAGGCAGCATGAGCGCATTCCCATCAGCTACCGCATCTCTTCCGTCCGCGGATACCGCGCCGTCACCACCGTAGAGATCCCACCCCGAGGCCGAAAATCTCCCTTGATCTCCGCCCACACCGGATCGGTCGCCTTCACCACATCATCCAGCACCTGGTTCACAATATTCTCCTGAAAGATCCCCAGGTTCCGATACGTGAACAGATATTCCTTCAAGCTCTTAAGCTCCAGGCACTTCTCCCGCGGCATATACCGAATCGTAAGCACTCCAAAGTCCGGCAACCCGGTCTTAGGGCAAACACTGGTAAACTCCGGATCGTCGACCAGAATCTCATAAGCGCGAAACTGATTCCGCCAAGTCTCAATCTCCGGAAACTTCGCATCAAGACCCGCCTTCGCGTGGTCGTCCGTATAACCTGTCGTGTGTTCTGCCATACCTCTAGTTTATCGCGTCAGCACCCCAAACCACCCGCCACACCGCAAGTCGAATCCGATTCCTCGAGTTCTGCCAGACGCGGCACCTACGGAAAGTTCACCCTGCTCGGGAAGCCTTGTTCAAAGTCCGAGTAACCCTTCACGGTACGTTTAGTGACAAACCATCTTGTCCCATCGAAGTAGAACCGCGCGTACGTAATCCGGAAATCTGGATCGTCTTTAGCCGACGACCAATCTGGGCGGCACTCGGCGAGCAAAATCTGCTTTCCCTTGCCACCACGGGCATCCACAAACTTCCACCTGGTCTTCAGCGATTCCATCAGGCTTATTGTTCCTCTCTTGCCAGTTCGCGCGTCTGTCGCTTCGACCCATTGCAAGCGCCCATTCTTAACCTCGACCAAGTTGGTGATTGGCCCGGAGTAAGAACCGAATCCAGCCGAATAGTCTAC
>JBAVDD010000218.1:0-10319 GCA_049587035.1 Acidobacteriaceae bacterium | reverse complement strand
GGCAAAGTCCAACTACCCCCCCCCCAGTGGCGAACACGCCTCGCTTCGGAAAGGTCGGTGCATCCGGAAGGTTTGCGTCGTCCATCACTCGGAATTGCTCCCCCTCCTGCCGCCGCTCCAGATCGGTTGCCATCTGGGAGCTGTTCATCTTGGTGAGCAGGCTGTCATAAAAATCCTGAGCGGTCTGATGATCTCGCGTCAGGTCCTTCATCTTTGCTGCAATCAACGGCGTCGACTGAATACGACCCTGGTATACCCGGATCTGCTCCTGGATCGCCGCCTGCTGCTGCCGCTTCTGCTGTATCGCCCCACCAATCGCCGTAACCTGCGCGCGCATCTGCAGCACACCTGGCGAATCGTAATGAGGCGCCGCGGGGGCATTCGCTGGCGCTGGTGGCGGAGCGGTCGCCATCTCCTTGCGCAGGTCACTGATCTGCCTCTGCACCGCCACCACATCCGGATAATCCGCCGTGTACTTCGTCCGCAGGCTTGCCAGCTGTGCTTCCAGCCGCTGCAACTCAATCTCCTGCGCCTGTGGCGTCGCCTTTTGTCCCGGAACCACCTGCGCTTGCCGGCTCTCCTGCGAAAGCAAAGCCTCTTCCAGCGACCTGTCCTGCTCCATCCGCGTCAGCGACTGCGTGGCTGCATCGAGCTGCGTATTCAGGCTGTTGAGCATGTCCATATTCGGCTGCTGCTGTTCGGGCAGCCCACCCATGTATTGCCGCTGGAAGTCCGCCAGCTTTGCGTCCTGCGAATCCAGATTCGCCTTCGCCTGGTCCAACTGTCCCTTGATAAACGCCGTCGTTCCCTCCGCCGACTGCTCCCTCGACTCAAGGTCCTTGCTAACAAACAGCGACGTGATCTCACGGCACACCAGTTGCGCCGTGTGTGGGTCCGATGCCGTGAACGAGATGAAGAATCCAGGCAAACCGCCGGCCCCCTGAATCTCCGAATGGATCGGCTTGATGGCAATATCCTTCCTCGTCTTGGCAACCTTGTCATCCATGTCCATGTTCGGACCGCCCAGGTTGAACCGTTGAATGATCGGCTCAAGCCTCGACCGGCTTAGAATCTGTTCCTTCATCGACGCCAGCCGGCTGTCCATATCCCCCGTGATAATCGGCTTCACATAAGTATCTGGAACCGTCTGCGGCTCAATCAGCACCAACGTCTGCGACGTGTAGACCGGCGTCAGATGATACGTGATCGCGACCGCAATGATCGGGAGGAGCAACGCAGGGATAGCGATCATCCAGCCACGACGCTTCAGGATGGCGATATAGTCTTCAAATACCAGTGGACGGTGACCAAGCATGCGATTTCCTTAGAAGTGACCCAGGTGCAGCGCACCCGGCGAGTAGGTAATTCCAACGGCAAACACCTGGTTCAGGCCAGTGTAGGCCGTCCGTGTGACACCAGGACTACTTGTGTTCTGTGCTACAGCTGTGAAGCTGAAGTAAGCGGATAACGTTCGCCCCAGCCTCCGGGAGACTTGACCGCCGCCATACACCGCTTCAAAGTTCTCACCGAACCCGGCAATCTTCGCCAGCGCCGTGCTCTTCGAGTATGCCGCCGTCAGCGCTGCCTGCCAGTTGCGGCTCAGCTGCTTCGATGCGACTCCATTAATCGTATCCGTTAGCGCTCCATACACCACGCCCGAGCCGCTGTTGGTAGCGCGCGCGAACGAGATGCTCACAGCCGACGTCCTCCGGGCGTAGCTCAGCCCCGCATTGCCCACCACGGTGAACTGCGATGGAATCAGCGACGCCGTCGCGCCCGAGCCAAACGTTCTCTGCGGTCCCGCAGCCACGGTCGCGCTTACGAACGGTGTCAGTTGGCGCTGGTACTGTACCGTGATCCCCTCCGACGAGAACGGATAGCTCTGTCCCAGGTACGTGTCATTCGTGTAGGTATAGATTGCATTCGCACTTGCCGAGCTGCGCGCGTCGATGCGATACGTCGGCCCGACACTTCCAGTCTCCGTATTCGAATCAATACCCTCACTCCCCGTGAATCGCAGTATCTGCCATGACGCCGATCCGTTCATCGAGAGGTTCGCATTGATCTTGCGCGTTGCGCCGCCATTCAGCCCGTTGCCTAAGCGCGTCGCGTAGTTGGTCAGAATGCTTTGCGTAGGCTGATCGCCAATCTGCACTGGCACTACCCCGATATCTCCCACTCCCGGAATCCCGGAGAGCCCGGTCGTCGGCGCGTTGGGCAGATAGCTCACCGCATCATCGACCACGAAGTTCCAGTACTTCGTCGTCACCACCTGCGACGCCGCCAGATTCTGAAACGTCGATGACCCCGGATATCCCGGCTCCGACGAATAGAGATAGCCGCCTGAATACACCAGGCTGAATGGCTTGTCTGGACTCGACGACAGGTAGCCCAGGCTTCCACTCAACGCGGTTGTTCGGTCGACCCCTCCGCCGTTGTACCCCGTATAAAATGACTGGGACGCACTTAGAGAATAAGTCATCGTTCCCTCTACGGAAGGCAGAGAGAACCCAAAGCTCGGCGAGCTCGACACCGGCGGCTGCTGCGCCCGCGCCATCGCTCCGAGCGCCAAAAACATAACGGGTGCTACAAGGCAGGTCTTCATGGGTATCCTCATGGAACCACGATCGTGTCCCCTGGCAGCAGGGGAACGTCCTGTCGGTTATCGCCTTTCAAGGCGCGCCTATAGTTGAACGGAATCTTCGTCTGCTTCCCCTGGGGGCCACGCAGAATGTAGATGTGCTTTCCGTTGGTGAACGGCGTAAGTCCGCCCGCGGACGCAATCGCCTGCAGCGGCGTCATGCCCGGCGTCAGTACGATCGGTCCGGTATGCTGTATCTCTCCCACCAGGTACACCCGCTGGCTGCGTACTGCCGCCACCACTACAGAGACAATCGGATCCTGAATGTATTTCTTCAGTCGCAGCGTAATGTCATGCGCCAGGTGCATCGGCGTTAGCCCAGCCGCTTGAATATCCCCCACCAGTACCAGCGAGATCTTTCCGTCCGGACGGACCGGGAACGTCCCTGATATGTTCGGCTGCTGCCACACCGAAACCTCCAGCGAATCA
Source organism: Acidobacteriaceae bacterium (assembly GCA_049587035.1). GTDB lineage: Bacteria > Acidobacteriota > Terriglobia > Terriglobales > Acidobacteriaceae > Granulicella. Next base: position 7,249 of record JBAVDD010000218.1, on the reverse strand, counting down.
TCCGGGCCAATCACATAGCTGGAAGTCTCTTCCGTCGCCACCGCAGTGGCTGCTGCCTGCGTCGTGCTTGCCGCCGGCGTCGCCTTACCGGCCAAAACGGGCCGTGCCAGCGTCTGCGCCAGGCCAGCCGGCGTCAGCACCAGAATCATGCCCCATACCAGGGCACTGGCTGAGAGACTCCCCCTTTCCTTTTTTCCTGCGACACTCATGAGAACTCCTTCGATAATTACCTTTAGCATTGCGGGGGCCAAACGCAAAATTTTGCATGCACTCTTTCCGTCATGCCAATAAATAATCTTCAAGCCATTCTTTTTGTTGCACTTGCGTGCTTCGACCAGATGCATCCAGCTAGCAATCGTGAAAACTTCATCATCAATCACTCAGAAAGTGAAGCATGAAGACGTGCAAAGTGGAAAATCAGTTCCACATTGGCTAGCAGACTTCCTCTTTCAACTCCCGCTCGTCTCTTTATAGATTGCCACCTGGCCTGCCAGCCGCTCGAGCGCCGACCTTATTCTCGTTGAGAAATGCTTGCGAAAGGTTTGACTCTCTGCTCATGTACGCCCGGTGGTCTCACTCGGATTCAGGTTGTCCTCCCGCGCGCTACACCTCGCATCCTCCCTCTCGCGCCCCTAAATTCCGTCTAAGTTGATTATTTGCTGCAACTTACGATAAGTACATCGAGGTCCCTCTCCGCCAGTCAACGGATTCGGCCCTGCGACAGCCTCGTCCTCCCAGCACTCGACCACGTGCCGGGTGCCCTGCCTACACCGCCCGGCCACCCCCTGTTCGTGAACTCATTCCATGGCTCATTCCATCGATAGGCGGACCCGTCCGGTAGTGTGGCAGAGCAATTGCTTGCATTTTCACCGAAGGATATCTTCCAGCATGACGGAAACTCAATCCGCAACCTATCCCGACCCGGTCACGGAATTCGATCAGCTCCCGGCTGACCGCGAAGCAAGAATTCCCTGGACCACTTGGCTGCCTTATCTACTACTAAGTCTAGTGGTTACAGCTATTTACTATAAGGTCGTAGGCAGTTTGGTGATGAATTGGTACACCAACCCCGACTTCTCCCACGGCTTCCTCGTTGCCCCTTTCGCGGCCTTTCTTCTCTGGGACAAGCGCAAAGTCCTCCGAAACACTCCGATTCTACAAACCTGGTCCGGCATCTGGCTTGTCGTAGCAGCGATCTTTGTCCTCTTTCTGGGTGTCTACGGTGCCGAACTTTTCCTCTCCCGACTCTCCCTCGTCATGCTCCTCGGCGGAGTTGTCTGGACCATCTTCGGTCGCACCTTCCTCCGCGAAGTTCGCTTCGCCATTCTCGTCCTGCTGCTGGCTATCCCCATTCCCGCGGTGATCTTTAATCAGGTTACCTTCCCCCTCCAACTGTTTGCCTCACGCATGGCCAGCGCCATTTTGCCTCTCTTTGGTGTCCCTGTGCTTCGCGATGGCAACATCATCCAGCTTCCTGCCTTGCAGTTGGAGGTCGCCGAGGCCTGTAGTGGCATCCGCTCCTTAATGAGCCTCTTCGCGGTAGCCATCTTCTATGGATACTTTCTGGAGCACAGCACCTGGCGTCGCGTCGTGCTGGCCCTCGCCGCACTCCCCATCGCCGTCTTCGCGAACGCCGCAAGAATCGTCGGCACCGGCCTCTGCGTCCAGTACTGGAACCCCGACAAGGCCGTGGGTTTCTTCCATGAGTTCTCCGGCTGGCTGATGTTCCTCGTCTCTCTCAGCTGCCTGTATGTCGTTCACAAACTGATCCACCTCAAAATCCCCGCAAGCAGGACCAGCCAATGAACTCACCTCGTTTTTGGGTCGTTTTCTTGCTGTTGCTAGCCACGTTTACGACTCTTCATCTCCGGGAAAGTGTGGACCGTGTGCCCCCCAGCGAGGCGCTCACCCTGCTGCCACAGACCATCGACCACTTGACCAGCCAGGATATCCCCATCAGCCAGGACACGCTTGCGGTTCTCGGTGAGGGACGCTTCCTCAACCGCCTCTATACCGACCCCGCACAAACCGGCCAGGTCTTCACTCCACCCGTCTCGCTTTTCATCGGCTACTTTCCCACCCAGCGAACCGGCCAGTCCATCCACTCCCCGCAGAACTGCCTGCCCGGCGCCGGCTGGACCTTCGCCTCCTCGAAGACCATCTACCTGGAGCGCCCCGAGCTCAAGCACTATGCGATCGGCGAGTATCTCATCACCAACGGCTCCGCCAAGCAGGTTGTCCTCTACTGGTACCTCGCTCACGGCCGCAGCATCGCCAACGACTATAAAGCCAAGGCCTACATGATGCTCGACGCCATCCGCTCCAACCGCACCGACGGAGCTCTCGTCCGCCTCGTCACTCCGCTCCAGCCCAATGAGTCCGTAGCAAGCGCTCAGACTCGCGTCATCAAGTTTGCCGATCAGCTTGTACCCATGCTCCCCAAGTTTATCCCCAACTAGCACAGGCCACTCGGGCCCCATTTGAGTGCGGTTGGGTTGCATTAGACTTTACCGACTAGCAGTACACGACATCAGACGTCGATACCTCGCGGAAACGCGCAAAGCCTAGGACCAGAATGGAAGGAAGCACCATGAATAAGCTAAAGAGACAGGGAACGATTCAGTGTTCAACGCTGTTGATCGCGACGATTGGCGCAGGTCTGCTGCTGGGTTGCACGCGCGATCCGAATGCCAGAAAGCTCAAGTACCTCAAGAGCGGTGAGCACTACGCCTCCGAGGGCAAGCAGCAGGAAGCCATCATCCAGTTCTCTAACGCCATCAAGATCGACAAGAACTACGCCGCCGCGCACTACGATCTGGCCAAGTCCTACATGAAGCTCGGGGCCTTCGCTGGTGGCTACCAGGAGCTCCAGCGCACCGTCGCGCTCGACCCACACAATATCCAGGCGCACCTCGATCTCGGTTCTCTCCTGCTCGCGGCCCGTCAGTACCCCCGGAGCAAGGACCAGGCGAACAACGTTCTCGCCCAGCAGCCCAACAACGCCGACGCCATGGCTCTGCTCTCGAGCATCGCCCTTGCGCAGAAAGATCGCGCCGAGGCTCTGAATCAGATTCAGCGCGCCCTTGTCATCAATCCCAACAACTCTAACTTCCACACCGCCCTCGCCCTTATCGAGAGCTCCGACGCCACGCAGCAGCCCGCCGCCGAGGCCGAGCTCCAGAAGGCCATCTCCCTCGACCCGAAGAACGCGACCGCACACCTCATCCTCGCCTCTCTGCTGGCCAGCAAGGGCGATCTCCAGGGCGCGCAGCAACAGGCCTCGACCGCCGTCGATCTCGACCCCAAGAACATCCGCGGCCGCATGGCGCTGGTTGGCATCGACCTCAAACAGAACAACAAAGCCGCCGCCGTAGCCACCCTCCTCCAGGGTACCGAGCTGCTCGCCGACACCCCCCAGGGTGCCGACCTACTCTGGGACTACTACGTTCGCACCGGCGAGATCGATCAGGCCTCCTCCGCCTACGCTAATCTCGTCGCCAGGCACCCCGCCAGCGTTCCGCTCAAGATCACCTACGCGCACATCCTCGTCCAGCAGAAGAACTATCCCCAGGCCACTAACATAGCCGACCAGCTCATGAAGTCCAACTCCAGCGACCCCCAGGTTGCCGTCCTCAACGGCATGCTCCTCATCCACGCCGGCAAGGCCAATGACGCCTTCATCGCCTTACAGAAGGCTGAGAAAAACGCTCCAGACAATGTCCCGATCAAGCTCTGGCTCGGCCAGGCAGCGCAGGCCAACGGTGATCTCAACGACGCTGAGCAGAACTTCCAGGCCGCCGCTCACCTTCAGCCAACCAATATCGACGCCGCACGCGGTCTCGCCAGCGTCGCCAATCAGCTCGGCGACTACAACCTCCTCCTGCAGGTTGCTACCAGCACACTCTCTCATGATCCCGACTCATCCGATGCCTATCTTTGGAAGGGCATCGCTGAACTCCATCAGAACCAGGCCGACCAGGCCGCCGTTGATTTCCAGACGGCCATGGAGAAGGGTCCCAACAACACCGCCGCCATGGAAGAGCTCGGTGCCATCAGTCTCACCCAGAATAAAATCCCGCAGGGCAAGAAATTGCTCGCGCAGGCCCTCACCGCCAACCCCAACGACGCTCGCGCTCTGCGCATCCTTGTAGCCTACGACCTGCACGAGAAGCAGGCTCCGGCGGCCCTCGACCTCGTCCAGCAGCAGATCGCCAAGTCGCCAAACAATGCTGAGATGTACGATCTTCTCTCCGAGCTACAGATCCAGGCCAACAATGTTCCTCAGGCTATCGCCGCCGCTCAGAAGGCCATGCAGCTCAATCCTTCGGATGGCACCGCCGTTACCGACTACTCCCGCGCCGCGCTGTTGCAGGGCAATCCCCAGGCTGCGATCGCTACCTGGAAGACCTGGGTCATCGCGCATCCCAACGACGCGCATGCCTATGCGCTTCTCGGTACCCTCGAAGAAGCCCAGCCGGATCTCAACGCAGCGGAGGACGACTACAAGAAGGCGCTCGCCATCCAACCCAACCAGCCTGCTGCTGCCAACAACCTCGCCTACCTCATGATGGAGCGTGGGCAGGATATCGATGTCGCCCTCTCGCTCGCCGAGACCGCGCATCGTGGCATGCCAAACTCGCCAAACACCGCCGACACCCTCGCCTGGGCTTACTACAACAAAGGCACCTACGGCTCCGCACGCGATCTCCTCGAGAGCGTCGAGAAAACCGCGCCCGACAATGCCTCCATCGAGTATCACCTCGGTATGATCTACAGCAAGCTCGGAGATAAGACCGACGCCATTACCCACCTGAAGAAGTCTGTCACTCTCGCGCCCAACACGCAGATCGGAAAGAGCGCCGAGCAGGCACTTCATACCCTCGGATAAGGCCTGCCTGCCGAAGGCAACCCTCTCGCCAGCCGCTATCGGAAGCGTCCCCCCGCGCATGACTCGCTCTCAGGGAACGCCTCCAGGCGGCTGGGGTATTTCCTGCGTCAAACCACAACTTCCCCTGCCGTCATGCCTCTGTCGCGAAGTGGTACTCCTGCCGAAGAATGGTCTGCAAACTTCTGCACATCATTGATTAACATACGCGATAAGTTGTTGATTATAAACAATATAAAGTTGGCTATGCAGTTGCCTTACATAGGTATAGCTGAATGCTGACACGCTGGACGCCTCCGTTGTCGCGCAACAAGCCACTACGGCAGGGAACACATCCAGCAGGTCAGGCCTTCAGCATTTACTTCGAAAGGTAACCTATGAAGCCCTTCATAAACTTCGTCTCTGACAATGGTCCCTTCCTGTTTATCTGCTGCGTGGTACTGTGCATCGCTGTCAGCCTTCTCTTTTACACTGCAGCGTATCTTCATGCCTGATTGCTGGGCACGGCTATCCGCAGCTTCCGGGACCCTTCCACCTGAAACCAACCGTGCAAAGTAGTGTGTCGCTGCCTGGGGCAATATAGCGGTGTGCAGCTGCTTTGTGCGGCCGCTGTTTGGAGCGATAGAGCGGTGTGCCGCTGCTTAGGGTAATGTTGCAGTGGGCAACATTGCACGGCGCACTGTCTACGCACGCGTATCCCGAAACCATCGCATACTCGTTCGTATGCGCCGTCTCAACTACTTGACTTGTTTATGCAGTCAGCGAGCGGGTGTTCCGTCCCGTTTGCTGCCGGATCGATGGTGGAGCGATCTTGTGTCCGCCTTCTGCATCGTGGCGTGACGCCACCAGCAGCTTGCCAATCTCCTCCGGCGATATGGGCTTCGCAAGCAGATATCCCTGCATCCCATCGCACCCCAGCCGGTCAAGAATCACCTTCTGCTCGTCATGCTCGACACCCTCGGCAATCACTTCCATCTTCATGCTGTGTCCCACCGCAATAATCGCCTTCACAATGGGATAGCTGCTCGAGGGGTCGCACAACCGCTGCACAAACGAGCGGTCGATCTTAACCGTCGAGATCGGCAGCCGGTGCAGATGCTGCAACGACGAGTACCCTGTTCCGAAGTCGTCCACCGCAAAGCGAACGCCCATCCCGGCCAATTCCTGCATCTCCGCGCTGATCTCGTCGATATTGAGAATCGCGCGTTCGGCAATCTCCATCTCCAGGCACCCAGGATCGATTCTCCACTTCGCCAGCGACACTGCTACCTCGGAAGCAAACTCCTTCCGCATCAGCTGCGACGGCGACACATTCACCGCCACGCGCAGCGGGGAAGCCGAGTGCTTCTTCCAATGGTCCAGCTGCCGGCATACCTGTTCCACCACGCACCGGCCCACCGGGTAGATCATCCCATTGTCCTCTGCCCGCGCTATGATGCGGTCCGGCCCAATGAACCCAACTCCGGCATCCGGCAGCCGCAGGAACGCTTCCATCCCGCGCAGCCGGTCGTTCGCAGCGTACTGCAGTTGGTAGTGCAGCATCAGCCGGTCTTGCTCCAGCATCTCTCGCAGCTGCTGATCCAGCGCGGCGCTGTCGTCGGCCGTGCTCGATGCGTCCGGCCCCGCCACAATGTAACGATTGCCCCCTGCTCGCTTCGCGCGGTACATCGCCGCATCCGCGCTCCGCCACACCTCGTCCATGTCCGAGCCATGGTCCGGAAAGATCGCAATCCCAAGGCTGCCGCGCGGCTGGACCGTGTATCCGCCAATCACCGTCGGCTTATTCAAAGCCTGTAGCAGCATCTTGCCCACCAGCGCTGCAGACTCCGCCGTGCTGATCTCTCCGAGAACAATCGCAAACTCATCGCCGCCCATGCGCGCTACAGTATCCATGCCGCGCAGCCGGCTCGTAAGCAACCCCGCTACATGCTTCAAATATTGGTCGCCAATCGCATGGCCGTACCAGTCGTTCACTTTCTTGAAGTGGTCCAGATCAATCGAGACCACGGCTGACTTGTGCTTCAGGCGCTGTGCGGTCGACTGCGCCTGGGCCATGCGGTCGCTCAGAAGCGTGCGGTTCGGAAGCCCTGTCAACGCATCATGATGCGCCATCTGGATCAACTCCGCGTCCACGTGACGCCGCTCCGTGACATCTTCAGCGATCACCAGCTTGCATGGCCGGCCCCGGTGCACCACATCGTTCGATCGCACCGTCACGTCGATCTGGGTTCCATCGCTGCGCAGATGCCGGTGTATCACGTTATCCGCAGCCCCACCCTGCGGCTCGCTAGCCTCCTGCGGCTGCGGGTTCGGAAGTACCAGGTTGCTCAGCTTAAGCTCTAGAAACGCCTCACGCGTATACCC
>JBAVDD010000217.1:0-9814 GCA_049587035.1 Acidobacteriaceae bacterium | reverse complement strand
CAGCCCACGAGGCCGCGCACCACGGCGCGCTCCACTTCTTCTCTCATCTCGGCCTCGTCGGCCTCTTTCTCGTCGCCATCGTCAACAGCACCTTCGTCCCCCTCCCCATCCCCGGCATAGCGGACATCCTCGTCATCATCTACGCCGCCGCCCCCACCAACCCCATCCTTGTCGTCGCCATCGCCACTCTCGGCTCCGGCATCGGAGGCTACCTCTCCCACGCCGCCGGTCAGGCCGGAGGCATGGCCTTCCTCCAGAAGCACATCTCCAAACGCACCCTCGACCGCATCACCTCCTGGATGGAGCGCCACCCCATCATCGCCGTCGCCCTCCCGGCCATCCTTCCCCCACCCATGCCCCTCTGGCCCTTCATCCTCGCCGCCGGCGCCGTCCACATGGCGCGCAAGGAGTTCATGTGGGCCTTCACCACCAGCCGTTTCCTCCGCCACTGCATCGCCTGCTGGCTAGGCATCCACTACGGCCACGACGTCCTCCGCATGTGGGCCCACTTCAACGACCGCTGGGCCAACACCATCCTCATCGCCGTCTGGGTCATCATCGGCCTCTCCCTGGCCTTCGCCGTCTGGAAGCTCTACCGCACCTCCCGCGAGTTCCGTACCAAATCCCACCACCCCACCACCACCTAGCCCGGGTTCCCTACAGGTATAGAGTTGTCATCTCGACCGGAGCAGGACTGTTCTGTCGTCCTGCATAGTGGAGAGACCTGCAGCTCTGCCATCCTGCCTCCACAGTATCGGGGAAACCGCTATAAGCACCTCTCATAAACCTTTCGTCATCCTGACCCTGAGCGTAGCCGAAGGGGAAGGCCCCCGCATTGGCTTTTGCACTTGCTGTTGCTCTTGCCGTTGCACTTGCCTTTCTGGCTGTCATTCCGAGCGCAGCCGGGGTCCCCAGCGGGCGTTCTTTGCCCGATGGGGTGGGAGCGAGGAACCTGCTTCTAGCGCGCAAAGCGCGCCCCGTTCTTGCCGTTGCCTCTGAGATAGGTCGCACTGTGAGCGCTAAGTCTCGAATATCTCCGGCTACGTTCGCTGATCACGGAGTCACTGTCACGATGACCCGTTGATAGCGAGATAGCGGTGGTGTGCCTTTGTCGGTGACCCGAACGATAAAGTGCATAGTTTCAGGCTGATCCACCCTCGGCGCGGTGAGATAGACGCCGGGCATATCGGTCGCGCCCATCTCGATCAGACCCTTGTAGGTTCCCGCCTCCGGATACTGAAACCAGTAGTAAGTAAGGCTGTCGCCATCGGGGTCGGTCGCATGGGCTCGCAACGCGAAATGACTGCCCGACCGAACGGTGATGGCAGCGGGTTGATCCAGCGTCACCACAGGAGGATGGTTCGCCTCCTGAAAAGACTTTGTGGTCCACTCCATGCGCGCGGCAAAGTCGTTTTGAAAGTCGTCGCGCCACCGCCAGATGGTCTCTTTGAAACCGCGATATGTCTTCGATCCAGGAAGGATAGCCCTGCCGTATTCGCCCATGGCCGGAGGTGTATAGCTGTCGGTCGCATTGGTCCAGATTGGGCGCGTCTCCTGCTCGATGGGGACACCGCCAAGAAAGGTCTTGGGATCGGTGATGGCGATCTTGGGCTGATAGAACTCGTAGCGTCCGCCCCATCCGCCCCATCCGGGATGTTCGGGGTTGTTCAGCCCGTTAGGGATCAGATTTAGCCAAGACGGCGTGTCGCCCTCCATGCCGTAGGCAACATCAGGATAGGCTGCTCCAAGCGGTCCATGGCCTTGTTGAATGTGTTCGGCGAGCCACTTGTTACTGATGGTGGAGTTGTCGATGCCGGGGATGAAGGCGTTCATGCCCCCCCACGTGCCCTGTGAGTACTCGCCGCCAGGACTGACGATGTAGAAGAGTTTCGGGAAGTTTTTGCGAATCCAGGGTCCGGCGTCGTCTTGGTCGGAGATCGTGTAGACCCTCAGCTTGGCGACCATGCGAGCGAGGTCCTCGGGCGACCTGGTAGCGCGAATTTTATAGAGAGCCTGTGCAAGTGTATTGACGCCGCCCCATGCAGCAATCCAGAGCGGACGGTTGTCCGGCTCGTCGAGCGTGTGGATGATCCAATCTGATCCCTCGGAGTCCTTGCCGATGCCGACTCCTGTCATGCCGTAGGCAGCGATGCCGTGCTTTACAACCGACTGAAGGGCTTCGGCGCGAGGAAACTTCGGATCGTGCTTCACCAAATTACCCTGGACCTTGGCATAGGCATCGATCACGTCTCGGATCAGCTCCGGCGAAGGCGCGGCGTGCCAGATAGAAGTGGTGGCGATGAGGCCCTTGATGTCGATAACATCGGAATACAAAAGGAGACGCACGGTGCTCTCGGTGTCGTCTGCTTCAGCGCCGATGTCGGTGAGCACGATCAAACGGGCTGGCTTGATCACGGGACCGGACGAGGCAGATTGAGCGGTGCTGGCTGCGGCCAGCAGCGGAATGGCTGCAAGTAAAAGCCAGACGAATAGAACAAACCGCGACAGTCTAAGAAAAAACGTCATCATTGCTGTGAAGTCTAGCAGCTAGTAAATAAAACTGAGTTGCGACATCTCTCACTCTCAACGCGGCCAGTCAGGCGACCACCATCGCCTCATTCGTAACCGGAAGTCGGCTCGTGTTTGCCAATGCCGTTTTCAACCGGCGAGTTCAGGGCAAGTCATTCATCGATTCACAAAGACCGCGATTAGTCCTGCTAAACGCGTTTAGCGTAACCTAAGCCGCCATCACGCTCGCCGTCCGCGCAGGACCAAACTTCCTCTTGTAATAAGCCGTAGTCAATACAATCGCCGGAACCCCCAACGCCGTAGGCCAAAGCCACAACCAAACATGATTCCCAAACACGGTAGGCAAGGTCACCACACTGAACGCGGTCCAGGCGGCAATATAGCTACCAATAAAATTCCCCAGGTGCGTATACCACCAGAACATCTTCTCCTTAGGCTTGCGCACAAAGCTCCGCATCTGCACCCACGCCAACCGCATCCCGATCAACCCAAACACAATCGCCACAATCCCAAACCCCTGGATCGCCTTCGGATCAAACGCCCCCAACCCCGCCAGCAACAAACTAAAAGCAAACGTCAGCACACCCGCAATCCAATCAACAGGCTTCGCGCTCCCACCCCGCGCCAGGGCCTTCAGCTTCAGCACCCGATACCCGCTGAACGCCGCATAGAAACTAAACACCGCCACCATCGCCAGAAACAGCACCGGCCGATAAAGTGCCATCGGCAGCGCCGTAGCCGCCACCCCACCCATCGACCACAGATAAACCATCCCCCAGCGCTTATGCTGCTTCCCGCCCTTGGCCAAAGACAGCACCACCGGCGCCAGCAGAAACGCACCAAACCCACAAGTAATATGCACCGTAAGCAATGCCTTCATCCAAACCGGATCAGCACTCATAGCAATCTCCTTGAAAGACAGCTTGTAGCCTCTAGCTCCTGGCTCAAACCATCCAACAACAACTTCTTCAGCTCAATCCGACGGCATCGCCTCTACTCCCTCTTCAACAGCAAACTGTGCCCTACCCAATCAGCTAGAAGCTAGAAGCTAGAAGCTAGAAGCTAGAAGCTAGAAGCTAGAAGCTAGAAGCTAGAAGCTAGAAGCTAGAAGCTAGAAGCTAGAAGCTAGAAGCTAGAAGCTACCGATAAAACGACCCCTTACTAACCAGCCCGCGTTTCTCCAACTCGGTAAACACCTCGTCGCACCATGCCATCGTCGCCTGCGCATGCAGCATCCCCAACCGCACCGTCATCTTCCAGTACGGCATCGCCGGATGCCGCGCATGCTGTGTCTCCATCCGCATCAGCGCCGCGCTATAACGTTCCAGCTCGTCCTCGCAGCGCTCCCGCTCCGCCACCACCTGCATCGCAATCACACCGCGATCCGCCCGGTCGCCAAAGTACACCTTCAACAGCAGCTCATTGCGCCGCACCTGCGGCTTGGTCTCCACCCCCAACCACTTGCGCAGTCGCCGCTCCCCCGCATCCGTCAGCCTATAAACCTTCTTCGCCCGCCCATCCTTGCTCTGCTCCTCCACCGTAGCCAGCCCATCCTTCACCAGCAGCTTCAGCGCCGGATAGATCTGCCCATAGCTCTCCGTCCAGAAGTTGGCCGTAGCCCGCTCCATCACCTGCCGCATCTCATACCCCGACATAGGGCCCTGGCTCAGTAACCCTAGGAGTGACTCAACCGTAGATGTCTTTTCAAGACTCATAATAGATCGGAAAGATATATATCTATATGATAGATGTCAATACCTCTTTTTGTACCCCGAGAAACCACCTCAAACGCTCGATTTGCATCCCCAAACCCACCTCAGCGCGCATGGTAAACTGCCTTATGTGCCGGGTCCTACGCGACGTATTCCCGCCAACTCCGCCAGGTCCGGAAGGAAGCAACGGTAACGGGTCGATATGGGCGCAGTAGGGAAACCCGGTACACTATCCCTCTTCTTCCACCGCATAACTCCCCCAACCACAATCACTTGCCACCCCACACGCACCAACCCGCGTCCGCAAAACATCAGACCGCGTAAGATGCTCATTGCAACATTTCTGCCGTCGGAGGTCGAAGTTTGAGTCTCACCCTAAAGCCCCGGAACCAGGTCCGCGCCAAAATTTCATCCGTAGGTTCCTTCGTCCCCCCCCGCCTTCTCACCAACGCCGACCTCGAGAAAATGGTGACAACAAACGACGAATGGATCGTTGAGCGCACCGGCATTCGCCAGCGTCACCTGGTCGATCCCGGCACCGCCACCAGTGATCTAGCCGCCGCAGCAGCCCTTGACTGCCTCCAGCGCCGCGGCATCCCCGCCACCGATCTCGACGCCATCCTAGTCGCCACCGTCACCCCCGACATGTTCTTCCCCGCCACCGCCTGCCTCGTCCAGACCAAAATCGGCGCCACCGGAGCCTGGGGCTTCGACCTCTCCGCCGCCTGCTCCGGCTTCCTCTACGCCCTCCAGGTCGGCGCCAAGCTCGTCGAATCCGGTGCCCACAAAAAAGTCATGGTCATCGGTGCCGACATCATGAGCTCCATCCTCGACTACACCGACCGCTCCACCTGCATCCTCTTCGGCGACGGTGCCGGAGCCGTCCTGCTAGAGCCCTGCTCAGACAGCGAAATCGGTCTCGCCGACTTCATCCACGAGATCGACGGCGCCGGAGCCACCTCCCTCTACATGCCTGGCGGCGGCAGCCTCCATCCCTCCACCGTCGACACCGTCACCGCCAAGATGCACTTCGTCCACCAGGAAGGCGGAGCCGTCTTCAAGGTCGCCGTCCGCAAGATGGCCGAACTCAGCGAGACCCTCCTCACCCGCAACGGCCTCACTCCCGTCGACGTCGATCTCTTCATTCCCCACCAGGCCAACAAGCGCATCATCATGGCCACCGCTGAACGCCTCGGCATGCCCGAAGAAAAAATCGTCATCAATATCGACGAGTACGGCAACACCACCGCCGCCACCATCCCTCTCGCCATGCACACCGCGCTCGAGCAGGGCCGCCTCAAAAAAGGCATGACCGTCCTCCTAGCCTCCTTCGGTGGCGGCTACACCATCGGCACCACCCTCCTGCGCTGGGAGTTCTAACCAACCCGCCTCGCCGTCTTGCGTCCTATCACCCGAAGTTTTATAACAGTCCAACTACTTCGATCTGCAATAGGACGCATCCCACCGATGATCTTCCCGACGACTTCCGGTCCGCACCGTGCATTGCTGTGCTGCGCCTCCTTTCTGGTGTTCTCCGTCGCCCACGCCACAACCAAATGGCAGGACCCCACCCCGGAAGAGCTCAGTATGACCTCCCAACCCCAGGTCCCCGGAGCGTCCGCCGTCATCCTCTCCCGCGAGGAGATCGTCGACGACGGCAACGGCACATGGACCTACTCCTACCGCATCAAGATTCTCAATCAAGCTGGCCGCGATAAATACAGCAATATCTCCATCGAATACCCCAGTGAAGGCGGGTACTCCAACTACACCATCGCCAGCATCGCCGCGCGCACCATCCATGCCGACGGCACCATCATTCCCTTCACGGGCAAGCCCTTCGATCGTCTCGTAGAACATTCTTCTGACCAGACCACGCGCGAAAAAGTCATCGCTCTTCCCAACGTGCAGGTCGGCAGCATCGTCGAATACCACTACTCCCTAGTGCTCGACGCGCGAATCGTTGAGACCGGCCTTCGCACCTGGTCGTTCGTCCCGACCTTTTATGCCCAGACCGAGCTGTTTGCCCGCAAGGTATCCTTCATCTGGCACACCGCTGAGCCGCATATCGATCTGACCTCTTCCTTGCCCGGAGGCGCCTCCGCCGTCAAGATCAAAGATAAGAGCGACTCCCGCGAGTACTCCGTCCTTCTAGAAAACGTGTTGCCGGTCGCCGACGAGCCCGACATGCCACCCCGCTCCAGCATCAGCCAGAAGGTCGTCTTCTACACCCAGCTATCGGACTCCATCCACACCCCGCAGGCCTTCTGGAAGCAGACCGGCGCCGACTGGAGCTCGGACATCGACGACTTCATCGGTCGCACCTCAAAGTTGTCCCGCGCCGCTGCCGCGATCACGGCTGACTCCACCACCCCCGAAGAAAAACTCCGCAAACTTTATGCGGCCGTTCAGCAGATGCAGAATACGAACTTCTCTCGCGAGCTTTCCGAGCAAGAGGAAAAGCTCAACGGCATCTCCGCCTCCAGTTCCGCCCTCGACGTCTTCAAAAATAAGCGCGGCGACGACCTGCAGCTCACGATCCTGTTCGTAGGACTGGCCCGAGCCGCCGGCTTCAAGGCCTACGTCATGGCCGTGACCAATCGCGATCTCGGGCGTTTCTACCCGCAGTTCACCACCCTCCGTCAGCTCAACGACGACATCGCCATCGTCGAGCTCAACGGCGAGGACATCGTCCTCGACCCCGCCGAGCCTTTCTGCCCCTTCGGCCAGCTCCTATGGACGCACAGTGACACCGGCGGACTTCGTCAGATGGACAAAGGCACCGCTCTCGCTGGCTCGCCCATCCTGGGCGTTAGACACTCTGAAACCCGCCGCGTTGCGAACCTCACTATCGATCCGGGCGGTCATGAATCCGGTTCCGTCGATCTCGCCTTCCTCGGTGCTCCCGCCCTCCGTTACCGCCAAAGCATCTTGCTTGACGACGAGCTCGCCCTGCATCAGCGCCTCGAGCACTACCTGCGCGACCACATGCCCAAAGACACTGACGTTACCCTCACGTCCATCGAAAATCTCCGCGACGAAGACAAGCCCCTCATCGTCCACTTCCATGTCTCCGGCCCTTTAGGCCTCATAAACGGCAAGAGCAGTCTCATCCCTGCGCAACTCTTTCAGACCAATGCAACCGCCGCGTTTACCGCCCCCACGCGGACTCTCCCTGTTGATTTCTCCTACCCCGAAATCATTGAAGACGCGATCAGCTTGCAGTACCCGCCAACCTGGAAGCTCGCCGCCTCACCCACCGAGGAGACCGATACCATGCAAAAACTCATGGACTGCATCTATCGCATCCAGCTCACACCCAAAGCCGTCATCCTGCATCGCGCCTACATCGTCAACACCGACAGCATCCCAACCAGCAGCTATCAGGATCTTCGTTCCTTCGACGACAAAGTCATCACCAAGGATCACGAGATGATCCTCTTCCACGTCCAACCCACACCAGCGCCAGTCCCCTGACACGACATCGCTCGCTACACTCTCCCTCTATGATCATCGCCGCCATCCGCTCCGGTACCGACCCAGCCGCCCCGCTCCCTCCCGCCGCCTTCCACCGCTGGCTCGAGGACCCCATCTACTGCCCCAAGTGCGAGGCCACATACACTCTCGTCCTCGACTACGACCACGCCATCAGCCGCCACTTCACCACCGACTCCCGCCGCCATCTCCAGATGCTCCGCAAGGCCATCATGCTCGGCCACGGCACCAACCACCACATCTCGCACTTCGAAACCAACGGCGTAGTCGTCACCGCCCACACCGCCCCCAAACCCGACGCGACCCTCACCCCGCTCACCAACCGCATCCAATAACTTAGCGAAACTTCGCTACTTCGCGAACATTGCGTCAAACAGCTCCACTCACCCAAAACGACTTCAGCTCAGACCGCTTACTTACTCCCGCCGTCCGCGTAGGACCCGCATAAAACCTGCTAAAATCAAAGGTTGTGAGCATCTCCCCCACCCTCGAAAACCCAGCCCCCAGCGAAACCAAACCAAACACCCCCACGGTAGGCTTCGTCTCGCTCGGCTGCCCCAAGAACCTCGTCGACTCCGAGGTCATGATGGGCCTGCTCCATCGCGGCGGCGCCCAGCTCACCCCCCGCGCCGAAGACGCCGACATACTCGTCGTCAACACCTGCTCCTTCATCGACTCCGCCAAGCAGGAGTCCGTCGACACCATCCTCGAGATGGTCCAGCACAAGATCGCCAACGGCGGCCGCGCAAAGAAACTCATCGTAGCCGGCTGCCTGGTAGAGCGCTATCGCGACGAGATCCGCGCCAACATCCCCGAGGTCGACGCCGTAGTAGGCACCGGTGAACTCGAAGCGATTCTCGAAGCCGCCGGCCTCAACCGCCCAGCAGCCAACACTCACTTCCCCATCCTCACCACGGCCCAAATCGATCGCCATGCAAGCTCCGTAAGCCAGCACTCCCGCCCAGAGTCTGACTCCGCACAGCTTCGTCACGAAGCCACGCGAAGCTCCTCGCTCGACGCGCAGTCGCGCCCCGAAGGCGACGCCCGCGAAGCCGCCGGCCGCTTCTCCCGCGAAGCCTGGGACGGCGCCACCGCCGCGCTCCCCACCTACCTCTACTCCGACGAAACCCCACGTATCCTAACCACGCCCCGCGCCTCGGCCTACATCAAAATCGCGGAAGGCTGTGACCATCCCTGCAGCTTCTGCATCATCCCGCAGCTGCGTGGCAAGTTCCGCTCCCGCACCCTCGCCAGCATCGTTGCCGAAGCCAAATCCCTCATCGCGCAAGGCGTCCGCGAGATCACACTCATCGGCCAGGACACAACCTGCTACGGCGAAGACCTCCCACCCGACGCTCTCACGGACAAGCGTCCCGAACTAGCCGACCTCCTCGAAGCTCTCGCCCCCCTCCCCGGTCTCAAGTGGCTGCGCTTCCTCTATGCCTACCCCAACAAGATCACCACGCGCCTGCTCCAAACCATCGCGCGCCACGACACCATAGCGAAGTACCTCGACGTCCCGCTCCAGCACGCCAGCGCCAGCGTCCTACGCCGCATGAAGCGCGGAGGCACCGCCGACCGCTTCCTCCAGATCATCGCCCACGCGCGCCAGACCGTCCCCAACCTGGTCCTGCGCACCAGCTTCATCGTAGGCTTCCCCGGCGAAACCGAAGCCGACTTCAACGAACTCCTGTCCTTCGTAGAAGCCGCGCGCATCGACTGGCTAGGCGTCTTCAGCTACTCCGACGAAGAGGGCGCAGGAGCCTTCGAGCTAGACGATAAAGTCCCCAAGCGAACCATTGAATCCCGCCGCCGCAAGCTAATGAAGCTGCAACAAAAGATCAGCAAGCGAGCCCGCAAGCAATGGATCGGTCGCGAGCTAGACATACTAGTAGAAGGCGAGTCCGAAGAGACCGACCTACTCTGGCAAGGCCGCAGCCTGGACCAAGCCCCAGAGATCGACGGCAAAGTCCTGATCAACGACTTCGGCCCCCACGAAGCCTTAATCCCCGGCACCTTCTACCGAGCCCACATCACCGAATCCCACGACTACGACGTGATAGCCCGCATCATTGAGT
>JBAVDD010000216.1:0-8114 GCA_049587035.1 Acidobacteriaceae bacterium | reverse complement strand
CTCTTATGCAAGGACTCTCCGATGGTTACTTCATCATTCCCTACACTGTTGGGAACTACCTCGCGACCAACAAATTCGCAAAGATTGACGAAGCGAATCCCGTCGTCCAGGAAGCTGTCACCGCGGTGAAGGCCAAGATCGACAAGCTTTTATCCATTAAGGGCAACCGAACGGTTGACTCGTTTCATCGAGAGCTCGGAAAGATTGTCTGGGATTACTGCGGCATGGCTAGGACGGCGCAGGGTCTCGAACTAGCTATTCAGAAGATCCGCACACTGCGTGAAGAGTACTGGACGAATGTCACAGTTCCGGGCAGTGGAAACGATCTGAATGAAAGCCTGGAGAAAGCTGGCCGCGTGGCAGATTTCTTCGAACTTGCAGAGTTGATGTGCATTGACGCACGCGATCGCAACGAGTCATGCGGTGGGCATTTCCGCGAAGAATACCAGACGGCGGATGGCGAGGCCCAGCGCGACGACGACCACTATTCCTATGTGGCGGCGTGGGGTTACAACGGACCCGATGCACCTCCTCAACTCACCAAAGAACCCCTTGAGTTCCATTATGTTCACCCCAGCCAGAGGAGTTACAAGTAAATGAAACTAACGTTGAAAATCTGGCGGCAGAAGAACGTCAATGAAAAGGGCGGCTTCGTTTCATATCCTGTTGACGATGTCGATCCGGAGATGTCCATGCTTGAGTGCCTCGACGTCCTCAATGAGTCACTAATCCTTCGGGGAGAGATCCCCGTAGCCTTTGAGCATGATTGTCGCGAAGGCATCTGCGGATCATGCGGCTTCGTAATCAATGGCGTAGCGCATGGTCCGGAACGGGGCACTACTGTGTGTCAATTGAGCATGCGTCACTTTAAGGATGGGCAGGAGTTAACTCTGGAGCCTTGGCGCGCAAAAGCATTCCCCTTGGTCAAGGATCTGGCAGTGAACCGCCGGGCGCTGGATCATATCATCGAGGCGGGCGGATACATCTCTGTTTCCACCGGTCAAGCTCCAGACGGAAATACAATCATCATCGGCAAGGAAGTCGCAGATCAATCCATGGATGCCGCTGCCTGCATTGGTTGTGGAGCCTGCGTCGCGGCCTGTCCTAATGCTTCAGCTGCGCTCTTCACAGGAGCCAAGATCACGCACTTGGGAACGCTGCCCCAAGGCGAGCCGGAACGTCAGCGGCGTGCGCTCAGCATGGTTGCTCAGATGAACGCGGAGGCCTTTGGAAACTGCACCAGCATTGGTGAGTGCACCGGCGTCTGCCCCAAGGAAATTCCGCTCGACGTCATCGCAAGGATGAACGGCGATTATGTATGCGCGAGCTTGAAGCGCAGAGATGACCTACCAAGTCCCGTTCCTCCAGTCGTCCAGAGAGCATAATCTGCGCCAATACAAAGCCGCAATAACCGCTCACTGAAACAGAAAGAAGCCTCGCACACGCGAGGCTTCTCGGTTTGCAGGAACACCTGCCAAAAACGCGCTTACTTCGTAAAGATCGATGTACCAGGATTCTTGGCCTCGTCTGCATGAATACGATTCTGTGCGCGCTTCGCGCTCTCCATTGCCTCTTGATTTAGACGTTCCATAGGAGTTTCATCCTCAGCGATACCGCCGGTGTTTTCGATTGCCTCATGGGAAGGCCGATCTGCAGTTTTCGTCGAATCAAGTCCACTAGCCATGTGTCACCTCTACTTAGTGAGAGTCAAGTTCGGCTCTGAGCGTTGCATGAAGCATGCTTCTAAAGCGCAAGTCGTGCTTTGTGAGGCACTTCGTCTTTCTATTCCACTAGCGCCACAAGATCTCCGGTCACCCCCGCATTGCTACAATCGAGTCTTGCCACGATTGGGAGCGACCAATACTAGTGACCAACTCAGACCCCGAACTGATTCATGCTGACGCTCTTGTAATCGACGGGCACGCGGACACTCCGCAACGGTTCGTGGATGAGGGCTGGAACTTCGGCGACCCTCTGCTCTCAGGCATGGTCAATCTTGAAGCTGCTCGCGTCGGAAATCTCGCGGCCGAGTTTTTCGCGATCTGGGCCGAGCCAACAGAGTGGGCCGGACGATATGCGCACCGCACCTTACAGCTGATCGATGGCGTCTATGAGCAGCTTCGGAAATATCCGCAATCTATGCGCCTGGGGTTGAATTCACAGGATGTCCTCCGCGCACATGCCGACAAAGTGTTTTGCGTCCTGCTCGGAATCGAGGGCGGCCACTCGATCGAAGCCGACCTGGGACTGCTCAGGCTCTACTATCGCCTTGGCGTCCGATATATGACGCTCACATGGTCTAACACAAACGAGTGGGCTGACAGCTCAGGCGATATCGACAACCCGACGGTCATCCATCATGGAGGCCTAACAGAATTCGGCCGTAGTGTTGTGCGCGAGATGAATCGACTGGGAATGATGGTCGACGTCTCCCACACTGCAGACTCCACCTTTTGGGACGTACTGCAGACGACCCACACGCCCGTGATCGCATCCCATTCCAGCGCTAGAGCTCTCACGAATGTGCCCCGAAACCTTACGGAAGAGCAACTCCAAGCCATGGCAACCAACAACGGCGTCGTTATGGTGAACTTCTATCCGTCCTTTATTGATGACGCCTGGCGCGAAGCCTGGGCAGCGAGCAAGGAACAGCGAGATCAGTTGTGCGAAGTCGAGGCAGCGAAGTACAGAAACCTGGGAATGCCCGTCCCCTATAACGTCTCCATGTCCGTCGACCGTAAGTTTTACGCAGAACATCTACAGACGACATTGCCAAGGGCGCCACTGAGTTCATTGATCGACCACATCGATCACGTGGTTCAAGTGGCAGGCATCGACCATGTCGGGCTGGGATCCGACTTCGACGGATTTCCCATTCTTCCGGAAGGCCTCAACAGTGCAGCTGACCTACCCAAAATTACCGCGGCTCTCGTCAAGCGCGGGTATCGGGCAGATCAACTGACGAAGCTGTTGGGCGGAAACTTACTGCGCGTCTTTGCTGATGTGCAAGGCGCGGCAAGCCAGAAGTAGTATCTACTTATTGGCCAAGATCTCCATCTGTTCGATTTTAATCTCGTTCGAGAAAAGTTCAGACGCATTTGCCATGAGCGCTTTGGCTATGTCGCCATTCAGGTGCGCATCCCTGCCCTCTTCGCTATCAAAGGTATCGAACACGCCATACATTCCCTGCGCCAGCTTGACCCCATACCAGGTGACGGTCTGAGGCTCATCCTTGCTCATTACTGCGCCTTGCTTCAGAAACGCTTCCACATCGCCTTCTTTCCCCGGCTCTGCTTTCAACATCACCCAAATTGCTTGCTTTGCCATCAATAGGTCCTCCACAGATTAAGATGCAATGACGAGTATAGGGGACAAAGTCCTACTTCGGATTTGAGCCCACGGCGGGGTTGCTGTAGGCTCAAATGCACCCGATCTATCTACACAGAGGCATCATAGGAGCCCAACGATCTTGAAATATACGATGCGTTTTCTTCTCTTCGCCGCTGCGCTCCTTTCAGCCAGCAACCTGCTAGCGCAATCGTGGGTGATCGGACCCTTCGTTCGCCCGTCCGAAGCCCCCGTGATCGAGCCGAATAGCTTCTACTATTTCACCGATCCGATCACACAGCAGAAGACCTTTTGGGATGCGCTCCATACGTTCAATCCGGCTGCCACCATCGCACCAGACGGAGATGTAGCCTTGGTCTTTCGAGCAGAAGACTCCTCCGGCAAAGGCGTGATTGGAGGGCATACTTCTCGGTTGGGACTTGCGACCAGCAAAGATGGGCTCTTCTTTACCGTCAAGGGAGGTCCCGTGCTGTATCCCGAAGACGATGACCAGAAGCAAAACGAGTGGCCTGGCGGCGTAGAGGATCCAAGGATCGTCGTCGGTCCGGATGGGACCTACGTGATGACCTACACCCAGTGGGCGCGAGATCGTGGTCAGTACACCATAGGAGTTGCAATCTCAAAGAATCTGGAAGATTGGACCAAGTATGGGCCTGCATTCGCCAAGGTCGGTGGTGGCAAGTACGACAAGTTGAACTACAAGTCCGCCGGCATCCTGACGGAGCTTCACAACGGACGCGTGCAAGCGGTGAAGCTGCGTGGCAAGTACTGGATGTACTGGGGAGAGATTCATGTTGGCCTCGCGACGTCGTCCGATCTAATCCACTGGACTCCCGTGCTCGACAAACGAACCGGCAAGCCAATCGTCGTGATGAGCGCCCGTGCCGGGCACTTCGATAGCGGCTTCCCAGAGGTCGGCCCTCCGCCACTGCTTACCAGGAAAGGCATCGTGCTTATCTACAACGGGAAGAACTCTATGCTGGGTTCTCTGAATGGCAAGAACTCGCAAGTTGCCGATATAGCGGCAGCTAAGACTGCAGCCCAAGCAGGTGATTCATCTCCCGATACACAACTTGCGGGGGATCCACACATTCGTCCCGGCGCATATTCGGCGGGAGAAGCGCTCTTTTCAACATCCGACCCCAGCAAGTTGCTTGGGCGCACCGATCATCCCATCCTGACACCGGTTTGGCCCTACGAGCGCAACGGACAATACGCTGAGGGCACGACATTTGCGGAAGGCCTCGTCGCCTATCAGGGCCAGTGGCTTCTGTACTACGGCGCGGCCGACTCAGCGATCGGAGTTGCCCGAGCCGAGCTCAGATAAGAGCGGGACACTTGGACGTTGGGGCATGTTGGAGTAGCCTTAAGACTGGATGAAGACCCTCAATGCAACCTTGCAAATTCTGACCTGCGCGTTTGTTTTTTCATCTGCCGCAGCTTATGCGCAGACGACGCCGGCAGAACTTCCCACTGCTCCAGCGCCCCAAACGTCGTCCCCCACGTCAACCCAGTCCCCCGAGGCACTCCCCGACGCTCCTTCCACCATCGCGCATGATGTTGCCCCGGCAGTACCCACTGGCCCGACCGTCGTATTCGACACAACGATGGGAAGGCTAACCTGCAAGCTTTTCGATAAGGAAGCACCCCTCACGGTCGCGAACTTTGTTGGCCTCGCAACCGGAACAAAGACCTGGACAGATCCTGTCTCCCTCAAGAAGGTTACGGGAGAGCCCTTCTATGACGGAACAATCTTTCACCGCGTGATTCCCGGGTTCATGATCCAAGGTGGCGACCGATTGGGTACCGGCGAAGGCGACGCCGGGTACTATATCCCGGATGAGATTACCCCCTCCCTTCGCTTCGATGTCGCGGGTCGCCTCGCAATGGCCAACTCCGGACCAGGAACGGACGGCACCCAATTTTTCATCACACAGACCGCGAACCCGGCGTTGGACGGAAAGTATACGATCTTCGGCCAGTGCGACCCTCATACAGTATTGATGGTCGAAGGGATTGCGCTGGTCGACCGGGATGGCCAGGACAAACCCTTGACACCCGTAGTAATGAACAAGGTGACCATCGTTCCGGTCGGTCAGCCATTACCTCCGCTGCCGTCCAGCACAGCAGCAAAACCTGTTAACTCTCCGCCCGGAAGCAACAGCCAAGTGCTAATTGAAAGGCCACACTGACCTTGGTGACCGCAATCGGTACGGGCAGACTCTGCGATCCGTCAGGTTCCCGCTTTCTTAGAGTTTTTATTGAATTCAAGAACATCCTTTAGAATCTATGACGGATGGTTTTACGTTCTACGGACAGCGTTTCTGAAAATGCCAAGTCGGTAGACTGATGAAGTTTCGTTAGAATTTTTTATTCCCTATCCTGATTCACAAGCCAACACGATGTTGGTTTGCATCCAACGACAAGTGGTTGCTGTAAACGTAAAAGGAGATTCAATGCCAACTACCGCCGCCTTCAAGACCTCCGAAGGCACCATTGTTTGTAAGCTTTTTGAAGCCGATGCGCCTCAAACGGTCGCTAATTTCATCGCCCTCGCCGAAGGAACGAAAGAGTGGAACTCGCGATCAAAGAAAGGGCCCAAGCTATACGACGGCACCATCTTTCACCGTGTCATTCCGGAATTCATGATCCAGGGCGGCGACCCGGAAGGTTCCGGCATGGGCGGCCCAGGATATAAGTTCGCTGACGAGACCAAGGGAAGCCCCCATGATTTCAAGAAGCCTGGTAAATTAGCGATGGCCAATGCCGGTCCCAATACAAATGGCAGTCAGTTCTTCATCACTGTGACCGACACCGGCTGGTTAACCGGAAAGCACACCATCTTCGGTGAGGTTATTGAAGGCTACGACGTGGTCGAGAAGATCAGCCGCGTTCCACGTGGCGCCATGGACCAGCCGAAGACCCCGGTCATGCTCGAGAGCGTGACGATTAATCGAAGCTAGTTCTACACATATCTTTGTTCCAGTATTGAATTGAAACAGAAACAGGTCCCGGTTCTATAACCGGGACCTGTTTCTGTTAATACCTTTCAACTAAGCCACACCAATTACCGAGCACAGCTCTTTAACCGCGGATGCACTCTTATTAAGAGCCGCCTGCTCCTCAGCTGTAAGCTTGATTTCGATAATCTGCTCAATCCCCTTGGCGCCCAGCTTGCATGGCACGCCGACATAAAGGCCGTTGATGCCATACTCTCCCTGCAGGTAAGCTGCGCAGGGCAGGATCTTCTTCTTGTCCTTGAGGATCGCTTCCACCATCTCAGTGGCGGCCGCAGATGGGGCATAGAAAGCAGAGCCGGTCTTCAGATGCTTCACGATCTCCGCGCCACCGTTCGCAGTGCGGTCTTCGAGAGCTTTGAGCTTTGTAGGCTCGATAAGCTCCGTTATGGGTATCCCCGCAACCGTCGAGTAGCGTGATAGCGGGACCATGGTGTCCCCGTGTCCACCAAGAACAAAAGCCGTCACATTCTCAACCGAGACATTCAACTCCTCCGCGATGAACGTGCGAAAGCGTGCAGAGTCCAATACGCCCGCCATACCAATCACTCGCTCTCTCGGAAGACCCGCTTTCTTGAAAGCGGTCTGCGCCATGGCGTCGAGCGGGTTGGACACAATAATGAAAATAGCGTTCGGGCTTGCGGCAACCGCCTTCCCGACCACGTCGCTCATAATGCCAAAGTTGGTATTGAGAAGGTCATCGCGGCTCATACCAGGCTTGCGTGCAATGCCCGCCGTAATCACGACAATATCCGAGTTGGCGGTGTCCGCATAATCATTCGTACCCAGTATCGACACGTCGCGCTTTTCAATCGGCATTGCCTCGAGCAGATCCAACCCTTTACCCTGGGGCACGCCATCAATGACGTCGATCAGAACAACATCCGCCAGTTCCTTGGCAGCGATCCAATGAGCTGTCGTCGCGCCAACGTTGCCGGCGCCTACAATTGTGACCTTCTTGCGCATAATACTGCTCTCCTTGATGGTGTGGCTCTCGGATGTTCAACCAAACTATGGCCTGTAAACGATCATATTCCGCGCAAGCGACCACATGCCAGACGTCGTACGATGATCGCACCGTAAGAGCGGTGATCGGCATCACGACGTCGCGTCAACTTTGGGTCCCGCATAAGGGATAGGTATGTCCGACGAGCGAAGATGGAGATCCCGCTGCGGGAACGGCAGTTCAATTCCATTTTCTGCGAACGATTGGAACAAGGCGAAGTAAAGATCAGATTTGAGCCTTGCCGGGGTGTGTGCGTGCTCCGAAGTCCATATGCGAAGTTTGAAATTGATCGAATTATCGCCGTACTCCGTAAAGACCAATCAGGGGCCGGAGCCCTAAGGATGTCAGGATGTCTGTCCGCGGCCTGCAGCAGGAGGGTGCGCACCAGCTGGGGATCAGACGCATATCCCACACCCACATCGAGACTAATGCGCACATTCGGATCGTTTGCCGTCCAGTTCGTAACGGAAGAGTCGATAAATTGGTTATTCGGAACAATGATCACGACGTTATCGTTCGTGCGAATCCAGGTCGAGCGAGCCGCGATCTTTACAACATCGCCCAGAATGCCAGACGTCTCAATGCGATCGCCGATCCGAATGGGTTGCTCGACAAGCAGAATGAGGCCAGCCACAAAATTTGAAACAACGTTCTGCAACCCGAGGCCTACCCCGACCCCCAACGCGCCCCCGAAGATCACCAGGGAATCAAGGTTGACCCCGAGCGACTGCACACCAATAAAG
>JBAVDD010000215.1:0-4270 GCA_049587035.1 Acidobacteriaceae bacterium | reverse complement strand
CGGCGAAGAGGGTTTGGCCGATCAAGGCGAGGGAGGTGGGGTCTGTGTGGGGGAGATGGAGTTCGAAGGGGGTGAAGTGGATGGGGAGGTGGTGCGCCATTGCCCAGAAGGGAGCGGCGATGAGGAGCGCGAAGGCGGTGATCATGGCGGCACCGGAGACGTTGTGGATCCACTTGCCGAGGGCGAGGCCTCGGATCGCGGAAAGAGCTAATGCCGCTAGAAGGATGGCCAGGGCGATGAAGACGGTGGTGTGGCTTTCGGGGACCCAGGCAGC
Source organism: Acidobacteriaceae bacterium (assembly GCA_049587035.1). Taxonomy (GTDB): domain Bacteria; phylum Acidobacteriota; class Terriglobia; order Terriglobales; family Acidobacteriaceae; genus Granulicella. The sequence continues at coordinate 3,996 of JBAVDD010000215.1, read as the reverse complement.
GCGCGGGCCGATCATGAAGGCGAACTCGCTGGGGATTTGGAAGAGGATGGTGGCGATGGAGGCGATGCCGTAGATCCAGATGTTCCAGGCGGTGAGGAAACCGATGGTGTCACCGAAGGAGCGGCGGGCCCAGACATAGAGGCCGCCTTCGAGGGGCATCTCGCGGTTGAGGTAGAAGACGGCGACGGCCATGGGCGCGTAGAAGACGGTGAAGGCGAAGAGCCAGACGAGGGTTTGGGCGTGGCCCAGACCGGCGGCGAGGCCTACCCAGGAGCTGCCGACTACGGTGAGGACCTGCGAGAGGACCAGGTCGCGGAGGGTTAGCTGGCGCGAGAGACGGTGGTTGTCGGTGGAGCTGGCGGGAGGGAGACCCTGGTCGGAAGAGGAGGGCATTGGTGGAATCGTCTCACACTCTGGTGGTTACTAGGACAATCGAAGTGTGGCGATGAGAGCGGCAAGGGCGGCCGGTTGATTTCTGCGGCTGGGATAGTAGAGGAAGTAGCCGGGAAATGATGGGCACCAGTTTTTCAGGATTTGGATTAAGCGTCCGCCGGCGATCAAGCTTGTCAGCTTTTCTTCCATTGCGGTTCCGATTCCTACTCCCTGCAGAACGGCCTGGATTACGAGGTCGGGGTCGTCGAACGATGCGGGGCCCTGGGGGCTTACGGTGAGAGCCTTCCGGCCTTTCTCGAACTGCCATCGGTAGAGGCCGTTGCTGAATCGGAAGCCGATGCATGAGTGGTCTTTCAGATCTTGCGGGTGGCGCGGGATGGGGTTGGATTCGAAGTATGCGGGAGAGCCTACTACGGCGAGACGCATCTCTTCGGTGACGCGGACGGCTACCATGTCTCGCTGGATGAACTCGCCTAGTTGAACGCCGGCGTCGTACTCGCCTGCTACCAGGTCGACTGGGTCATTGGACGAGGTTACTTCCAAGACGATCTCGGGATAGGCGCGGGTGAACTGGGCGAGCTTCGGGAGTATGACCATCTCGGTGGCTGTGCGCGGAATGATGATGCGTATGCGGCCGGAGGGTGTGTCGCGTTGCTTTCGGGTTTCGGCGACGGCTTGCTCGATTCTTCCCAGGGCGGGTGCGAGTTCTTTGAGAAGCTCTGCGCCTGCAGCGGTGGGTGAGACGCTTCGCGTGGTTCGTGCGAGGAGTTGAACGCCCATTCTCTTTTCCAACCCACGGATGGAGTGGCTCAGGGCGGATTGTGAGGTGCCCAGCCTGGCGGCGGCGCGGGTGAAGCTGCGCTCTTCTGAGACGGTTGCGAAGGCGGAGAGCTCCGCCAGGTCATTCTTCATGATTCATGAATGGTATTCATAACACCTTGCGATTACAACCGTCTTGTTGCATCAACGGATGCGTCCTATGCTTAGTTGAAGGTAATCGGAGGCTTGCGATGCAAAAACGAATGTTGGGAAATGGCGGGTTGGAAGTTTCGGCCCTTGGTTTTGGCTGCATGGGGATGAGTTGGTCGTATGGGGCGGCGAAGGACAAGAACGAGATGATCGCGTTGCTGCATGCTGCTGTGGATCGCGGCGTCACTTTCTTTGATACGGCTGAGGTGTACGGGCCGCTGGCTAACGAAGAGCTTGTTGGTGAAGCGCTCGCGCCGTATCGCGATCGAGTGGTGATTGCGACGAAGTTTGGCTGGGAGGCGAACCATGAAGATGGCGGCAAGTGGAGCGCTCTGAACAGCCGGCCGGAGCATATCAAGAAGGTTGCAGAGGAGTCGTTGAAGCGTTTGAAGGTGGACGCGATCGACCTTTACTACCAGCATCGCGTTGATCTGAACGTTCCGATTGAAGATGTGGCGGGCGCTGTGAAAGAGCTGATTCAGGAAGGCAAGGTGAAGCACTTTGGTCTGTCGGAGGCTAGTGCGCAGACGATTCGCCGCGCTCATGCTGTTCAGCCAGTTGCTGCACTGCAGAGCGAGTACTCGCTTTTCTTTCGCGAGCCGGAAGAGACGGTGATGCCTACCCTGGAGGAGTTGGGAATTGGCTTCGTGCCCTTCAGCCCGCTCGGCAAGGGATTTCTGACGGGGAAGATTGACGCCGAGACAAAGTTTGACAGTACGGATTTTCGGAATACGGTTCCACGGTTCAGCGTGGAGAATCGCAAAGCCAATCAGGCTCTCGTGGATGTGATCACTGCGTTTGCAGATAGCAAGAAGGCTACGACTGCGCAGATCGCGCTGGCTTGGCTGCTTGCGAAAGAGCCGTGGATTGTTCCGATTCCAGGGACGACGAAGCTCTCGCGGCTGGAGGAGAATCTGGGTGGCGCGGCGATTGAACTTACGGCAGGCGAGGTGCAGTCACTTGAGGAGGCTTCGTCGAAGGTGAAGCTGAAGGGTGCACGGTATTCCCCGTTCCATCAGTCGCTGGTGGGGCGATGAGTGCGGTTCGTAGGAGCCTGGTCTGCGGGTTGCTGTTGTCTGTCGCGTTTGTTGGTTGTGTGTCGGGGCAGACGGCGAAAGCTGGCGGTGCGCGCGAGAGGTTGATCGGGGCTTGGCATCTGATTCGAATCGATGCGCCGGGTACGGATGGGAAATCTGTACCCGGGCCGCAACCGAAGGGCATGTTGATCTATACACGCGACGGCCATGTGTCGGTGCAGTTGATGTATCCGCCGTCCGCGAAGCCGGTGTCGAACGAGTATGTGCTGAACGGATATGAGGCGTCGTTTGGTAGCTATGACGTGAATGAGGCTGCGCACACGGTGACACATCATGTGCAGGGTTCGATCACGCGTGACCTGATCGTGGGGAAAGACCTGCCGCGCAGGTTCGAGTTCACGGCAGATGGAGATCTGGTGATTCGATCCACTCGAACGGATGAACACTGGTCGGTTACTTGGAAGCACTACTAGGACTAACTGCGGAGCTTCGCGGAGGATATGAATATGACTGGTAGCAAAGATCTTCCCAAAGGGGTGCTTACTTATGATGACGTGCGCTCCGTCTCGCCTGCGCTTGAGGCTTATACGAAGGGCGCGCTTCTGAATGGTTTATGGAGTCGCACCGAGCTTTCGGCGCGCGACCGCAGCCTTGTTACTGCGGCCGCTCTAATTGCGCGGATGCAGACGATCGAGATGCCGTTTCACTTTGCGTTGGCTCTCGACAATGGGGTGAAGGCTGCCGAACTCTCCGAGGTTATTACGCATCTTGCGTTTTATTCTGGCTGGGCGAATGCGATGACTGCGGTGTCCGTTGCCAAGGAAGTATTCCGCGATAGGGGAGTTACGGAGGATGAATTGCCGCCCGCGCTGGACCATCTGTTGCCGCTTAACGAAGAGGCGGAAGAGAGGCGCGCTACGCAGGTTGGAAATAACTTTGGTGCTGTGACTCCTGGGCTTGTTCAGTACACTACGGAGCTGCTCTTTCGCGATCTGTGGCTGCGTCCCGCGCTTGCTCCGCGCGATCGGAGTTTGGTTACGGTAAGTGCGCTTATCGCTGCGGGACAGGTGGCGCAGATTCCTTACCACCTTGGCCGTGCGATGGACAACGGCCTTACTGAATCCGAGGCGGGCGAGATTGTGACACATATTGCGTTTTATGCTGGCTGGCCGTGTGCGTTCTCCGCTGCGCCGGTTGTGAAAGATGTTCTTGAGAAACGTGCAGGGTGAGGAGGTTGTGATGAGTGCATGGAGTGAGAGTGAAATTGCTGCGATGACGGTTGCGGACGACTTGCATGTGTCTCCGTTGCGCGACGACGGACAGACGTATGGCACACCGACTTGGATCTGGTCGGTAATGGTTGATGGGCGGCTTTATGTGCGGCCCTACAACGGCGTGGCTTCTCGCTGGTACAAAGCGGCGATGCAGCAGCGGGCGGGGAGGATTACGATTTCGGGGCTCACGAAGGAGGTGACCTTCGCGGACGCTGCGAATGTTTCCCAGGCTGCTATCGACGCGGCCTACCGCGAGAAGTACAGCGACAGCCCCTATCTAGCTCCTATGGTTGGGGAGAGAGCACGTGCTGCCACGGTTTTGA
>JBAVDD010000214.1:0-13979 GCA_049587035.1 Acidobacteriaceae bacterium | reverse complement strand
CGTTGGTTCGGCGGTTCTCTGAGACCAGACGGCCGCACCCTCTTGGCCGCGGCGAGACCGTGCTTGCTTCGATACGCGCTGAACGGAAGCGGCTGGACCCCGTTCGCAACGTAGCTGACATTCTCCTTGATACGTCACGATTTAATGTGCATGAACTCCGTGCACACATCAACGCACAATTCACGCGAGGAGTTGGAAAGAGCGACCGCAATCTCACGATCTCTGTGATGAGTTTCGGCTTCAAGAACGGCGTGCCGAGCGATGCGGACCTGATTTTTGACGTTCGGTTTCTTCCCAATCCACATTTCATCCCAGAGTTTCGGAGGCTAACCGGCAAGCATCCGAAGGTCGCCAAGTATGTACGGCAGTTTCCGCAGACTCGAGAGTTTCTCGACAAGGCTACGGATATGCTGACTTTCCTGCTGCCGCACTACATTCATGAAGGGAAGAGCTACCTTACGATCGGGATTGGATGCACTGGTGGACAGCATCGATCGGTGATGATTGCGGAAGAATTGAAGAAGCGCCTAGGAGCTGCGGGGTATCGCGCGAAGTCCTCTCATCGCGACATGCCGCGATAATAATGTAGAGGGTGATGCTGGAGTTGAGTGGGAATCTGGCTCGCGTGGCGAGCTCGGCGCAGTACACTAACTGTCGATGAAGATTGTTTTTGACCGACGCTTTGAAGAGGATTTCAGGAGAAACGCATGAAGCTCGTCTTCCGCCTCTTGAGCTACATGCGGCCGTACACGCTGTATTGGGCGCTATCGGTAGTACTGATGGCCGCGGTGGGCGCCCTGATGGCCTTCCGTGTACTTCTCATTAAGCCCATCATTGATAATGTTCTGAGTCCGGCATCTTCTCCGGATAAGGTTCTGAATTTCGTTATTCCTCATAGCCACCTGCATATCAACCTGCAGTTCTTGTTGCCTCACCGTTTCCACAATGCATGGACCGTTGTCGCCGTGGCACTTGTGGCTTCAGCAATCATCAAGAACGTTTGCGACTATCTTGGGACGTTGCTTGCCAATAAGGCTGGCTTCGGAATGATCACGGATCTGCGCAACGATCTATACAACTCGCTGCTAAGGCGTTCGACGGCCTTCTTCCAGCGTCACACTTCCGGGACGCTCATCTCTGCCCTGATCAACGATGTTGAACGCGTTCAGTCAGCCATGGCGCCCGTGATGAGCGACTTTCTTCAACAGCTCTTCACGCTCATGTTCATGATTGGAACCGTGGTCATCGTGGGTGGCCGCATGTCCTGGGTACTGGTCATCTTTGTGCCGATAATTGTTCTATCGACTCGGCGTGTGGGAAGTAGCGTGCGCAAGACAACGCGGCGCGGTCAGGACAAGCTCGCTGAGATTCAGAACATTGTGCAAGAGACGATCATGGGCAACGGCATCGTCAAGGCATTTGGAATGGAAAACTGGGAGATGAACCGTTTTCGCCGAGCCGCTGACCGGCTATTGACCGCCAACATGCGCTCTGTTGCCGTGCAGTCGATATCGTCGCCGCTCATGGACGGGCTTGGCGCGGTTGCGATCGCGCTGCTGCTTTTCTATGGACGGCAGTTTATTCTGCATGGTGGAACCGCAGGCGACTTCATTACGTTTCTTATAGCAGTGATCGCCCTGTACGACCCCGTGCGGAAGATGCCAATCTATTACAACGCGTTCCAGCAGGCGATGGGGGCCAGCGAGGATATCTTCCGCTTTATTGACGCGCAGGACGAAGTAATTGAGCGAAAGAAGGCTGTTCCTATCAAGGGATTTGAAGGATTGATTGAGTTCCGTGATGTGCGATTTGGATATGAACGTGATGGGTCGTGCAAGGAGATATTGCATGGAGTTTCCCTGACTGTTCGCCGCGGTGAGGTCGTTGCCTTGGTTGGCCCGAGCGGCGCGGGAAAGTCTACCCTGGTGAATCTGCTGCCTCGTTTCTTCGACGTGACGGACGGCGCGATTTTTCTGGATCAACATGATGTGCGCGATCTCACCCTCGTATCGCTTCGTAAGCAGATCGGCAAGGTAACGCAGGAGACGGTGCTATTTAACGACACCGTTCGAAACAATATTGCGTACGGTCAGCCGGATGTTCCCATGGCTCGCATTGTGGCTGCGGCAGAAGCTGCACTGGCGCACGGGTTTATAGAACGGTTGCCGCATGGTTACAACACACTGATTGGGGAACGCGGAACCAGGCTTTCTGGTGGAGAGAGACAGCGGCTGGCAATCGCTCGTGCACTGTTGAAAGATGCGCCGATCCTGATTCTGGATGAAGCGACTTCCTCGCTTGACGCCGAAAGTGAGGCGGCCGTGCAGGCTGCTTTGACGAACCTAATGGAGGGGCGCACGGTCCTCGTAATCGCGCATCGACTCTCTACAGTCCGGCGGGCGGACAGGATTGCCGTTTTGGAAGAAGGCCGCATTACCGAGCTTGGATCCCATGAGGAATTGCTGATGCAGGGTGGCACCTATAGCCGACTGTATCAGCTCCAGTTTGGGGAGGCTGGGCAGGTGTTATCGGAGGCGACTGAAGGCACTGCCTGACCCGCCAAGGCGAGTTCGGTTTACACTACAGCAATAACAACCTATGGCCGGGATACTCTTCATCATTTCCGCCCCGAGTGGATCAGGTAAGTCTACCCTCGTGAACGAGGTCCGACGTCTGGTGACGGGCCTGGATTTCTCTGTTTCGTTTACGACGCGCAAGCCACGCGGGTCGGAAGAGGACGGCCGCGAGTATCACTTCACTAGCCGAAGTCGTTTTGAGGAAATGATCGCGAACGACGAATTTCTCGAGTGGGCTGAGGTTTTTGGAAATTATTATGGAACGGCGCTGGCTGCCCTGGACCTTGCGCGGGAACATGGCACGGACTTCCTTCTGGACATAGATGTTCAGGGTGCGCTTCAGGTGATGAACAAGGCTCCAGACGCGGTTTCCATCTTCATCTTGCCGCCAAGCCCAGAGGTCCTGGAGAGGAGACTTCGCAATCGCAGCCAGGCAGAGGGTGTTCTCAACGAAAGCATTATTGAGACCCGCCTTGCCGAGGCACGCAACGAATTGCGGATGATTGAGGATTACAGGTATGCGCTGGTTAACGATGTCCTCGATCAGGCGGCTTCAGAGATGAGGGCGATTGTGCTTGTGGCGCGCGGGGAGGCCACTCCGGTGGAGGGTGATCTCGCAGCGCAGTGTATTACCGGCGCTCGATCGACGAGACTAGAATCAGCCCTTGCGAGCTTTGGTATTGCGGTCGCTGATGTCTGATATCGCGATGCAATTCAGGAAAGATTTCCACGTGCGCTGGAAAGTGTCCAATGGATTTGGCGCTAAGATAGATCATTCCCTGGAGGTTCGTCGATGCCCGACAAAGAACCACTCCTCAACAAATACAGTCTAGTTAAGGGCGCTGCGCGACGTGCTCGCCAGCTGCAATCGGGAGCCCCTCCTCTTGGAATTTCTAATTCCTTGAAGGCATGTCGAGTAGCTCAGGACGAAATCCGTGTGGGGAAGGTTACCTACACGGTATCCGCCAAGCCACAGTCGCCGGCGTCGCTCTAGAGATGATGTCACAGGCTTCCGAGAATGGGCTGCGCGCGTATATAAAATACCTGAGGGATATCGGGGTCTACGATCTTTACTTCCGCGAGTCGCCGAATCATATTGTTCCTGATGCATTGCGACGTAGTCTCTCCTCCGTAGCACAGACTCCTGGATCTGCCTCTCAGTCGATTTTCGCTCCGGTAGAGAACTCCCCAGAGCCTCATCCTTACCGGGCGTCTACCCCAGCACCCACTGCGGCCACGACGTACAGCCCGACCATGCCAAAACCAGTGTCATTTGATTCTCTCGCTCCGCTGCCTACGCGGATCATCCCGGCGGCCGAGCGAGGGGCTGCTCTCGATTCGGTTCGCATGGAGATTGGAGATTGCAAACGTTGTCCCCTGGCGTACGCGGGACGACACAACATCGTCTTCGCCGACGGAAGCCCCACCGCGAGGCTCATGTTCGTAGGCGAGGGCCCGGGCGCGGACGAGGACGCGACTGGCCTGCCATTCGTTGGCAAAGCGGGCCAACTGCTGAACAACATGATTGCGGCGATGGGGTTAAGGCGCGAGGATGTATACATCGCGAATATTGTTAAGTGTCGGCCGCCCGCGAATCGTACGCCCGAGTTGGTGGAGGCGACTACATGCTCGCAGTTTTTGCTGCAGCAGATTGATATCGTGCATCCCGAAGTGATAGTTGCCCTCGGGGCGACGGCCGCGACGTATTTGCTGGGTGTAAAGCAGTCGCTTGCTTCCTTGCGTGGGCAGTGGCATTCTGCTCGAGGGGCGAAGGTTGCGGTCACATACCATCCTGCTTTCTTGCTCCGGGATCCTCGCCAAAAGGCCGAGGCCTGGAAGGATCTAAAGCGCGTGATGGCTGAAATGGGGCTGGTGCCTCCGAAGCGCGCGGACTGAGACGTCGCGCGCGGCTATTTTCCAGAAGAATCTCCTGATGGAACTCCTTGGTAGGAAAGGCTGTCCCCTGCTAGACTAAACGGGCAGCGTAGGTTGAGTGTCCATTCAGCATACCGTTGTGATCTGTAGTGTGGGGCTGTAGCTCAGCTGGGAGAGCGCCTCGTTCGCAACGAGGAGGTCAGCGGTTCGATCCCGCTCAGCTCCACCAAGTACACATCCAAAATTATCTTATGAAATCCTAAAGCCAGCGTAAATGCTGGCTTTTTCATTGTTTTTGTGTCCTACTTGCGCCAGCAGCGTCCATTGACATGTGGGGGCAATAAATGGGGGCACCTACACTTCTGAGACATGGAGATACCCCCAAAATGCCCCTGACCGATGTAATCGCAAGGAACGCCAAGCCTATCGGTCAGACCACTGCACCTTGAGATCCAGGCCAGGGCCTCAGAAGTATTTGTAGTACTGTCAAACACTGTATGAATCATTCGGGTCTGCAGTCGTCGGCATTCCCTTACTTCTAGTTTCAACCACCGTTTAGTTCTTGACGAGGAAACATTGGACCCTATTAGGATTACGAACGTACGAGTCATAGACTTGCGCTTCCCAACCTCGCGAGAGGCCATCGGCTCTGACGCGATCAATCAAGACCCAGACTATTCGGCCGCCTACTGTATTTTGGAGACCAATTCTGAGTTCCAGGGCCACGGTCTTACCTTCACGCTCGGCCGTGGCACAGAGTTGTGCGTGAGCGCGCTTGAATACTTGGCCAAATTCGTCCGTAACCGAACGCTCAGTTCACTTACCGATGATTTAAACGCACTTTATCTTCAACTGACGGGTGATACACAGTTTCGATGGCTGGGGCCCACGAAGGGTGTCATACACCTGGCATCCGCTGCTCTTCTAAACGCGGTATGGGATCTATACGCGAAGGCAGTACGCAAACCTGTTTGGCGCTTGCTGGCGGATATGGATCCTGAACAAATTGTGGCTGCGATTGACTTTCGGTACATTGCCGACGCGTTATCGCCGGCAGAAGCTCTCGAAATCCTCCGTGCCGGTAAGCATGCCCAATCAGATCGCCTAGAGATTCTTGAGCAGCACGGATACCCTGCATACACGACTTCAGCGGGATGGTTCGGCTTTAGTGATGACAAAATCAGGCAGTTGTGTCGCGAGGGTATTGCTGATGGCTGGACGCACTTCAAGTTGAAAGTTGGCGGCGATCCGAGCGACGATCTGCGCCGTGGACGATTGGTACGAGACGAGATTGGTTGGGAACGCCAGCTAATGGTTGATGCCAATCAGAAATGGGGCGTTGAAGAAGCAATTCAGAGAACGATTCAACTGGGAGCTCTGAAGCCGTGGTGGATGGAGGAACCTACAAGCCCGGACGACATACTTGGTCACGCTCGCATTCGTCGCGAAGCAGCACCGACACGCATTGCGACTGGAGAACACTGTCACAACAGTGTAATGTTCAAGCAACTGTTTCAGGCAGCAGCGATCGATGTTTGCCAGATAGATAGCTGTCGTGTGGCAGGAATTAATGAGAATCTGGCCATACTATTGATGGCAAGCAAGTTTAGCGTGCCGGTATGTCCTCATGCGGGTGGTGTTGGGTTGTGCGAATACGTTCAGCACCTATCGATCTTCGACTATTTGGGAGTGTCCTGTTCGCTGCAGGACCGTGTTATCGAGTATGTCGATCATCTTCATGAACACTTCCTTGATCCGGTAACGATTCACCGTGGCCACTATATGGTTCCTCGTCAACCGGGATATAGTTGTGAGATTCTGCCGGATTCGCTAAGACGGTACGCGTATCCTAACGGCGAGATTTGGAGATCATAAGTAGATATTTCGGGCTGGGGGTTCAGCCCGGAAGTTGTTGTTTCCGTGACGTGGCGACGACGTGTTCAATAAGTAACGTGTAAGACTCGAGGGCTTCCAATTGAAGGCCGTCTGGTTTCACATGCTGTGCACGAAAAAGAGAGGGTGCGATGCTTCGCAGTGGAATTCTCAACCCACAGATCAACTCGCTATTGAGCCGGGTTCGGCATACCAACACGTTGGTGATTGCCGACCGCGGATTTCCATTCTGGCCTGAAGTGGAGATTGTGGATTTGACTCTCGTAGACAACATCCCTACGGTGTCAAACGTGTTGGAGGCGATCGCGGGGAATTTTGTCATCGGCAAAGCATGGATGGCGGAGGAGTTTTGTCGTTCCAATTCAATGGATGTTGTTGCAGCGTTTGCGCATCTACTTCCTGCGATCGAGTTCGAACCCCATGTCAATTTCAAGCGCCGTGTACCTCGAGCGATCGGGTTGATTCGAACAGCCGACACGACTCCGTATTCAAACGTCATCCTGGAATCAGCGTAGGAGCAAAGGCATCAATGACCGGATTGGTTCGACGTCCGCACGCTGGCGAAGCTTGGTCCGGACGCGCACGAGTGATCGATGCACACCATCATCTTTGGCGGTTCAATGAGAGCGAATTTAGTTGGATAGACGAGAGTATGAGCAAATTGCGGTGCGATTACCTCGCGAACGATTTGTGCAAAGCTCTGGCCGTGGCGAAGGTAGATGGAACGGTCGTTGTGCAGGCGCGCGAATCGGTTGAGGAGACGAAGTGGCTCCTCGATTGTGCGCGAGAGACGCCTGTGATCGCGGGGGTGGTGGGTTGGGCACCTCTTATCTCGGACAACCTTGCCATGGTCATCGACTCGTTCGATGGCGGGGACACATTGGTAGGCTTTCGGGAGGTGGTTCAGGGGCTACCGGATGGATATCTTGATAGACCGGACTTTAATCGTGGCGTTAGAGCGCTTACTACGCGAGGTCTCACCTATGACATCCTCATCTTTCCGCATCAGTTGGAAGAGGCTATCCGCTTGGCGGACCGGCATCCCAACCAGAGATTCGTGCTCGATCACGCGGGCAAGCCTAGGATTGCCCAGGGCGAGATTGAACCATGGAGAACCAGTTTGCTGGCATTGTCTAAACGAGCGAATGTGACATGTAAGATATCGGGACTTGTTACGGAAGCCGATTGGAGCCAGTGGACTCCTGAATCGTTGCGACCCTATTTGGATGCGTGCGTCGATGCGTTCGGACCTCATCGGCTGATGGCGGGGTCAGATTGGCCGGTATGTCTCGTCGCTACGGAGTATGGGACGTGGTGGGACGTGCTACGGCAGTATTTTGAGGATTTCAGCTCGGATGAATGTGCGAGTATCTTCGGCGGAACGGCTGTCGGCGTCTATGATTTGCAGGATGTCTCGCAGCGATAGACTCCTACCTGTTACGACCGCATCATTCACTTAGGGCGTGATCCGGGGACATAGAGAGTGCTTCCGAGTTCGGCGTTGCAAGCCAGCAAGGTCTAGACAACCCGATGCTGTTTTGCTGTGTGGAGAACTTGGTCAGACTACGCTACGAACCATGTTTGGTTCGTCTTATCCACTGAATTAATGAAATCCACACGATAAGGCCTTGATAGATGCAGGTCAGGGAAGCATACTCGCACCTAGGGTCTGCCGCATACGGTGGCAGCGATTAAGCCTAGCACTAAGAGATGAGCGCCGTGAGCCGATACAGCCGTGAAGACGTTCTGCGCATTCTCCGATTGCCAATCCGCCAACTTGCCGCATGGGAGCGTGCTGGATTAATCGTATCCTCGGAAATCTATTCATTTGATGAACTCGTGCAACTGCGGAAGCTGCGTGATCTGGCTGCCACGCGGATTTCCGTGAAGAGCATTCGCCAATCAGTCGATGCTATGCAGCGCGTGTCCGGAATGCTTAATCCCCTGATGGAGTCTGTGGCCGTTCTACATGGATCCAAGCTGGCTTTCCGCCAGTGGGGTGCGTTGGTCGATCCGATGACGCGGCAAATGGCTTTCGACTTCGAGTTGGCGCCCTGCAATGGAATGGCGGTGGTGCGGAAGAACGGGCAGGAGATTCCTCACGGAGGTGTGGATCTTCACGAAATGTTTCTGCGCGCGGTACGGCTTGAGGATATTCCCGGACGACTTGAGGAGTCGAAGAGTGTTTATCAGACCATTCTCGAGTTGCAGCCCGGACATGCGGCAGCAGCCATCAATCTGGGAACGATCTTCTACAACGAGAAGTCTTTCGCGCTGGCGGAGCAGCGATATCGCCAGGCGGTCGAGGCCGATCCGGAGTATGCCTTGGCGTTCTTCGACCTGGGTAATGTACTCGACGAGCAGCAACGCATGGAAGAGGCGATCCAGGCGTATCAGCGCGCCTTGGCGTTAGTACCGCAGTATGCTGATGCGCACTACAACCTCGCACTTGCGTATGAACGCATTCAAGAGCCACGCAAAGCGCTTCGGCATTGGACGACGTATACTCGGCTCGATCCTACGGGTCCGTGGGCGAGTCATGCGCGAAGCCAAGCCAGAAAGATTCTGGGTAGCGAGCGTTTGGCGATCGTTACGAGACATGGCCGCACGATGCGGATTGCCGGCTAAATCGTTCGCTCTGCTTCATCCCCTGACAACTCAATAGTAAGATCGACGCATTTCCTGCGCGATGAGCCATGGAGTAAACTCCGAGGCAAAGCTGAAACCCTTTTGCGTTGCTGAGGAGACGTTGCCTGATGGCCGAACACACGACCTTTCGCCCTTTTGTTGCCGCAAGTGAAGACCGAAGGGAGTTGTCAGTACGGGCACTTCTGCTGGGCTCGATTTTTGGTGTCATTTTTGGCGCGGTGACGGTCTACGTGGGCCTCAAGGCGGGCTTGACGGTCGCCGCGAGTATTCCAATCTCAGTCCTGTCGATTACGATCCTCCGAGCATTTGGACGAGCATCGATCTTAGAGAACAATATTGTGCAGACGACTGGCAATGCTGGCCAGTCGATCGCGTCGGGCGTGATCTTTACGCTGCCAGCGCTGATTTTTTTGGGGTTCGATCTGGAGAGCTCGCGCATCTTTGCACTGGCTCTGTTCGGTGGATGGCTCGGCGTTTTGTTCATGATTCCTTTGCGGCGTCAGTTGATTGTGGAAGAGCATGGACTGCTGCAGTATCCAGAAGGCACGGCCTGCGCGGACGTGCTCCAGGCGGGGGACCGGGGTGGGTCGTTTGCTAGCCGCGTGTTCATGGGGTTGGGGCTGGGTGGTTTGTATGCGCTCTTTCAGAATGAGAATTTGTTGAAGCTGTTTCCGGAAACTCCGAACTGGTCGCCGAACTTCGATCCGCATGGGCAGCAGATCATGAAGGGCGCGGCGATTCGGGCGGATGTTACGGCGGAGTACCTGGGGGTGGGGTACATTATCGGGGTGCGGGTGGCGGCGATCATGCTGGCTGGCGGGGTGTTCAGCTGGCTGGTGCTGATGCCAACGATCGTGTTCTTCGGTAAGCATCTGGCTTCGCCGTTGTATCCGGGGGTTGTGCCGATCTCCCAGATGAGCCCTAGTGATCTGTGGTCTACATATGTGCGGCCCATGGGCGCTGGGGCTGTGGCCGCTAGTGGGTTGATCACACTGCTGCGGACGGCTCCTACTATTGTGAGTGCGCTTACCTCGGGGTTCGCCAAGATGGGGTTGAAGAAGGGTGCTTCGGCGAGTAAGCCGCTGCGTACCGAGAACGACATTCCTATGAGTGTTGTGGTGGGCGGAAGCGTGGTGTTGATCGTGCTGATGTTCCTGTTCCTGGAGTTCAAGCCGGTTCCGGGAGCAGAGATGGGATGGTTGGCCAACCTGGCGGCGTCGTTGATGGTAGTGGTGTTCGGGTTCCTGTTCGTGACGGTGTCGGCGCGGATTGTGGGGATCGTGGGATCGAGCGCGAATCCGGTGAGCGGGATGACGATAGCCACGCTGATGGCGGTGTCCGCGATCTTCCTGGTGAAGGGATGGACTGCGCCGGCGTTCGGTGCGCTGGCGATCACGATCGGCGGAATCGTGTGTATTGCGGCGTCCAACGCCGGAGATACGAGCCAGGACCTGAAGACCGGGTTCCTGATTGGAGCTACGCCTTGGAAGCAGCAGGTTGCGGTGATGGTTGGGGTGATGGTGTCGGTGTTCTCCGTTGGCGTGACGCTGAACCTCATGAACAAGGGGTTGGAGAGCTTCCACCAAATGCCTGCGGCGCGGACGATCTCGCTGGCGGCGCTCCCGAGTGGTGTGTCGAACCAGGGTTACTTCAAGAGGGAGCATGTGACAGTAATCGTGCGGGCGCCTGCGGGGAGTTCGGCTGCTCCTGCGCATCAGGAGTTGGCGGGTGTGAATCACGACATTGTGCTGAACTCCATTGGCTCAGCGACGTTGCAGGATGGGAAGTACTTGTACGATCCGGCTACGGGGAAGATCGATGTGCAGTGGGTTCAGGGGATTGGCAGTGAGAAGGCTGCGGCTCCCCAGGGACGGCTGATGGCTACCGTCATCAATGGGATCCTTAGCCGGAAGTTGCCCTGGAGTTTGGTGTTGCTGGGCGTTGCGCTGGTGATTGGGATTGAGTTGCTGGGTGTGCGGTCGTTGACGTTTGCGGTTGGGGCGTACTTGTCGATTGGGACTACGCTGGCGATTTTTGTTGGTGGTGTTGTGCGATGGATGGTGGATCGGGCGCTGGAGAAGAGCGGCGATGGGCCGAAGACGGAGGCGGAGAGCGAGATCTCTTCGGGGAGTTTGTATGCTTCGGGGTTGATTGCTGCGGGTGGAATTATGGGGTTGATGGGCGTTTGCGTGAACCTTTATGAGTCGGCTACGGGCAAGATGGTTCCGCAGTTCTCGCCCAGCAATCCGCTCTATAAAGATTGGGTTAGTGTGATCGCGTTCGCTGCGCTTGCGTTCAGTTTGTATTACTTTGCGCGGAAGCCGCTGGCGTCGGAGAAGATCCTGGAAGTGGTTGAGCGAGCGGAACAGTAGCGGAACCGTTCGATTGGGGTGTGGGGGTACCCCCCTCCCCCCCTTTCTAGTTTTTGCTGTAAGCGGCTGAAAATAGGGCGGTTAATGGCAAAGTTCCCATTTTTATACCTTTTCTGTAAGCGGTTTGTTATCAGCCGGTTGCGGAGGGGTGTGGCTGTAACCATGCTTTTCTAAAGAGGTTATGTATGCTCTTCTTTCTGTTGGAGTTATATCGACGCGGGTGGGTGGTTTGGCGTTTTGGCTTGTATCTGTAGCATTCTAAATCGGTTATAGCTAAATATAACTCCCCGTTGGGGTTAGTCTTGCTTGGCGGCTTGGTCGGCGCGAGTGCTTTGCCTTGCTTGTTTGGATTTTCCGGACTAGTTAAAGTTTAGCGCTTTGGGTGGGGTAGGTATGCCACGCGGATCTGGCTTGGAATGTGGGGGTTGAGGGGTTTTGGGGGTTGACACGCTGATTTTGGGCTGTTTTTGATGAATTTATTTTTTGGGCTGGCGATTTGATAGTTGCTTTCGGTGGTGGGGCCATGAACTGAACAGGTGGCGCGCTTCGCGCGCCAGAAGCAGGTTCTTCGCTGCGCTCAGAATGACAGCCAGAAAGGCAAGTGCAAGTGCAAAGGCATGAGCAAACGTAAGGCAGCCTGGTGCTCGGGTGGATCCGAGGTTGCAGGCTGCTTTTCTGTTGTTGGGGCGGGGGTTAGACGGGTTCTACTGGGAGGAGGGTGTCGGAGCCGGAGGGGCGACGGATGTTGGCTATGCCGTAGGCCGCTATGTAAACGTAGCAGAGGGCGGTGATGATGAAGGCGTGGTGGAGGCCGATGATGTCGGCTAGTTTGCCGCTGGCTTCGGGGATGATGGCTCCGCCTACGATGGCTGCGATCATGAGGCTCGAGCCTTTGCTGGTTAGCGGGCCCAGGTCCTGAATGCCTAGCGTGAAGATGGACGGGAACATGATGGAGTTGAAGAGGCCTACCGCCAGGAGGGTCCACATGGGCCAGGAGTGCGGGATGACCAGGCTCCAGCTTAGGTGGAAGAGATGGACTGGAATGATGGAGATGGCGCCCCCGGTTTTGGAGAGCATGGAGACGATGACCAAGATGAGAGCTACGATCGCGTTCAAGGCCAGGAGCTTGCCTGTGTTGACCCATTGCAGGATGGCGGAGCCGACGAATCGGCCGACCATGGCGCCGCCCCAGTAGACCATGAGGAATTCAGCGGCGGTGGATTCGCGGATGCCGGCGATCTGGGGCAGGCCCATGTAGAGGACGAGCAGGCTGCCGATGGTGACCTCGGCGCCAACGTAGGTGAAGATGCCGGCGGCGCCGCCGAGGAGCCAGGGGCGGTGCCAGATGGAATCGCGCTTGGTGAGGGCTTCGGCGAAGGCGCCGGGGCGGAAGTCCTGGGTGCGCTCGGCGACGGAGGTGCGGGGCTTGAGGTGGATGCTTGCTAGAGCGATGGCGAGAAGGACGAGGACCAGTGCCATGCCGAGATAGGGGAGGATGACGCTGTGGGCCTGGAACTCGCGATAGGCCTGGAGCTTGACGGCGCTGAGCGCGTGCATGTTCGCGGGAGTGAGTTCGGTTGCGCCGCCGAGGATGACCAAGCCGCCGAGAAAGGGAGCGATAAAGGTGCCGAAGGAGTTGAAGGCCTGGGCGAGGTTGAGGCGGCTGGAGGCTGTGGCCGCGGGGCCGATGACGGTGACGTAAGGATTGACCGCGACCTGGACGACGGTCATGCCGGCGGCGAGGATGATGAGTGCCGCGAGGAAGATGCCGAAGACGGCTAGCTTGGCGGCGGGGATGAAGCCGGCGGCTCCCAGGGCCATGACGAGCAGGCCGATGACCATGGTTTTCTTGTAGCCGTACTTCTCCACGAGCGCGCCGCTGGGGTAGCTGAAGACTGCGTAGGAGGTGAAGAAGGCGAACTGGACGGACATGGCTTCGGCGTAGTTGAGGTCGAAGATTCCTTTGAGGTGGGGGATTACGATGTCGTTGAGGCAGGTGAGGAAGCCGACCATGAAGAAGAGGCCGGTGGCTACGCTCATGGCGCGGGTGTCGGTCTTGAACTGCTGGTCGTCGGTGTAGCCGGGAGAACTGATGTTGCGGATGGGAACGGCCAAGAAGAGCTCCTTCTTACGGGGTGCGCGGTAAGGGCGCGCGATGTGTCCGCTTCAAGAGTAACTGCTTTGCGGGGTTTCTGGCTCGGGCGGGCGCTATTGGAGAACGATTGTCTGGGGCTGGCCGGTGTCTGGGATGGTGATGGCGTAGCCGAGGGGGCTGTGCTCGAGGGCGGTGGTGTGGCTGCCGAAGGTGGCCTTCGAGGTATGAGGGGTGAAGCCTACGGCTTCGATGCGGTATTGGGTCCACCAGGGGGTGAAGGTGCCTTCGCGGGCGGGGATGTTGATGGTTAGAGCGCCGTTGGGGGCGAGGGAGCAGGTCAGGTGCAGGCGGAGATAGGCTCCGTGGCGGTAGTCGAAGGTTAGGCCGTCGTCGGTGTAGAGGTCGCCGTGGCAGGGGGCTTTGGCGTCGGCGGGGATGTAGACGCGGAGGGTCAGGGGGCCGTTGGGTTTGTCCATTGTGGACTGGACTAGGGGTTGCATGGGGATGATGGCGCCGGCG
>JBAVDD010000213.1:0-27045 GCA_049587035.1 Acidobacteriaceae bacterium | reverse complement strand
GCGCGGTGGCGGGAAACGCGGTGGCCGTGAGCGCGAAGCAGAAGGCGATACAGGCGGCAGTGACCACGCTGGTGAACGGCTGCAACAGAGAATTCATCGAAAGACGTTTCATAAAGGCCCTGACTCTTAGTTGGCAAAAGCGATGCAGTTGAGACATAGACGCGTGGCCTGGGACAGAGCATGGGCCGGATAGACTTTGTTTCCCTGCTGTTGGAGACGGCTCTTAAATGGAATCAGGTTACATCCGGAGACCCGGGCGGTGATTTCCTGCCGACATTTCGTTGCACTCGCGCGTTCTCCTGAGAGGGTTATTGGGATGATATGCGCGGCCGAGGCCACCGGTACGTTTGTGCCGCCGGAATGACGGAATCTTCATGATCCTGGCGGGAGTGACAGCGCAGGAACGAGGGTTGCTATCAAGAATTTCGGCTACCAGGATCTTCAGCTGCCGGAATTTGGATTTGGCCCGGTGGCATCACGACCGCATCTCCTGATCTAATGGATCTCATCGGCAGGATGGCTGCAAACATCAGAATTTAACGGAGGAACGAAGGTTGAAGAGAATGGGTTTGGTCGCATGGACGACCGCAGCAATGCTGGCTCTGGGCACGGGCGCGATGGGCGCGCAGACCACGCAGTGGAAGATCGACCCGATGCACTCGGAGGCGGACCTTGCGATTACGCATATGGCCATCAGCACGGTGCATGGGTCGTTCCATGGGCTTGTGGGCGTGATTACATTTGATCCGACGGATGTTGCTAAGTCCAGCGTGGAGGCAACGATCCCGGTGGATACGGTGAATACGGGCGTTACGCCGCGCGACAACGATCTGAAGAGCGCGCGGTTCTTCGATGCGGCACAGTTCCCTAACATGACCTTCAAGAGCACCAGCGTGCGCAAGGACGGCGACCACTATGACGTGGCGGGCAACCTGACCTTGCACGGCGTCACCAAGCAGGTGGTGCTGAACCTGGAGGACCCGGGCAAGCCTCAAGCGGGCATGGACGGAAAGAGCTTGCACCGCGGCTTTATGGCTACGACGATGATCAACCGCAAGGACTTTGGGCTCTCGTTCAACGGCATGCTGAAGAGTGGCGATGCGGTGTTGAGCGACGAGGTCAAGATCGAGATCGATATCGACGCAGCAAAGATTTAAGCGGCTGGGTTTTCCGTGGGGTGAGCTTGGAAGCTGGCCCTCACGGAGAACTGCAGCTAGTGGGGGGTTGCGACGAAGCCGGGCTAAGGCCTCGTCGTCATTCTTCCGTCGCGTTTAATCGACGTCTCCATATTCGATCTGGTCCTGGACGTCGTGGTCGATGATGTGGGTGTCGATCGAGAGCATTGGCAGGTTCTCCTTGCGGAGCTGCTGGTTGATGGCTTTGAGGTCGTTGGCCTTGACCTGGTTCCACTGTTCGAGGAGACCGGGGAGGGGCTTGGCGATCTGCTGCGCTGCGGCGACCTCGCTGGTTGTTGGTGCGGCGTCTGCATTCTGGATGGAGTGTTCGAGGCGCACCAGTTGCATACGGACGGAGTCGAGGGTCGTCGGGCCTGGAGGACCAAAGCGACCGCCACCTTCGCGGCGCTCGGCGCCGGCGATCTTGTCGAGCTTGGCTTCGAGCTCCTCGGCGTGAGCGTGCGGGACCTTAGAGTCGGGAGCGTCGAGCTGATCGCGCAGCACGGTGATCTCGTGGAGGGCCTTGGTGGCTTGAAGCATCTGGTTGTAGAGGCTGAACGAGACGTTGAACTGCTGCTGCAGGTCAAAGCGCGAAGTCTTCACGCGGGGGTCCATGACGACGGTGAGGGGCTTCGACTGCGAGACGCCGCCGGCGATGAGGCGGACGGTGTAGGCGCCGGGCATGACCCAGGGAGCGGTGGAGGAGGCGGGAGTGTTATGCGGGACGGCCTCGCCGGCGTCGGGGCCAGTGGACATGCCGGGGACCTGCGCATACTGCATGTCCCAGAGGAAGCGATGGTCGCCGGGAGCGGCCGAGAGGACGCGTGGCATGCGCGCCCAGAGGGTGGGATCGGGGTAACGGGGGTCGAGCGGGGGAACGGGGTCGGTGCTCTTGAACTCGTCGACGACGGCACCGTGCGCGTCGAGGACCTGCAGGGTTACGGGGCCGGAGATGTTGGGGCCGAGGTAGTAGTCAATGACAGCGCCGTCGGGCGGGTTCTTGCCGGTGGCCATGTCGGGCGGCCAGGGCGTGGGCGGGTTCATGTCGTTACGGACGCGGATAGCGGTTTCGGGCGCGTAGAGGAAGGCGTTGTCAGCCGCTAGTTTGGCTTCGGTGTGGGCGGCGATCTGGCGCAGAGGCGTGACGTCGTCGAGGATCATGAAGCCTCGGCCGTGCGTTCCGGCAACCAGGTCGTCACCTTTGATGGTGAGGTCGCGGATGGAGGCGGCGGGCATGTTGAGGCGGAGGCTCTGCCAGTGGTCGCCGTCGTCAAAGGAGACGTAGACCTGGGTTTCACTACCGGCGTAGAGCAGGCCCTTCTGTTTCGGGTCTTCGCGGATGGTGCTGGTAGCGGCGCCGTCGGGGATGCCGTTGTCGATCTCGGTCCAGGTCTTGCCGCCGTCGTGGGTGCGGAAGAGATGCGGGCTCATTTCATCGAGGCGGAGGGTGTTGATGGCGGCGTAGGCGGTCTGGGGGCTGAAGTGGCCAGCGTCCATGTTGAAGACCTTCCAGAAGGGCTTCAACGCGGGGGGCGTGACGTTGGACCAGTGGGCGCCACCGTCGGTGGTGGTCCAGATAAAGCCGTCGTCGGTGCCGGCCCAGATGCGGTCGACGTTGATGGGCGAGAGGCCGAGGGCGTAGATGACGCCGCGGCGAATGGCCTTGGGGGCCATGGGATCCTTGTTCTTGTCGTAATCGTTGAGGACCGCGGGAAGAGCGTAGGAGACGCGGCTGAGATCGGGCGAGATCTGTTTCCAGTTCTTGCCGCCGTCGCGGGTGAGCCAGAGGAAGTTGGTGGCGAAGTAAAGGTTATGGGGGTCTACGGGCGAGAACTGCAGGGGCTCGGTGCGCAGGGCACGGTAGGCGCCGCGACCGAAGCTGGGGGCGACGTCCTGCACCTGGCCGGTGCGGCGGTCGTAACGGGTGACCTTGCCGCCGTAAACGATGTCGGGGTCCAAGGGATCGGGAGCCGCGTAGCCGTACTCTTCGATGCCGACCGGATGCCAGTCGTGGAAGGTGATGCGGCCGTCGTTACTCCTGCTTGCTACGCAAGCACTGCCAGAATCCTGCTGGCCGCCGCAGACACGGTAGGGGTAGGCGTTGTCGGTGGTGACGTGATACATCTGCGCGGTGGCCTGGTTGTACCACTGGCTCCAACTCCTGCCGCCGTTGACGGTGATGATGGC
The DNA here is from genome assembly GCA_049587035.1 of Acidobacteriaceae bacterium. Taxonomy (GTDB): domain Bacteria; phylum Acidobacteriota; class Terriglobia; order Terriglobales; family Acidobacteriaceae; genus Granulicella. The sequence goes on along the minus strand of JBAVDD010000213.1, from coordinate 23,683 downwards.
GCCCTGATCGCTGGTGAGTGCGACGATCCTGGTGTCGTTTGGATTGATGTAGACATTCTGGTAGTCGTCGCCGCCGGGTGAGCCGCGGAAGCCGGTCCAGGTCTTGCCGGCGTCGGTGGACTTCCAGGTGACTACGCTGGCGATGTAGAGGGTGTTGGGGTCTTTGGGATCGACCCGTGGGACAGGAAGATCGCCGCCGCCGATACGCTCCTCGGGACGGGTGTCGTCGACGGGGGCGTGGACCCAGGTGCTGCCGCCGTCATCGGAGCGGTAGAGGCCGACGCGGCGGCCGTAGGCGGCTTCGAGGTAGATGCGCTTGGAGTCGGTTGGGGAGATGGTGAGGTTTACCTGCTCGATGCCGTCGGGAAGGCCGCCGCCGGTGAGCTTTTTCCAGGTGTCGCCGCCGTCGGTGGAACGGAAGAGGCCACCGTCAGTTCCCTGCCAGGAGCCGTTCTCCCACGGGCCTTCCTGGCGCTGCCACATGCCTGCGAAGACAATGTTCGGATGCTGGGGATCGATCTGGACTTCGGAGGCGCCGGTCTGGTCGTTGATGAAGAGGACGCGCTTGAAGGTTGCGCCGCCGTCGGTGGACTTGTAGAGGCCGCGCTCATTGTTGGGGCCGTACGGATGACCTTCTGCCGCGATGAAGATGGTGTTCGGGTTGGTAGGATCGACGGCTACTTCGCCGATCTGTTGCGTGTCGCGGAGGCCGAGGTGCGTCCAGGTCTTGCCGGCGTCGGTGGACTTGTAGACGCCGTCACCGGTGGAGAGGTCTGGGCGGGCTAGGCCTTCGCCACTGCCTACGTAGATGATGTTGGGGTCACAGGGAGCGACGGCGATGGCGCCGATGGAGCCGGTGGGCTCGTGGTTCCAGATGCTGTGCCAGGTCTCGCCGGCGTCGGTGGTTTTAAAGACACCACCTCCTACGGCTCCGATGTAAAAGGTAGACGGCTCGCCGGGGACGCCAGCGAGGGCGCGGGTGCGGCCGGCGCGCATGGGACCGATCTCTCGCCAGCGCATGGCGGAGAAGAGCGTGGAGGCGGAATCAGCGGGTTGCGCCATCGATTGGGCTGGGGTGGGAGTGGCGGAGATGCCAGCGCCGATGAGCGCGAGGAGGATGGAGAACGAGAACGTACGGCCGGAGAAGATCACGACGGCTCCTCTGATAACGGTTGTGGTGCGTTTGATGGAACGGACGTCGGTCTCAGAAGAAAAGACGCAGGGCATGGATCTGAAATATGGTGTGCGGCTTTTTTCTTCTTCGATTCGTCGTAATATTGAACCTCTCCAACCTATACTTACTTTCTGCAACTTTCGAGGACTTGCCATGACTCGCACGTTTTTCCGGTTTGTTTTCATCAGTTCTTTCTGTATCTCCGCGCTCGGCGGAGTCACCTGCGCGGCCCAAACGGGAGAGTATCCGGCTGCGGCGCTCTCTGGATTGCAGTGGAGGGACGTGGGGCCGATGCGCGGCGGACGTTCGTTCGCCGTTGCCGGCGTGCCCAGCCAGCCGGACACGTTTTATATGGGCTCGGTGGGCGGGGGCGTTTGGAAGACGGAGAACTCGGGGCGCACGTGGAAGCCAATTGGAGATCAGGGCATTCCTATTGGCTCCATTGGAGCGATTGCAGTTGCGCCTTCGGACCCGAACGTGGTGTATGTGGGCACGGGCGAGCCGGATATTCGCAACCAGCACTCGTATGGCATCGGGATGTACAAGTCCGTGGACGCGGGCAAGACATGGACACATATTGGGCTGGATGACAGCAAGCATATTGGATGGATCGTGGTGGACCCGAAGAATCCAGATCGGGTGTATGTGGCCGTGCTGGGACACATTTACGATGCCAACCCGGAGCGGGGAGTGTATCGGTCGACGGATGGAGGCATGCACTGGAAGAAGATCCTGTTCAGTGCGTCGGACCCGAACGATGTCGGGGCGATCGATATTGCGATGGACCCGAAGAACCCGCGTGTACTATATGCGTCGCTGTGGGCTACGCGCAGGCCACCATGGGCGGTGTATGCACCCTCGTACATGCCGGGCAGCGGGCTGTATAAGTCCACCGACGGCGGGGACCACTGGACTCAGCTGCATGGCGGGTTTCCGGATGATCAGTATGTAGGCAAGATTGGAATCGCGGTGTCTCCCAGCAACCCGAACCGGCTGTGGTCGGTGGTGGACGATATCGGAGAAGCGACGGCACCGTCGTATATGGTGCACGATGCGCCGAAGGGGCTCAAGCCGAAGGGTGGAGTGTATCTCTCCGACGATGCTGGCAAGACGTGGCGCCTGGTGAATGCTGAGACGCGGCTTTGGGGACGTGGATGGTACTTCGAGTCCGTCACCGTGGACCCTACCAACCCTGATGAGGCTTACGTCATCAATACGGCCACCTATCGGACGATGAATGCGGGCAAGACGTTTGTGCCCGTGAAGGCTGCGCCGGGTGGCGATGACTATCACCAGCTGTGGGTCAATCCGAATGACCATAACCGAATGGTGCTTTCGAGCGACCAAGGCACGGTGGTGAGCGTCGACGGCGCGAAGACCTGGAGCACCTGGTACAACCAGCCGACCGCGGAGATCTATCGCGTGGCGGCGACCAACAGCTTTCCGTATTGGCTGGTCGGCGCGCAGCAGGACTCGGGTGCGGTGGGCGTGGCCACGTGGTCGAAGTTCGGGGTGCTTGACTATCGCAGCTGGGTTCCTCTGTGCCAGGCCGGCGAGAGTGATACGGTAGTGCCCGATCCGAAGGATCCCGACATGCTCTATGGAGGGGGAGCGGGCCGTTGCAATCAGAAGTTGAATGTGCAACAGCCGCTGGGACAGTTGCCTGCCGCGGACCCGAACGATCCGAATCGCAAGACGTGGACACTTCCGGAGGTCTTCTCGCCTGCGGACCAGGCGCTCTACTACTCCAACCAGTTTGTGTTTCGCACGCGGGACCACGGAGCCACGTGGGAGAAGATCAGCCCGGACCTGACGCGCGTCGATCCGGCGGTGCCGAAGACGCTGGACCCGGTGACGGCGAAGGATATCGATGAGGTGATGACGCATCGGTTTGGCGTGGTGTTTACGATCGGCCCTTCTCCGCTGGACGCGAAGACCGTGTGGGCTGGAACCGATGATGGGTTGATCTGGAAAACGACCGACGACGGTTCCCACTGGAACAACCTGACACCGCCGGAGCTGACGGCATGGAGCAAGATCTCGCAGATTGAGGCGGGCCGCTTCGATGTGAACACGGCGTACGCGTCGGTGGACCGGCATCGGCTGGGGGACTATAAGGCGTATATCTACCGCACGCATGATGGCGGGAAGACGTGGACCGAGATCTCGAAGGGGATTCCCGAAGGAGCGTTTGTGAACTCGGTGAAGGAAGACCCGAAGGTGAAGGGGCTGCTGTATGCAGCGACCGAGCTGCGGGTGTATGTGTCCTTCAATGACGGCGACCAGTGGCAGCCGCTGCAGTTGAATATGCCTGCGACTTCTGTGCGCGACTTGGTCGTTCATGGGGACGACCTGGATATCGCCACGCATGGACGCGGGTATTGGGTGCTGGACCAGATGACGGCGCTGCGGCAGATGGCGGGGAAGGGCGCGGAGATTGTGTCGTCGCCGGCGTACCTGTTCAAGCCGGGCACGGCGCTGGCGCTGGTGCCGGGTGCGGAGGATGGAACGCCGCTGCCGCCAGAGGAGCCGCAGGAGAAGAATCCTCCGGCAGGCGTGCTGGCGTACTACTGGCTGAAGGATGCTCCGACAACACCGCTGAAGCTGGAGCTGCTCGACAACAAGGGCGAGATCCTTGCATGCGCGGCGAGCGACACGCCGGTGAAGCCGGTGGATACGGAAAAGATCGACGTGCAGGCGATCTGGAGAGAGCCAGCGCCACCGCCGGTCGCAACGGCTGGGATGCATCGCTTCGCGCTGTACGTTCTGCAACAACGCGGAGGGGAGTTTGGTGGTGGGCACGCGGAGCCGCGGCCACATGATGCCTGCTCCGACAGCGAACCGGCGAAGGCGGCGCCACGGAAGCGCGGTGCGCCGCGGAGGAGTCCGGTGGCTCTGGAGCCGGGCGAGTATACGGTGCGGCTGGTCGTTGACGGCAAGACGTACACACAGCCCGCTGACGTTGCTCCCGACCCGCGTGGAGCGAAGCCGTACGACGACACCGAGAACCCGAACAACCGCAACGACAACTAGATCGGAGGCCGGTGCAACCTGCGAGGGTTGCACCGGCCGATATAGTCGTTCGTGAGCCAAGTATGTTCCCGCGTCCTACAATGGAGATCGGCATGAAGCCGAGACGACAGTTGCCCTCTACAATTACCAGGGGGCGCTGTACGTCATGGATGGGCCTGTAGCTCAACGGTTAGAGCAGGGGACTCATAATCCCTTGGTTGGGGGTTCAAATCCCTCCGGGCCCACCAGAATTCCATTTCGTGTTCGATTGACAACCGTCCTCTGTGGCCTTTAGAACGGTTGCAGAAAACGATTTCCCAACGGGTTGGCTTCGGGACGCACGGTCGTGACTGTGCACAGCCTTCTCGCCTGGAGTTCCCTATGTTTTCCCGATCGACACTTGCGCTTACGTTCGCAGCTCTGATCCTTGCCGCAGGCAGTGTCAGGGCGCAAAGTCCCCGCGTTTACAGCCTCTCTGGTGATGTCGCGTGGACCCATGACCCGTCTATCGCAAAGGATGGCAAGACCTGGTATGTCTTCGCTACGGGCAGGACACGGCAGGGCGGCCAGTTCGCGGTGCGTTGCTCGGACGACCTACAGCACTGGAAGCTTTGTGGACAGGTCTTCGATGCGATTCCAGAGTGGATCACGAAACGCAGTCCGGGAACCAAGGATTTGTGGGCCCCTGATGTGTCCTACGAAGACCACGAGTATCGCTTGTACTATGCCTACTCTCTGTTTGGAAAAAATACGTCTGGCATTGCGCTGGCGGTGAATAAGACGCTCGATCCATCATCGCCGGAGTTTAAGTGGGTGGACAAGGGACTGGTACTGGAGTCGACTACGATGGACAACTTTAACGCCATCGATCCAAATTTTGTGCGGGATCATCATGGCCACGACTGGCTCGCGTTTGGTAGTTTCTGGGATGGAATCAAGATGCGGCGGCTGGATAATGCGACGGGGCTGCTCTCGTCGAAGGACACGAAGCTCTATTCCCTGGCGCGCCGAGCGAAGCCCGCAGATGCTGCGCCAGCGCACCCAGGCCTGCCCCCGGATTGGGAGGCCATCGAAGCACCCTTCGTTGTATTTCATGGCGGCTACTACTATCTGTTTACTTCGTGGGACCTTTGCTGCCGCGGCGTCAAGAGCACCTACAAGACAATGGTTGGGCGCTCGAAGTCTGTGACTGGCCCCTATGTGGACGAAACCGGCAAGCCCCTGCTGATGGGCGGCGGAATGCAGCTGCTTGTGGGCGACTCTCGTTGGTTAGGTCCCGGAGGAGAGAGCGTGTACATGAGGCCAAAGGGCGAAGACCTGATCGTCTTCCATGCCTACGACGCGAAGACGGGCAGACCATCGATGCAGCTTTCAACCATTGACTGGACCGGTGGCTGGCCGCATGCTGGCCTGGAACCGTGAAGTCTTGGAGCCGTGAGATCAACTGCGCCAGGTTTGTGCGTAGCGCTATTACTCGACGTATGGCCAGCCGTCGCTGGTAAAGCCAAGGCGGTTGATACCGAGCGTGGGGGTTCCATTATTGTTGCCGTCGTAATAGTGGTAGACGAGGGTGGGCGTTGCCACACCGCCGACCGTGTCGGTAAACACGCTTTGACCGCCAGGACCGACGATGTTGCTGTGCGTGCTGAGCACGATGGTTCCGCCTCCCGCCGTGAGGTTGAGGCCGCCGCGATCAAGATAGGGGCCCTGGGGATTGGTTGACCGTCCCACGATGATGCGATAGGCGCTTGTGGCGCTGCAACAAACGTTGATCGACGCGAAGTAGTAATAGTACTGCGTACCGTTCACCACATACGGATAGATGAACGAGCCCTCCTCTCCTGCAGCACGCGCCGCGATGATGGGATAGGTCAACAGGCCGGGCGACGTCGGCAAGCCCGTCGATGGATTCAACTGCATCAGGTGAATGCCGTCCTGGAAGGACCCGAAGGACATCCACCAGTTTCCGCTGACGTCGACAAATGGATCGGGATCGATGGCGTTCCAGGTGGTTCCGGTGTTGAAGTTCCAGGTGCTATTGGAGGGTGGAGCGGTGGTGGCAGCCGTCCACGAGGAGACCACGTATCCTTTGTCTGCCCAGGGGCCGGAGGGGTTGCTGCTGGTTGCCAGGCCGATGACCGCCTCGGCACCGGTGGAGGGTTCATATGGAATCGCGTAGTAGAGGTAATAGGTGCCACCGGCAGTGAGCATGCTCGGGGCCCAGACGTCGATGTTTGCGCCGCTGTTGTCAGATGGAGGCGTTTGCAGACCGCTCCACGAAGCGAAGTCCGGACCGATGACGGGGCAATGCTGCGCGGCCGTGATCCAGGCACCGGCTTGAGTCGAAGTGCAGGCTCCGTAGGGGGTCGTGAGGGTCGTATAAGTAAACGTTGTCAGGTCCGTAGAGTAAGCAAGGGTCTGGTGCGTGCCGTACAACCAATAGGTGCCGCTTGGGTCTTTCAGCATGTACGGATCATGTACATAGATTCCCGTGCCTGAAACCGCGCGCGGAGACGGATAGGCAGGAGTCGTGGAGTTGGCGAGCTTCCACTCCTGACACGCGCATCCGGTACCGGAGGTGGCCCGAGTTCCCTGGTCGATCACCGCAGACGAGGTCGTGTTGGAGTTGCTGTCCTCCAGGTAATCGCCGCTATTTGCATTCTTGAGCAGGTAGTTCCCATCGGTGAGCAGGTAGAACTCCCACAGGTGATCGTTGGTGCCGTTGTCGGCGTACTGGAGCGCCGTTGCTCCAGTATCCGTGGACGCATTTTCGATCCCCATCACCTGATGCGTGAGGAGGTTTTCGATGTTGTATTCCAGCTGATTGGAGCCCATGGGCATGGCGTGCCACATGTCGTCCGTGGTCGCCGAGCCGGCATTGGTTTCCTGAGCCAGAGCGGTTCCGGCCACCTGACTTTGCCCTGAGATTCCGAGCACGAGCCCACTGCTGGCGTTGGTCAAGGTGAAGCCGTATGTATCGCTAACGGAGCCCTGAACACCCAGGTCAGGCGTGGTCGATCCCCCGGAACTGCCACCGGTACTTCCCGTGCTTCCGCCGCCGCCGCATCCTATGGCAAGCGCGCACATGAAGAGAACGAGCGTGGCGGCGAGGGGTAGGTTGAATGAAAGCTTCAGGCGGGTTGGCATGCGGAATTTCCCTTGATGCGGAATGATAGGAGACCAGGTTGCGATGAATCGCGCGGTCTGAACCTAAAGAGTCGTAAGCCAAGACGTTCGGCAAACGTTTACTTGATGAGAAAGATACGACCACTGAAAGGAAACTGTCAATGAAAATCCTTCGGAATCGCAGCTGGGGCTAGGGTTGTTTTCCGGGGGACGACTGCGCTTTCAGCTTCATGAGTTCCTGGAGCGCGCGCTGGGAATCTGACTTGCGATTGAGCTTCTGATAGACGCGAACCAGTTCGTAGTAATCGCTCTGAAGGATGAAGGCGGAGGGTGAGTTGGTAAGCGCGCGCTCCAGCCAGGTTGCTGCTTCCTCATTTTCTCCCAGCTTGGACAGCCCTAAGCCGAGATAGAAGTCGGTGGGTGCCGACGCAGCGTGGGCGTCGACTGCGCGGCGCAGGAACGCGATTCCCTGCTGTGGGTCACCGGTTTCGACCTGAATCTTACCGAGGTTGAACAGAGCGATCGGATCGTCCGGATGAATCGAGAGCTCGGTTTGATAGGCGTTCACAGCCTCGAGCGAATTCCCGATTTTCTGCTCCTCGTCGCCGAGTTCTTCGTAAAGATCTGGGTCTTTGGGATTGACTTTGATCGCAGCCTTGTACTCGACGATGGCTTTGTCGGGCTCGTTGGCTTCGGAGTCTATCTCGGCCTGCGCACGGTGAACGTACCAGGAGTCAGGGTTCATCTTGTACAGAGCGCGGAAGGCCTGTTGCGCAGAGAGCGTATGAGCGCGCACCTGGTAGAAGAGTATGTTCGGATCGTTGGGATTCAGTGCGGCAGCTTCGTCGAGAGGGGCGGACGCCTCCTCGGGTTTGCCGGCCTGCAGATCGATGATGCCGAGCCATGTGAGCGCCTCGGAGCTCTTCGGCTGTAGCGTGATCTCCTCTTTCAGTTGCGCAATGGCCGGCTCAAGCTGGTTCATCTGGAAGAGCGCGATGCCGCGAAACATGTGTGCGCTGAGAAGCTTCGGTTTCAGCTCACTGGCTGTCGCGAGAGACTTCTGCGCGGCTTCCAGCTTTCCCTCGCGGAGCTGCGCCATGCCGAGCCCAAGGTAGGCGTCTGAAAGGCGCGGAGCCGCTGTGACGGCCTGCTGAAAGTCCTGCTCCGCCTGCGCGGCATTCCCTTGCTGCATGGCTGTAGCGCCCTGGTTCATCAACGCAACAGTGTGCGAAGAATTCTGCGCATACGTCGGCCGCTGGCTGGCAACAACCACCACTGGTACGAGAACCAGGAGCGCAGATCGCGTGCAGAAGGAGAAAGTACATTTCAGCATATTGTGCAGGCCTCAAGCGTTCGAAGGGTCACGGCTGACTACCAGGTTTGAGAAGCTGCAGCCGGTTTGCAGACTGCTTGTTGTTCTTGTCCGCGAGCGTGGCTGCCGTTTGAAGCTCGCGACGGGATTGCTCAGGCTTATTAAGGCGCGCAAGCGTAAGCCCGAGGTAGTAATGGGCGGGTTGATAGTCCGGGGCGACCTGAATCGCCTTCGTAAGCCACTGGCTCGCTTCGTCGTAGTGCTTCATTTTGAAGGCGGCAATACCCAGGCCCGTGAGCGCGCCGCCGTGCCGCGGATCACGCGCGAGTGTCTTCTGGAAGAGGGGAATCGCGTCCGCATAGTCGTCCTGGTCGAGATGCGTCTGGCCCAGCTGATAGTAGGCTTCGCTCTGTTGCGGCTGGATCATGATGGACTGCTGAAACTCTGCGCGCGCTTTGTCGAACTGTAGCCCTAGGAGATAGATGCGCCCCATCCCAAAGTGTGCCGACGCGTCGAGAGGTCGAAGCCTGAGGTACGCCTGCATACTCTGCTGCGCGGCGGCCAGTTGACCCAGATCCATTTTGACGCGCGCCCGTGCGTACAAGACATTCGGATTGTTCGGCTCCAGCTGAGTGAGCTGGTCGAGCACCTTGTCTGCGTTCTGATCGAGATGCATCTCGTCTTCGAGAATGCTGAGATCGTAGAGAACTCGAACATCGGCGGGTTCAACCTTCTGTGCACGCAGCAGGGCAGCGAGTGCATCGTCCATATGACCCGCGGCGCGATCATTCAACGCAAGATGCTCGGTGCTGTAAGACATCCCTTCCTTTGCATCGGCGCTGGTTGGATCCCCTTGCAGCAGCTCTTCGTAGAGATCGCAAGCCTGCGCAAAGTTGCCGGCAGATTGCAGCTGCTGCGCCTGAGCGAGAAGGTCCTGAGGAGACGAAGGAGGCGCGGTTTGGCCGCCGGTGGCCATAGAGATCGCGAGTAGGGCTTCAGCCAGCATAGGTTGTACTTCGACGATTCTAATGACTCCTCGGTAACGCGAACAAGATGCGAACAATCTATGGGACGCTACCTGAGGGAACTGGAGAAAGACGAATGGCCAAGCACTCGCTTGGCCGTTCGTGGTGGCGGAAGGAAGCGCTCTTCCTGAGAACTAGAAGGTGATCTTCCCCGTAACCTGCATGTTCCGCGGGCCATAATCCGTGCCTGTGGGAATACCAAAGCCAGTGTTTTGGGAGGAATCGCTAGGCTGCAGGTCCGGCAGAGCCATCCGGTGACGATTGAAGACATCAAAGGCCTCACCCTTCAGCTGGAACGCGAACCTACCCTTGATGTGGAAGTCCTTAATCAAGCTGACATCTTCGGCCTTGTAAATGGGGCCTGTGATGGCCTCGGTTTCACGGCGCAGATTGCCAAGGGTGAAGGGATCCGACGAACAGTTGTTGTCTTGCGCCGGGTTTCCGCAATCGGCGGTATAAGGCCGAGGCCAGTTTTGGCCTTCCCGGTTCTCGTCGACGAATGCCGCCTCAGACATCGGAACCCCAGGGTCAGTGTAGGTCTGTGTGCTGTTTGTGTTTGGTGCCCGATAGGCCGGCTTGAACCACGATTCCTGGTTGAAGAAGCTTGGGCCATTCTTGTTCTTCTTGTACGCCGCGCTGGCAAAGCTCGTACCACCTGCCGATGCCGGACCTGCGTCGAAGGTGATGCAGTTCTGGTAGTAAGGAATTCCGCTGGCGCAACCGAAGCCTATCGGCTGGCCACTCTGGTAGCGTTGGATGGCGCCTACCTGCCAGCCACCAATCAGAAGACTCAGCGCCGAATTCTTGTTGAGGAACCTTCGCCCCTTGCCGAATGGCAGTTGATAGAGGTAGCTCAATGAAAATTGCTGCGGCGTATTTTGTGCGCTGACGGCCTTATCCAACTTGAAATTACTGGAGCCTTCTGCCTGCTCCAATTCGTTACCGCCAACATAGCTGAACGGGATTGTCGAATCCGCATCGGTCAGGTTCTTCGACCAGGTATACGACGCCTGCAGGTTGAACCCATTGCGGAAGCGCCGTGCGAGCGACACGATCATCGACTCGTAGGTTGAGTGACCCAGATTTTCCAGGCAGCAGTCGCCCTGGACGTAGTCGTATTGCGGGAATGGACGGAGCGCCTGTCCAACCTCACCCGAGAAGGTCGAGTACGGGGCGTTGACCCCGGAGTTCGAACCACCCTCTGGAATGAGGTAAGCGCTGTTGTTCAGGTGATCACCCATGCTGAAGTACTTCATATCGATGTTGTTGATGTTGGAGAGATCGCCGGACCGCAGGTTCTGCGACGCTTGTCCGAGGTAACCGATGGTCAGGATTAGATCCTGCGCCAATTGATCCTGGAGCTGCAGGCTCCAGCTTGTGGTCATCGATGGCCTGCCATCTTTTGGCTGGATTACTTCGCCGCCCACGGCGTCAAAACTATTTGGACCATTGGGAGCGGTGAGTTGTGTCGGATCCAAACTTGGCGCGTAACTGAAAGCCGGGAAGCCGACACTGGCATTGGTTGGATCGGCGGGAGACGCCGAGTCGAGGCGGAAAGCAGGCGTAAACGCCCCTCCGGTTGTTGGACCGGCCACCGAGTAGAAGGCGTGATTTACGTTGTACCCGAAGGACATGGCACCGCCGAAGTCGTTGTACTGGAGAGGGCCATAGATGATTGCACCACCACCACGGAGCACCAGCTTATTGTTGGTTCCTGGCAGTATGTACGCAAAGCCTACGCGAGGTGCAATGTCCTTATACCAAGTATCGGCCCACGCCGTGTTGCAATGGCAGTTGGTGCCGAAGACGAGCGCGCCGGGCAATCCGCCAGCCGCCGCATCCGGGGCTGTGAGGCTGAACTCCGACGTCCTGTTTAGAGCCTCGTGGCGAGGCGCGTCCACACTGTAGCGAATGCCGAGGTTGAGGGTTAGGTTATTACTTACCTTCAGGTCGTCTTCTAAGAAGCCAGCGATATAGTGCGAGTTCCAGCGGGGAGAATCATTGAAGACCGCCTGGCTTCCGTTGCCCACTTCACCCATCAGATAGCTGGCAAATGGATTACCAGCACCGCAACAGTCGAAGCTCTTGGCAGTAGACTGATCCCGGTAGAAGTTGAGCGTGTCCTGATTGTAATTGATAACCGAATACTGCTGGTAACGGACATCGATGCCGACCTTGATGCTGTTTCTGCCCTTCTCCCAGCTTACGATGTCGTTGATACGAACACCGTTATCAATGTTGTCGCCGTTCTGCTGCTGGCCCCAGGTAGTAGGTTGGTCAGGGCTCGGAAAGACAATAACCGGATAAAAAGTGGAATTGTCGTTCGCCAGGCCCGCAGAGGTTGCCGTCTCGCTGGTTCCCAGAGTTGCACCGAGGTTGACGCTGTTCGTGCGATTGTACCCAAGATTTACATGGTTCAGCAGCGTCGGAGTAAAGGTGTAGTCCCAGCCGGCGCGAGAATAGTGCGTCGTGAACGTCTGGATATAGCCCTGGCTGTTGAACGGTTCCGGTAGGTTGGGAGCGGCGGTTAGCTTGAAGTTTTGACGTGTGTCGTAAGTCGCGAAAATCTTGCTCTTCTCGGAAATGGTTTGATCAACCCGGATGGTGTACGTGGTGTTCGTGTTCGGCGCGACACCGGCTTGGGAGTAGTTGCCGTTATATCCAAATATGTCGGTTGACAAAGGTGGCCGGTTGGGATTCGGAAGGCCCTTGACCAACGTCTGCGCGGTCGTACTCATGTAGCCGCTCGGCACGGTGTTGTTCAACAGTGGTTGACGGCAAAAGACGTTGGGACTGTTTTGAACACTCGTCGTGGGATCGAAGATCTGGTTGTATAGGATTGGCTGGCCTGTGCAGGGATTGACATCGACATCATACGGAATTCCCGGGACGGACGTTCCTCCAGGGATAGGTCCACCAAGAATGTCGGAGAAGTTTCCACCCCGTTCGGCCGCCGTAGGCACCGTTGAGACCGACACACCACCGAGATGGAGCTGGTATTTCTCCCATGCAAAGAGGAAGAAAGTGCGGTCTCTTCCGTTGTACAGATGCGGAATGCGCACTGGACCGTCCAATACCCCACCGTAGTCATACTTACTATCCTGAGGCTTGCTGTAAGTACAGTTGATCTCAAGAACTCCAACGCATTGTTCAGCCTTATATCCGTTGTTGAACCAACTGTTGGCGTCGAAGACCCGGTTCTTGACGATCGCATAACCAGTGCCGTGATAGACATTCGTGCCGGATTTTATCGAGAAGCTCTCAATGCCGGCGGTCGTGCGGCCGAACTCCGCGGAAGGCACGGACGTGGTGACCTTGAACTCCTGAAGAGCTTCGATCGAGGGCGACGTTTCGTCAAAAGACGATCCATTTTCGCTGCGCTGAATGCTCGCACCGTCCAGCAGAACCTCGGCGCCATATGCTTGACCGCCGCTCAAACGGGAGAAGAACACGCCATTTCCTGTATTACCGGAGGTACCGGTGCCGGGCCCGGTCGTGCCGGGAAGCAGAAAGACGAAGGTCTCCGGCGAACGAAGTCCGCCTACACCAGATGCCAGAGACAGCGGCAGATCTTCTACCTGCTTATTCGAGACCGTGCCACCGACGTCGGAGCTCTCTGTTTCCAGGCGCAAGCCGCTCGCGTCTACTGTGACATTCTGTGTCTGCGTGCCGATGGTGAGTTTTACATTCAGCCCTGTGGTGCTGTTAATGGTTACCTGAACCCCGGTTGCCGTCGAGGTTGCGAAGCCAGGAGCGGTGGTAGTAACTGTGTAGGCGCCTACCGGAAGCTCCGTGAACCTGTAGTCCCCGGCTGAGGTGGAAACCGTCTGACTCTTGACTCCGGTCGCAGCTTCCACGACAACGACCTTGGCGCCCGGAATTACGGCACCCGTTGGGTCGGTAACTGTACCGGCGATCGCACCGTGGCTCGACTGGGCGAAAGCTGCTGGGGCAAACGCTAAGGTCGCTGCCAACATCAGACTGCAGATTTTTCCAAAACTCTTCATGAAGCGCTCCTGAAAGTGGTACGAAGTTGCAATAAATGGTCGTTCTGCGATCATTTGATGGTGCGCCAGCTGTCATTTCTGGACCAGACTCGAGAAGCGAACCCGGATCATCAAGCTTTCTATGCTGCCATAATCGAGAGAACACCGGGAAAGCGTTTACTTCATTACTTCCAAAAAGGACTCTCGAAATCGAGCCAAAGAATATCCCACCGAATAGAAAACTGTCAATCAGAAATCCACCGAATGGTTGATTTGCACGTCCATCAAGCAGACTACCGTTTGTTTCCGCATTTCTTTTGAAGAAGGAAGATGGGCATTGGGGTCAGTTAGCAGCGGGTGTGGAATGGTATCCGCTGATAGCGGCTGACCTGGCGAACTCGACCTTTGCTTTCTGATCATTCCCTTCTGCTCGGTAAACCCTTCCCAGGAGAAAGTGCAAAGCCGGATTGCGCGGGTCGAGCGCGATCGCCTGCTGAAACTGCTCTTGAGCCTTGGAAAGCTCATTCAACTGCAAATACAGATGACCCAACTGCTCCCGAATTTGAGGGTCGCGCGGTGCAATGGAAGCAGCCTGGGTCAGCAATTGCTCCGCCTCGGGCAGCTTTCCCTGGTGCAGCAGCACGATCCCGAGATTCAGCAAGGGCTGCTCGTTCGGATGCGGGCTACCCTTCTGCCATTCGATGGCGTTGCGATAGGCAGCAACGGCATCCTTGGTACGATTGAGCCCTTCGTAGGACAACCCAAGGTTGTTCTCGGCTTTCGCACTCCGCGGGTCAAGCGCCAAGGCTCGTTCAAAGCACTTGGACGCGTCCTGAAACCGCTGTTGTGAATAACGAATCCGTCCCAGGCCATACCATGCCTCAGGATCGGCAGGGTCCATGCGGACGGCGGCGATCATCCAATGATCGGCATCCGCCATATCATTGAGCAGCGCATAGTCTTTGCCAACATTCTGGAGATCCGTCGAACTGGGGCGCTGGATGGCCGCTGCACGGGTATATTCCTTCAAGGAATCCTTGGGATCGTCCATGCGCAACATGCAATAGGCCAGCTTGGAATGAGCGGAAGCAGAGCCCGGTTCACTCGCAAGGAAGAGCCTCAGCGTAGCCGCTGCATGCTTGAACTGACCCGCATCGATCATGGTTTGGACCGCGCGTAGAGCATTCCCGCTGGCAGGTCCCTGGGGAGCCGGCACGGTGGGGGCCTGCGCAAGCAACGAACTCACCGTGAACAGAATGAGTGCTATAGCGAACGTCGCAGACCCGATGCGAGATCGGCGCCATATTGCGTCAGGAATCGCGAGATGCGTGAAACGCCGGGTTCCTCTTTTTTGCCCCACAACGACGAATCCTTGAACCGACTGCAAACGTTTCTGGCAGCGGTCAGAGTGGATTATAAGGTCGTTCGCATGGGAAAGTAGAATCTGATAGAAATTGTTTACTTAAGTAGCTGTGGTTGTGGCGCGAAGTAGGGATGTATGAGATTTGCTCCAACTTGTCTTTCACGCCGGAATCAACATTGCTTGAGGCTTTCAGTCCGCATGGGTAGCTGGGCGTTTGGCGTTGTGCTGACAGCGAGTCTCGTCTTGCTGCCTGTGTCGAACGTTTGCGGGGCGCAGTCCACCGCGCCGGGGACACTCACTCGAGGCTCGCAATCCAACACCTCGGGACAACGCCCGCAAGCTGGCGCCATGGGCGGGTCCAGTACCGGCGCACCCCACGCCGCGGTCCTCGATGCGGAACATCGCCCCATCACAGCAGGAGGCTTTACCAAGACGGGACCCGTATTGTTCCAGGACATTGCTCGGCAAGCAGGACTCACCAGCTGGAGGCACGTCATGGGCACTCCGGCGAAACACTTCATCATTGAGACCAACGGATCGGGCGTCGGGCTTCTCGACTACGACAACGACGGGTGGCTCGACATCTACCTCGTCAACGGATCGACGTACGATGCGATGTCCGGCAAGACGACGCCCCCTCACGCGGCGCTGTTCCACAATAATCACGATGGCACGTTTACCAACGTCGCCGAGAAGGCTGGAGTAACCAACGACCGCTGGGGAACGGGCGTCGCCATCGCAGACTTTGACAATGACGGATGGCCTGACATCTATATTTCCAACTTTGGAAAGAATCGCCTCTATCACAACAATCACGACGGGACCTTCACCGACGTAGCAGAGAAAGCGGGCGTGCAGCTTGGGAATTGGTCGACCGGCGCGACCTGGGGGGATTACGACGGCGATGGGCGGCTCGATCTCTTTGTTCCCGGCTATGTGCACTACGACCTTGCGAATCCACCCGCCCCCGGAACGAAGGCTGTGGGGTACAGCCTTTGTAATTTTCGAGGAGTAAGCGTGATGTGCGGGCCTCGCGGCCTGAAGGGCGAGCGAGACCACCTGTTCCACAATAATGGCGACGGAACCTTCACCGACGTCAGCGAAAAGGCCGGAGTCTCCGACAAGAATGGATACTACGGCATGTCGTCCGTCTTCATCGATGTGAACAATGATGGCAGGCCAGACCTGCTGGTAACAGACGATTCGACCCCAAACTATCTCTACATCAACAAAGGCGACGGCACCTTTGAGGATGATAGTTATGCATCCGGCTATGCGCTGAATGAGAATGGCCGTGAAACAGCGTCGATGGGTTTGGCCACCGGCGACTATCGCAACAATGGGCTCATCGATGTCTACAACACGACCTTCTCCGATGACTACAACCCGCTCTATCGCAACGATGGGGACGCAAATTTTACGGACATCAGCTACCAGATGGGCATCGCCGAGCCGACGATTCCATTTCTTGGTTGGGGCACGGCGTTCTTCGACTACGACAACGATGGATGGAAGGATCTGATTGTAGCCAATGGACACGTGTATCCGGCGGTAGACCGTATGCCCTGGGGCACAAGTTGGGCGCAGCGGCCGTTGCTGTTTCACAATATCGGTGGAACGAAGTTTGAATTGATTCCGGCCGTTGAAGGCACAGCCCTCGCGCAGACGTACGTAGGGCGAGGCCTGGCCGTAGGGGACCTCTTCAATGACGGAAAGCTTGACGTGGTGATCAACACGCTCGACGGTGTGCCGGCGCTGTTGCGCAACGTGTCTCCTGACAAGAATCACTGGATCGAGTTCAAGCTGATCGGCGGTCCCAGAAGTCCGCGTGACGCCGTCGGCGCCACCGTCTATCTCACGACAAACAAGATGCGGCAGCGCGGCGATGTGGTCTCCGGTGGTAGTTATGCATCCACGAATGACCCGCGCGTTCACTTCGGGCTGGGCACCAGTACAACCATCGACTCCGTCGAAGTTCACTGGCCAAGCGGGGCAAAAGAGCGCTTCTCTGTGCCGCACGTCGACAGGATTGTCACGCTTACCGAGGGCAAACAATAATGCCGATGCGTAGTTTCGCTGTATGCGTGGGTTTGCTGAGTGCGGCGTTCGTCCTGCAGGTTCAGGCACAGGTTGCTCCGGCTGCGCACGTTGTTCCTGGGGCAGCAACGCGAGCGAACGTAGTTCCTGGAAATTTTGTCGACATCACGCAGCAGAGCAAAGTGAACTTCCTCGGCCAGGCCTCACACACGTCGAAGAAATATCTGATTGAAACCATGGGATCGGGCGTCGCGCTGTTCGACTACGACAACGACGGACGGCTCGACATCTTCTTTGCCAACGGAGCGCCGCTCGCCGATCCCACACCGAAGGGAACCATTCCGCAGAAGACCGGCCCGAAGTATTGGAACCGGCTCTTTCA
The DNA here is from genome assembly GCA_049587035.1 of Acidobacteriaceae bacterium. Taxonomy (GTDB): domain Bacteria; phylum Acidobacteriota; class Terriglobia; order Terriglobales; family Acidobacteriaceae; genus Granulicella. The sequence continues at coordinate 6,266 of JBAVDD010000213.1, read as the reverse complement.
TCAAAAGCCCGATGGCACCTTCGAGGATGTTACGGAGAAGGCAGGTCTGCAGGGCGTTGGATATGACATGGGAGTTGCCGTAGGAGACTACGACAACGATGGCTATGATGATCTGTACGTGACCGGATATGGTGGCAACCATCTGTATCACAACAATGGAAATGGCACGTTCACCGACGTGACGAAGAGTTCCGGCACCGGCGGCAGCGGTTGGTCCACCTCTGCAACGTGGGTTGACCTGGATAATGATGGCCTGCTCGACCTGGTTGTGCTGCGCTATATGAAGTGGGACTTTGATGACATCTGGTGCGGAGAGCATCGCGAAGGCTATCGCTCCTACTGCCATCCTGACGTGTTTCAGCCAATCACGCCGCTGGTCTACCATAACGATGGAAACGGCCACTTCACCGAGGTCTCGGCAAAGATCGGGCTGGACCTGCCAGGCAAAGGCCTCGGCATTGCGATCGGCGATTTCAACGACGACGGTCACGTGGACGTGGCGATTGCGAATGATTCGATGGTGGAGTATCTCTACCAGGGCAAGGGAGACGGGACGTTCGAGGAAGTGGGAATGCCATCAGAGATGGCGGTCGATGGCGACGGCAGAACCTATGCGGGCATGGGCATCGACCTTCAGGACTACAACAATGACGGCCTGCCAGACCTCTTCATCAGCGACCTGGCAAACCAGGTGTACGCGCTGTATCGCAACAACGGGGATGGCAGCTTTTCCTATGACAGCTACATCAGCGGCATCGGCGGAATAACTTTGTTGCACTCCGGTTGGGGCCTGCACTTTCTTGATTACGACAACGACGGCCGCAAAGACCTGTTCGTTGTGCAAGGGCATGACCTCGATAATGTCCAACTGGACTACCCGCAGTTGCGCTACAAGGAGCCGCCGCTGCTCGCTTACAACACAGGGAAAGGCTTCGTTGATGTATCTGCGGAATCCGGCGCGCCCTTCCATCAAGCATGGGTGGGGCGCGGTTTGGCTGTGGGGGACATCGACAATGATGGTCGAATCGATGCGGTGGTCACAACTAATGACGGACCGGCTTACATCCTTCGCAACGAGACCGCGACCAGCAATCACTGGCTCACGTTCTTACTTGTTGGGCACAAGAGCAATCGGGATGGCATCGGCGCCGTTATTAAGCTGACGACCACGAAGGGCTCGCAGTGGGTGACGGTGACCACTGGCGGCAGCTATCTGTCGGCGAGCGACAAGCGAGCCCACTTTGGCCTGGGTTCAGCTGAGACCGCCCAGTCTGTAGAGATTCATTGGCCCAGCGGCATTATCCAGACCTTGCACAACGTTCACGCAGACCAGATCCTTACGGTGAACGAGCCTGTATCGACATCCACGCATCCCTGACTCGCATCCTTGAGTCGCGATCGGGACACGTGATCCCGGCGACACCTCACCGAGCGACATAGCGCATCCGCTCTGGCTGCAGTCTCGGTAAACTGGTTCAACAGGAGAGTGGTTGGGTCCACCACTCTGGTTGGGGAGTGGCGGTGAGCAGCACGATCTGGAAGGATGTCCGGCGCAAGGCGCCCTTGTACCTCGGGTTTATTGCTACAGGTGTCGCTCTCACGATTCCGGGTGCGATTCTACCGCTGCTTCTGATGCGGTGGTCGATGAATGACGCGCGCGGCGGGTTGCTGCTGTTCTGTTTTTACGGGGTTGGCTCGTTGGGCTCCTATAGTGCGCGCGGAAGGATGAACCGGTCCATTGCGCGCGGCTCGGTGCTGACCCTACTGGGCGCGCTGGCCCTGGGCTGGGCGGGGCAATGGACGGCGTATGGCGCCATTGCGCTGTATGGACTTGGCCTGTCGCTCACGATGACCTCGATCAGCCTGCTGCTGTCACAACGCTTCCCGGAGAAGCGACGCCTGGAACTGACGCGGCTGAACCTGGTGTGGGCAATTGGCGCGGCCCTGGGACCATGGATTGCCCTGCGGTCGACACGCGGGCGTTCGATCACGCAGTGGGACGCCGTGCTGCATGCGCAACACGTACTGCTGGGAGTGGCGATCTTCTTTGCATTTGCCGCCGCGTGGTCGTTGTGGATAGAGCAGAGCACGCCCCTCGCAGCGAGTGCTGTGGCGGAGAGACCGCAGGAATCTGCGAGCCGGCGAAGAGATGGAGCGCGGTTCGGCGTTCCGTGGCCGTTGCTGGTGCTGATCTTTGGAGCCACTGGTGTCGACGCTGCGGCGGGCGGATGGCTGACCGCCTACGCACAGCGCGCAGGCGACTCACTGGGAATCACGATTGGCGCGGCGACGTTCCTTTGGCTGGGTTCGCTAGTCAGCCGGGCGGTGCACTCGACGGCGTGGGCGTCGCGGCTGCCGGAGCGGTGGGTTCTGGGTTCGAGCATGGTGGCGATGACCGGAGCATTGGCGCTGCTGATTGCGTGGCCGCTGGGCGTGGTGACCATGCTGGCAGCGGCGGTGCTTGGCCTGGCGGCGGGGCCGGTGTATCCGCTGGTGATAGCCGCGGCGCTGCGGCACCGCGAGAATTCGACCGTGTTTACAATCGCGGGCGTGGGCGCATCCCTGCTGCCGCTGGCTACGGGAATGGTCTCCAACTGGACTCACTCGCTACGTGCAGGGTTGGGGGTTCCGCTGCTGGCGGCCGCTGTGATGGTAGTGGTCGTGGGGGTCTCGCGCAGCGCGCTCGAAGGCAAGGAGCAGGCGGTCATCGAGGCGCTGAGCGGCTAGGCAGAAGGCGGGATTTGCCTGTGGCTCAGTACTTGAAGACGTACGGCGCTGGCCAGGTCATGGTCTTGTCGGCTCGATTTACGTACATGAAGATCTTGTGATCGCCGTTGACTCGAACAGCGACGATGATGCCGGTGCCGAAGTAGCCGCTGCCTGCAGAGACGGACTTGTCCACATGATGCCATGTGATGGGGCCGTTGATGGGGCTGTCGACCGTCCAGTCTTGCGTAAAGCGCGCCAGTGGGTAGCCGCTGTATTTGTCCGGATGCTGCTGCCAGTCAGGATCGTTGTAGTAGATGCCGTAGGCTTTGCCGTAGTCCTTGGCCTGGACGGCGTCGAAGAAGTTGTTGACGCGGTGCTCGTAGCCAAGGTTGCTATAGAGCCATCCGTGGCCGGAGACATAACCGGCGAGCCCAATCGCACCGAGCAGAACGACTGCGACCACAAAGCCGATGATGATGTTACGGCGGCGATTATCGCGGGTCGGGTCGTAGGCAGGTGCATCCATCAGATCTGTCAGGCTCATCAGCGGCGTCCTCGTTGCATCGAATTGGTCCTCTGTTTATTAGACACCGACGAACGCAAAATAGGATGCGCGTAGGTACCGCGGTTAGTGAGGGTTAAGATTCCCGAACAGGGAAGGCTTCGCGGACGTGCTCGAACTCCGCGCCGTTGGGTAGCAGATAGACCGAGAGGATATCGAAGCGGAGAGGGATGGAGGAACGCACCATGGCGGGAAACTGGCGGAGATAGGCATACGCCATCTTTCGCAGAGTCCGGCGCTTATGGCGATCCACTGCAGTATCGGCCGGAGCCAGGTCATGCGCTGTGCGGGTCTTGACCTCGAAGATCACCAGTTGAGGACCGTCCCAGGCGACCAGATCGAGGTCCCCACGGAGCCGATCCGCCCGCCAGCGGCGTGCCACGATCGTGTAGCCGAGGCCGCGCAGATGATAGTAGGCCGCATCTTCGCCGCGCTCGCCGGTGAGCAGATGGGCCGGCATCAGACTCTTGCGGTCGGCAAACGAGCGTAACGCCGTAAAGGCGCGCCGTTCCAGTGACAGGGTGAGCGAATCCAGTCCCATAAGGGAAGGATAGCGCAAGGAGACGACATCTCCACAGGCCACGCGATATACTTGATTGTGCACACCGAGCACAACCCAAACCACCCACCAAAAGAGGTAGCAGCTATGTCAGCAAAGTACATCTTTGTGACCGGCGGAGTTGTGTCGAGCTTAGGCAAAGGATTGGCAGCAGCCTCGATTGGCTGCCTGCTGGAGGCACGCGGTCTGCGCGTCAACCTGATGAAGTTCGACCCGTATCTGAATGTCGATCCTGGGACGATGAGCCCCTTTCAGCACGGCGAAGTCTTCGTCACCGACGACGGCGCGGAGACCGATCTCGACCTTGGCCACTACGAGCGGTTTACCCATGCCAAGCTATCGCGCGATAACAACCTGACCACCGGCCGCATCTACGAGCAGATCATCACCAAGGAGCGGAGAGGGGATTATCTCGGCAAGACGGTGCAGGTGATTCCGCACGTTACCAATGAGATTAAGAGCGCGATGCGCAAGGTGGGCGCGGATTGCGACGTTGCAATAGTCGAGATTGGTGGAACCGTTGGCGACATCGAGTCGCTCCCCTTCCTCGAAGCGATCCGCCAGATGCGCCAGGAGATGGGGCGCGACAACACCTGCTTTGTGCACGTGACGCTGATTCCGTGGATCGCTGCAGCACAGGAATTGAAGACCAAGCCGACGCAGCACTCCGTGAAGGAGATGCTGAGCATCGGTATCCAGCCGGACATTCTGCTGTGCCGTGCGGACCGCGCGGTGCCGCGCGAGATGCGGTCGAAGATTGCGGCGTTCTGCAATGTGGAAGAGGCCGCTGCGGTGGTGGCGCGCGATGTGCCGTCGATCTATGAGGTGCCTCTGAACTTCTACAAGGAGGGCGTTGATGCGCTGGCGATGAAGTACCTGCGCATAGAGACCAAAGAGCCGGACATGTCCAAGTGGGAGGACATTGTGCGGCGCGCCTACAACCCGAAGGATGAGGTTGAGATTGGGATCGTCGGGAAGTATGTGGAGTATGAAGATAGCTACAAGTCGCTAAAGGAGGCGCTGGTGCATGGCGCGCTGCATGCGAATTTGAAGCTGAAGGTGACGTGGGTTGAGGCCGAGGGGCTGGAGGTCGAGGGCTATGAGTCGCAGTTGGCCGGTTTCGACGGAATCCTTGTTCCCGGCGGCTTTGGCAAACGCGGCATCGAGGGCATGCTTAACGCCATCAAGTATGCGCGAGAGAACAAGGTGCCATACTTCGGTATCTGCCTCGGCATGCAGACGGCGTGCATTGAGTTTGCACGCAACGTGTGCGGCCTGTCTAAAGCCAACTCCGGCGAGTTCGATCCCGCAACACCGCATCGCATCATCTACAAGCTGCGCGAGTTGATTGGCGTGGAAGAGATGGGCGGAACCATGCGCCTGGGCGCGTGGGAGTGCGTGATGGAGCCCGGATCCCTGGCCGCGAAGGCCTATGGCACGACCAACATCAGCGAGCGCCACCGCCACCGCTATGAGTTCAACCGTGAGTACGAAGCTGTGCTGACGGGCGGGGGATTGCGCCTCACGGGAACCACTCCCGACGCAACCTATGTGGAGATCGTCGAGATTCCGGATCATCCCTTCTTCCTTGGCTGCCAGTTTCATCCGGAGTTCAAGTCGAAGCCGCTGGAGCCGCATCCGTTGTTCCGGGAGTTCGTGAAGGCCAGCTACGCTAACCGAGGGCTGGTGAATGCGGAGAAAATGGTGCGCTCCGAGGTTCAGGCGTAAAGTAGAACGCAATGCAGATGATGCGGATGGAACTCGTCCTGGGATTTGTGGTGCTCGCGCTCGGAGCCCCCGGGGGCACGCGCCTTGCGGGGCTGCCTTTGATTCCACCTGCAGCCCAACCGAGCCCGACTCAAACGACCACCCGGCCTATGGTGCTGGTGGAGTTGTTTACCTCGGAAGGGTGCTCGTCGTGTCCGCCGGCAGACAATCTTCTGCGCGCCATCGACGGCAAGCGTACGAAGGAAGGCTCGCTGATTGTTGGCATCAGCGAGCACGTGAACTACTGGGACCACGGCGGATGGAAGGACCCCTTCGACTCCAGCACCATTACCGACCGGCAAAATGATTACGGCCAGAAGTTTCATCTCGATAGCGTGTATACGCCGCAGATGGTGATTGACGGAGAAACGCAGGTTTCGGGGAACGATCCGCATGCGCTGCTGAATGCGTTGCAGAAGGCGGAGGCAGAACCTAGCGCGACGTTACAGATTGTTTCTGCAACGGTGGAGGGCGACGCCATCGTTGCGAAGGTGTCGATTACTGGAGACCTTCCCAAACATGGTGCAGACCTCTTCGCCGTAGTTGCGCAGGATGAAACGACCACGCAAGTTACGGGCGGCGAGAACAAGGGCAAGACACTGTTGAATGTCTCCGTTGCGCGAAACCTGGTGAAAGTTACAAAGGTTCACGAAGCGGGCGAGACCACGG
>JBAVDD010000212.1:0-2502 GCA_049587035.1 Acidobacteriaceae bacterium | reverse complement strand
GCGTCATAGATGTCCGGAACGCTATAACGACCTCGCGCAATCCAGTAATAATCCACGAGATTAATCGCGCTCCATGGAACGATTAGGTAAACCTGCGCAATCAGCGTATCACTGAAAAAAGTATTGAACCGATGCTGCGAAGCCACGGCGGCAATCGTGGCGGCAGTCGTGACTGCAAGAATTGAGCAAAGCCGGGCCGCACGATTCAGCACTTTTACGCCCGAGAAGCCCGTGAAAATGGTTACTCCTGACATAAAAGAGCTGTACACACAAAGCACGTTCATCTGAAGGACGCCGAGTACGATCACGATCAACGCTATCTGGCCAAACGGCCCAAATAGCTTTGCGATGGTCAACGCCATGTCCGGCAGATCGCCTGGAAAAACGCTGGCAAGCACTGCGCCTAGAAGCATTATGCAGCCGGCTCCCAGCGCATTACCGCAATAGGTGAACCAGAACGTCGTACTGGTTCGAATGGTGGCCGGCAAGTACCGAGAGTAATCTGCTACGAATGGTCCGTAGCCAAGAGCCCACGACGTGGCTTGTGTGATCATGAGCATGAACGCCGCGGGCTTTAGTAATTTTACGTGTAAAGCCGTCATACTTTCCGGCAGCGGATGACTGCTGACAAGTACTAACGTCAGCGCGAATAGGGCGCCGGAGGCTATCGTCAAATAGAACCCGACGCGATGAATTAGCTCGTATCCGAAATACGATATGACGAGAGTTACAGCGCCAAACAATACAATGGCGGCGGTTCCTCCAATAGGTAAGAGCTGCTGGATTGCATCTCTCATCATAATTGCATTCGCGGCGGCAAACAGTATGTTTGCAAAAACGAAAACCAGAAGCGGCAAACCAGCACCAAAAACCCCGAATTGCGCTCGACTCTGAATCATTTGCGGGATGCCGAGGTGGGGTCCCTGTGCCGAATGCGCGGCCATAAAGACGGTGCCGAGTAATACGCCAATGACGATCGCCACACACGACCAAGCGAGAGATAGTCCAGCAGCAACACCAAGGCATCCCACAACGAGAGCCGCGATCTGAAAGTTCGCGCTGAACCACAGGGTGAATAACCTCCACGGCGAGCCATACCGCTCATCCAACGGCACAAAGTCGATAGAATGCGTTTCGGAGCTAGCTAACGATCGACGAACAGACGGCGCATTTTTGCCTGTCACATGCTCTCCGGAGGGTATCGCATAGCCAAGTCTATCGTGAAGATTGATCCCGGGAGGCGGGCAACATCAGTACCGTCGTCGCTCACGACCGGACCTGCGCGTGCAAATATCGCCACGGGCATCGCGCGGGTCAGGTCACTTCGCGGGTGTCCTGTTATCACCGCTCCTTGAAAGAATAGCTAACCGTAACGCCGATCGTGCGGGGCCTGGATACCACGGCTTGGTAGTACTTGCCGTAAATCGATGTATCCGTGTAGGAGTTGACTCCGAGCACGTCGGTCAGATTGTCGACATAGAGGGTCGTTGCCCAATGAGACCGGGTGAAAGTGGCCCGTGTATCCACTGTTGTATACCCGGGAACCGAGGGCACCGTCGCCGACAGTGCCGGAATGACTGTGCTTTGGTAGTGGCCATTGATGCCGTAGCGAATCTCGCCGCCCGCGAGCTGCACGTGCCCGTATTCCAACCCCAGCGCGACACTGGTTTTGGGTGTGCCCGGCAGTGTCGATCCAACCACCGGTGGCGGAACGGACAAAGCTTCCAATGCCAACGCCGAGAACGACGTGATTTTAGTCTGATCGTAGGTGTAGTCCACTTGCGCCGCGAGATGATCGCTCAAGCTGGCGTAGAGTTCTGTCTCGAATCCGCGGCTGAAGGCATTGCCGACGTTTATCGCCCCTGGTAGCACGAGCGGCGTGAGATAGGCTCCTTCCTGCGCGTTGTGCCATTGAATATCGTAAATCGCCGCCGAATAGCGAAACCGATTCTTTAATGTTCCCTTGGCGCCAATCTCATAGTTATCGGCGGTATCCGGCTGAACCTTGAAAATCCCCGGGGGAGTCACGTAGCCGACAGCGGGTTCGGCGGTAGGTATGGCATTCACGCCGCCACGGCGGAATCCCTGCGACCAAGTGGCATATAGCAAGTTCGAGCTGTCGAGTTGGTAGGCGGTATTGACTTTCCACAACGCGCGCCGCCACGAATCGCTGAGGGAAAGATTGGCAACGTAGGCCGGCCCGTCGAATAGCAGACCGGTCTGTTGCGCTTGCGATACGGTTTGCTTGAAGACGCGCGTTCCGCCTGTCACGGTCCATGCAGACGTCAAATGCCAAGTCAGTTCACCAAAAGTTGCCAGATCCTTGAAGTGGGTTTCGAAGTCGCCGACATACGCTAGATCCTTGACCAACGGTATGCCGTCGATTGGATTGGGGCTGACCACGGAGTACCATTCTCCCACTCCGCATTGGGAGGGTGTCACACCGTCACCGTTGCTAACCCCATATATGGGAGCGCAGGCGTTGAAGTAGTCGTCATAGCC
>JBAVDD010000211.1:0-6043 GCA_049587035.1 Acidobacteriaceae bacterium | reverse complement strand
GCGCTGACGCATGCCTGGGCGGAGCGGTCGAAGGCTTATTGGGTTGAGCATCGGGGGGAGGTGCCTTGGGCGGGTGAGTTGGGGGGGAAGCATCAGGCTTTGTTTGGGATTGTGCAGGGAGGGATGTATGCGGACTTGAGGCGGGAGTCGGCGGAGCGGTTGGTGGAGATGGACTTGCCAGGGTATGCAATTGGGGGGCTGGCGGTGGGTGAGCCTCGGGAGGTTACGCGGGAGATGATTGCGCGGACGTTGGAGTTTTTGCCTAAGGACAAGCCGAGGTATGTGATGGGCGTGGGGTATCCGGATGAGATTGAAGAGTATGCGCGGATGGGCGTCGACATGATGGATTGCGTGCTGCCTACGCGCGCGGGGCGGCATGCGCTGGCGTTTGTCAGAGAAGATCCACGGGATCGTCGGAGTAGAGTTGTCCGGTTGAATGTGAAGAAGCTGGAGAATGCCGAGGACCAGCGGCCGTTGGATGAGGGGTGTGAGTGTATGGTCTGCCGGCGGTATACGCGGGCTTATCTAAGGCACTTGATGGTTAGTGGGGAGCAGTTGGGGGCTACGTTGTGCTCGGTGCATAATCTGGCGTTTTATGCCGAGACTATGGAGAGGGTGCGGGGGGAGTTGAAAGGCAGCTTCTAGCTGCTAGCTTTTAGCTTCTAGCTAAAGGCAAGAACGGGGGCTCGCTTTGCGAGCGGGAAGCAGGTTCCTCGCTGCGCTCGGAATGACAATTTCTTTTAGAAATTGTCTGAAGAAAGGCAAGAGCAAAGGCAAAGGCAACTGCAGATCCCTGCGGGATGACAAACCAAAAAGGCAAAGGCAAAGGCAAGAGCAACTGCAGATCCCTGCGGGATGACAAACCAAAAAGGCGAAGGCGAAGGCAAAGGCAAGAGCCAATACAGGGGTCTCTCCACTGCGGCCTCCGGTCGAGATGACAGAGTATGGGTGGGAGTGTGGGGATCCTTTGGTTCGGTCGAGATGGATGATGGTGGGTCTGACTAGTTGAGCTTGGCTAGTTTTTGGTTGACTGTGGCTAGCCACTTGTCGCGGGCGTCGGGGTCCATGGTGTTGATGGTGGTGGTGGCTCTGGCGTAGGCCTGGCGGGCGGCTTGTTTGTTGCCGGCGGCGGCTTCGGTATCGCCTAGTACGATCTCTGGCTGGACGGCGTTGGGGGCTATGGATTCGGCCAGGATCGCTTCGCGGAGGGCGGCGGGGTTGTTGTGGGCTTGCTGGTATGCCCAGGCTTGTCCTACGTGAGGGAGGGCGGCGGCTAGTGGGAGGGTGAAGCGGCCGTTGAAGACCAGGATGCCGTCCTGGATGGAGGTGGTGGGGTGTGCGTTCATCAGGGATTGATAGGGGTTCAGGACGCTGGAGCCTAGCTCGAAACTGTTTAGGTCGCCGGCGCTGATGAGGATGGGGCCGTCGGTGGCGGTGTCGATGGTGGTGGGGATGTTGGGGAGAGGGTAGGTGCCGAGGGAGTCGGGGGTGGGGATGAGGGTGCAGGGGATGCCGTAGTCGGCGGGTAGGACGAAGGGGGTGACGAAGTAGGCGAGGTAGCAGTGGTGGATGTTGTGGGCGCGGAGGTAGGCGGAGGCGGCGAGGAGTTGCTGGCCCCAGTCGGTGTTGGAGTCGGAGAGGTAGTGGTAGGTTTGCGTGGGGCCTCCCCAGGCTTCGTTGGCGTAAGCGATGTAGTTGGGAGAGGCGTGGAGGGTGGTGGCGATTTGACAGATGAGGATTGCTGTCGCGGGATAGAGCCAGCGGCGGTTGTGCTGGATGAGCGCGGAGAGTCCGGCTCCGGCTAGCACGCAGCAGAAGACCCAGACGGGGAGGATGTGGCGCGCGCCGATGTTGAGGTGCGAGGACATGGCTACGGCGAAGTAGAGGACGGGCGGTGCGATGAGAAACCAGAGGGCTCGCGCGTTGCGGAGGTAGCCGCGGGCTATGGCGAAGACGGTCAGGGCTAGCGCGGCTAGTGTGGCCAGGGTGGTTTTGATGAGGAAGACTACGGGGAAGTAGTACCAGATGCCGTGCTCGTAGACGTGGCCGAAGAAGAAGCTGGGCATGTTGTCGGCCATCTTGCGTACGTCGGCGAGGCCGTAGAGATAGCTTTCGGGGAGGAGATGGAAGCGGGCGGCGAAGAGTAGGCCTCGGGCTTGAATGCCGGCCAGTGGACCTACGTAGTCTGCGAGGGAGGGTGAGAGGTGGAGGCCGGCGGGGCGGGCGTTGTAGCGGAAGAAGTAGAAGGACCAGAGGACGAAGACGCCGATGACGGTGATGATGGCGAAGGCGGCGGTGTAGTGGAGCGCGGTGCGGGCGAGGGTGGTCTGGTTGGGGTCGCGGGGGCGGCGGCCGGAGATGGCTCGGGCGGCTAGTTCGCCGAGGAGGAGGAGGACGATCATGGGGGCGAGGAGGACTGTGGAGTGCTTGCAGCCGAGGGCTATGCCGGCGGTGATGCCGGTGACGATCAGGCGCGTGGGGGTGGGGTGTTGTATGTATCGCCAGAGGACGTAGATGGTGGCGAAGATGGTGCAGGCGGCGGCCATGTCGGTGGTGACGTAGGCGCCGAAGGCTAGCAGGGTTGGGTCGAAGCAGAAGAGGGTTAAGGCGATTAGGCCGGCGGTTAGATTGAACATTTCTCTGGCCGCGAAGAAGACCAGGAGCGCGGCGGCCAGGGCGAAGAGGAGGGTTGGGAGACGGGCTCGGAAGACTAGGGTTTCGACGGAGTAGTGGCCGCCGTCGGCGGGGCCGTTGTGGAAGAGGAGCTGTTGGCCGTCGAGGTAGGATTCGGTTTTGAAGAAGCGGTTTTGGAGGGGTGGAACTTTTAAGTGCAGGGGTAGGAGCGGGAGGGTTGCCAGCTGTTTGACGAGGGGCGGGTGCTCGGGGTTGAGGCCGAAGTCGTGGGTGGTCCAGCTTTCGTAGCCGGCGAAGATGTGGTCGTCTTCGTCCCAGGTTAGGGACTGGGTGCGGATGGCGTGGATGATCTGCGCGGAGAGGATGCAGAGAAGCGCGAGGACGAAGAGGGTGGTCCAGCGGTTGGTGCGAGAGGTTTGGGGAGCGGGTTGTTGGGCCATGGGCTGGTGGGGGAATGATATGTGACGGAGTGTGTGGTCGTCTTGGGTGGTGGGATTTTGGTTGGCGTGAGGAGCGGGTAGAAGGATACTGGTTCGCATGATGATGTCGGGGAAGGTTTGCGGTGGGTTGGTGTTGGCGATGGTTTGCTCGTTGCCGATGATGGCGCAGCAGGCGGGAACGGTTTCGGGGCATGTGACTTGCGGGGATACGCAGCGGCCGGCTCGGTTTGCGACGGTGGTGTTGCTGGGGGTTCCGCAGGATACGGGGCCGGTGACGCCTCCGGCTGCGGGTGTGACTGGGGCGAAGGATACGGTGAAGTTCGTGATGGATGGCGGTACGGTGGTGCTGACGGAGACGGAGTTGGATGGGAGCTACTGGGTGGGGAATGTGGCTCCGGGTGATTACTATGTGTTCGCTTCGGTGCCGGGATATGTGCAGCCGCAGGCGGTGGTGCAGGCGGCGATTGACACAGGAGCGGACCCGAAGAAGCAGCTGCCGGGGATTCCGGTGGTGCATGTGGGAGGTGAGGGTGGCGCGTCGATGGACATTACGGCGCAGCGCGGTGGCGCTATTTCGGGGCATGTGACCTGGGATGATGGGAGCCCGGCGTCCAAGGCATATGTGACGGCGGTATCGACCAAGGCGACAGGCAAGAATCGACCGTCGGACTTTATGATGCTGGGGATGGCTGAGGGGCTTAACTCTGGTGGAGAGGTGTCGATCTCCGATGACCTGGGGCAGTATCGGATTGCGGGACTGGCTCCCGGTGAGTATGTGGTGAAGGCTACAGTGCTGCTGCATACGGGGTTTGCGATGCAGCGCGGTGTGATGAATGTGGCGGAGATGGACGCGGACAAGCCGCTGGTGGTGTATGCGCCGGGGATGTTCCATAAGGCCGAGGCGAAGGCGGTGACGGTGCATGCGGCGGATGAGATTACGGGTGAGGATTTGACGATCAAGGTGACGGGGATGCACTCGGTGAGTGGGAGAGTGGTGTCGGCTGAGGACGGGCATGGGTTGAATTCGGGGGCGGTGGTGTTGACGGACGCTAGCGACAAGGATGTGGTGCGTGGTGCGGGCGTGGATGCGAGTGGGAACTTTACGGTGGGGTTCGTGCCGCCGGGGACGTACAACCTTACGGTGTCGGGTGGCGCTGATACGGGGCCTGCGAAGAAGACGTCTTCGGGGCCGATGCAGTTTATGGTGCCGGATACGTTGCAGCGCTATGATGGCGGGAAACAGAGCGTGGCGGTGGGGGATAGCGATGTGGTGGGGTTGAATGTTGCGCTGTCGCCTTTGAAGGCGGCGAAGTCGCAGTGACGTTGAATGGGCTTTGAAGCGGTGATGGTTGCGGGTGCAGTTTTGTAGAAAGCGCGTGCATCGTTTGGTGCGCTCGTTGCTTTTTAGTCCTCTGGGCTGGCGCCTGGGGGCGGGTTATCTGCCTTCCCGGTCGCCTTCTGCAGGCCGATGTGGTCTGCCAGCTGCTTGCCCGTAAAAGTATCCGTGAAGCTGGCATCGATCTCTGGCAACATGGTGCGGTCCCAGGCTAGCCACTCGGTCTGCAGGCGCTGGTAGATGTCTGCGTGTCGCACCTTCAGGTTGGCCCGCTCCATCGGATCGTCTACTACGTTGAACAGGAATGTGTTGTCCAGAATCTTGAGGAACTTCCAGTCGCCGTCGCGGGCCGCTCGTTGCGCGTTGCCCTTGTAGCGCCAGAAGAGCTTGCGCGGAATTGTGGGCTCGTTGTGGGTGAGGATTGGTAGAAGGTTCATGCCATCCGAGGGATAGGCCGGGTCAGGCGATGTGCCTGCCGCGGCCAGCAGGGTGGGTAGCCAGTCCATCGAGATGCCTATCTGCTCGGTGGTCTGGCCGCGAGGAATGTGCGCCGGCCAGGTGATGATTGCCGGTATGCGCAGGCCGCCCTCGAGTAGTTCGGTCTTGCGTCCGGTGAAGGGCCAGGTGTCCGCAAAACGTTCGCCGCCGTTGTCGCTGGTGAACACGATGATGTTGTTTTCTTCGAGATGGTTTGCGCGCAGTGCGTCCACGACGCGGCCTACCTGGAGGTCCATGTCTTCGATCATCCGCTGGTAGGTTTTCTGTGAACCGCCGTCAAAGTCGTCTATGCGTAGGTGGCCGTCGACGAGACGCTTTGACTCAGCCTCGTCTCCGGGTCCCTCCCAGGGCCAGTGCGGCGCGTTGAAGTGCAGGCTGAGCAGAAAGGGCTGGCGGGTTTGCGCGTATCCATGGATCAGGTTGACGGCGTGGTTGCCGAGGAGGTCGGTGAGGTAGCCGTGCTGATCGACTCGGACGTCGTCGTCCCAGAGATCGTTGGAGTGGGTGAAGTAGTCGACTGCGCCGCCGCGGAAGCCGTAGAAGTGGTCGTAGCCGCTCTGCAACGGCCCATACTTCGGAGGTTCCCCGAGGTGCCACTTTCCTACCAGGGCGGTTCCGTAGCCAGCCTTTTTGAGCAGCGAGGGGAGGGTGGGATGGCTGGGAGGTAATCCCGTCTTGCGCGTGGTTAGCGGCTCGTCGAGGCCTACGTCGAGGCGGTCCTGGTAGCGGCCGGTGATGAGCGCGGTGCGCGTGGCCGAGCACACTGCTGAATTTGCGTAGGCCTGGAGGAATCGGACGCCGCGCGCGGCGAGACTATCGATGTTCGGGGTGCGGAGGTCTGGACGGCCGTAGCAGGCCAGGTCGGCATAGCCCATGTCGTCGGCCAGGATGAAGACGATGTTGGGGCGCGCGGGTTGTTTGGCGAAGAGGGGGTCTACTCCGGTCGCCAGCGCGGCTGCTCCCAGGGCGGCGCCGCGCAGGATGCTGCGACGGCTCACGTTGGAATTCGGGGCCATGGGAAGAGAGCTCCTTTTGAGAGGCGTTCGAGCGGAATTATATTCTCGGTGACGCGCGCTGGGTGGGTTAGGCGGCGGGATGGAGGAGAGGGGCTATCAGGGGTTGGAGGGTGTTGGCT